>JALYSE010000049.1 GCA_030854955.1 Fibrobacterota bacterium | reverse complement strand
CTACAAGGGCTCTGGTGGAGAAGGTGCAGGAGACTTTTTCACCTATAATGGCTCCAATCCCACCGACATCAAATATGACGCAGGGTTTGCTTCCTGGTCCGGGGCCACCAACCCATACACCCCGAAGGTTTCAGACGGCATGTCCCTGGATTTTGAATCCTTCAGTCGGCCCTTGGCCCCCGGCCAATGGAACGACTTCGCACTTCCGTTCAACTTTCCCATCAAATGGGTGGATATCCTGAAGGAGTCCGGGTTGGAGGCGACACCTCCGGATGCATGGCATTACAACCAGCCGACGAAACAGGCGAATGGATCCGTGACGCCCGCTTCCTGGGAACAGGTTACGAAGGCTTCGGTGCTCCTTCCCTGGCAAGGCTATAGCATCAAACCCAGCGCTCCCATCACCTTGACGTTCCCGGTCCTGGATTCCAGCCGTTCGGGCACCCCACTGGCCAAGGCCGCAGCCCAGCCAGAGGATTCCTGGACTGCTCGTCTGGAAGCCTTCAACTCGACGGCCATGATGTCCTTGAACATCGGTATGGGCAGCCAAGAGGCCGTTTTCCCGGAGGCCCCGAGCGTGCCGGGCCAGGATTTCCGCGTCGCTCTAAAGCGTACCCGGTCCGTAGGGGAAGAGGCCGTGTCCCAATATATCCAGACTTTGGCCGGAACTTGGCAGGGCCATTGGGCCCTTAAGGCCTCCGCAGCCCAGGGAGCCAAAGGCATCAGACTCCGCCTCTCGAAGATCAGCCGAGAGGTTCCCATTTACCTCGTGGACGTTCTGAATAAAACCGCAACTCCATTGAATCCGGATGCTACGGTCCAGCTCACCGAAGCGGACCTGCGCGCGAACGACTATCACATCGTCGCCGGCGACAAGAACTACCTGGATGCAGTCTTGGACGGCCTCGTGCCCCTGCATCTGCTAGCACTTTCCAATTATCCCAACCCCTTCGCCGGGGCGACCCTTTTCCGTTACGCCCTGCCTGAGAGCTTCGGCAAGGTCGAGTTCATTTTGAAGGTACGGGACTTCATGGGCCGCACGGTCTGGGAAAAGAAGATTCGCGGCAGCAGCTCGCTAAGCTTCCTGTGGGACGGCCGCGATAAGCACAACGCCCCGCTTCCCGCCGGAGTCTATACCTTATCCTTGCAGGCCGCTGCTACCGGCAAACCCGTCTTCCGGGCCACCCGCCGGTTGCTGAGGATGTAGCCGAACGTTTTTTCGGAACCTGGAAATGTAAAGGCCCGATCCGAAAATTCCGGACCGGGCCTTTTATTTAGCGGTCCCCGCGGCTGGTATCGGCCTTCGCCCTAAGGGCGAATGGGTCTTCGCCCTTAGGGCGAAGTCGGCTACTTCTCCGAATATTCGCCATGGATGGCCACGAATTCATTCAGGCGGGACAGGAAAATGTCTACCATGAGCGGGTCGAAATGTTTGCCCCTGCCTTCGGTGATGATCCCCGCCGATTGCTCCATAGAGAACGGAGGCTTGTAACACCGCTTCATTGTCAGGGCGTCGAACACATCCGCTACGGCGGTGATTCGGCCCATGAGGGGGATTTCCTCGCCCTTGAGCCCTCGGGGATAGCCGCTGCCGTCCCATTTTTCATGATGCGAAATGGCGACCGTCTCGGCCACCTGCAGGACGCGGGAGTTGGCATTCTTGAGAATCTGCCCGCCGATCTCGGCGTGCTTTTTCATGATTTCGAATTCATCTGCGGTGAGCCGTCCCGGTTTCAGCAGGATGGAATCGGGAATTCCGATCTTACCGATATCATGCAGCGGGCTGGCCTTGCTCAGCAGCCAGGTTTCCTCTTCCGTCATGCCCACGCCGCGGGCGAGCACTTCGCAATACTTGCTGATACGGAGGACATGGTAGCCGGTTTCGTCATCGCGGTACTCCGCCGCATGGCATAGCCGGTTGATGGTATCGAGATGGGAACCCTCCAGCATCTGCATGGCTTCTTTGATCTGGTTGGTGCGCTCGGTGACGAGCATCTCGAGGTTCCGCTGGTAGTTCTGGAGCTCGAGCTTCATCCGCTTCTTTTCCAGGGCGTTGGTGATGCTGTGGATCACCTGCTTGAGCTGGATAGGCTTCAAGATGAAATCGTAGGCGCCTTCCTGCATGGATGCAACGGCCGTTTGGATTTCGGCGTTGCCCGTGAAGAGGATGACCGCCGTGTCGGGCCAATTGGTTGTGACTTTCCTCAGGAGATCGATGCCGCTCTTGCCCGGCATCTTGATGTCCGATAGGATGCAATCCACTCCCTGGACCGTTTGCAGGATCTGCAGGGCGGAATCCACGGCATTGGCGCTGGCGCAATTATAACCTTGCAGCCTTAGATAATCGCAGATGACCGTGCAAATAGCCGGTTCATCATCAACAATCAGAATATTACCTTTGGATTCCAATTTGCCTCTAGGGGTTTTAGCCATGTCCATTTTAGGCCCCGGGCGGGGCCTAAGCCAACAGCAAAGTTGGGGAGGAAGTGGAAAATCCAAGACCCAACCAAGGTGCCAAGATCTGTAGGCTATTTTGGAGTTTTGAGCCTGAAGCGTGAAAACGGCTCGAAAAGCCCTAAGGTGGGTTTCCTGCAGGCCTTTTGGCGGTTGAAGGCGTCGATTGGGAGGGTAATGCCGACCGGTTCAAGGCACTAGTGGAACAGCTCTTTGAACATGGCCCAACCGCTGGCCGGCATCGAGTTGTCGGGGGAAGTTGAGCCCAGGGAAGCGGACAAGCTCTTACTGAACATGTTTCCCAGGCCCGCAAGGGCAAAGCTAATCAGAGTCAAAATGATAAGCTTTTTCATGCTCCCCACAAGCTACCAAGTTAGAGAAGTCGGTCAAGCCGACAGGCATCATTTATTTTAGCCAAGACTTAAAGATCGCTAATTACGGAAGACCATATCCATGGTGTTTTCGATTTTCGCCGTCTTCGGAAGGTTGGCTGCCCATTCCTGGAAAATCCCGTTGACCTGATAGGGGTCGGGCTGTCCCATTTGCGCCTGAGTCTTTGATGCGATTTCGGATTCGGAAAGGAATGCCTTTTGCGTTACCTTGGCCAAAATGGCGCCCATGTCCGTGGTGAGGACCGCGCCCCATGCGCCTACGGGTTGGTTGAAGACCTTGAACAGCGATGGGCTTGAATAGCCGAACCCGGCAAGCCAATTGTCGGCGGAGATGGGTCCCGCTGAGGTGCTATCGAGCACGGCCTTACCGATGCGTGCGGGCAAGGCGCCTTCCGGTGCCGCAGCGATTGCCGATTTTTGCGCTTCCAATTCCTTCTTCGCCATAGCCAGCTTCTCTTCCTTTGCGAGAACGCCGCCTATCTGGAGCTTGGCGCGCTCGAAGTTGCGGCCCTTTTCGAATTTGGCCTCGCGCTCGAACAGGTAGATCGCTTCTTCGGCCTGGAGTGGTTCGGAAACCTTCTCCTTGGCTTCGAAATCGCTGAACGCGAAGGAGTTGACTCCCTGCACGTAGTTTCCGCCCAGCGGAGAAAGGTTCGACTTCTCGAAGACCGGAGTCTTTTCCACGACCAGCTTGCTGTCCTTGGCCGCCTTCTCAAGACCGACCTTCTGTGCGGCGTCGCGGATTTTTTCGGCCTGACCCATCAGGCTATCCGTGGTTTCTGTGCCCACGGTGATCTTCAGCTGGATATGGCTGACTTCAATTTTCTCAGCGCTGTCGCCTTTGGCCGCCTGCTTGTCGTGGAGCTGGATGACGTGGTAGCCGAACTGGCTCAAAACCGGTTCGGAGATTTCCCCGGGTTGCAGGGCGAAGGCCACATTCGCGAATGCGGGATCGAAACCTTCACGGCCGCGCAGGCCATCCAACCGGCCGCCCTTTTCCGCACTGCCAGGATCATTGGAATAATCCTTGGCCAGGTCTTCGAATTTTTCGCCGTTCCTGACGCGCTCCTTGAGTTCCTTCGCGAAGTCGGCCATAAGGGATGTGTCGGTGCGGGATGGCTGGATAGGGATACGTACATAGGCCAGCCGCGCCGCGTCATCGCGGAAATAGAAGCTGTCCGGGTGGGCGTCGAAGTACGCCTTAAGATCGGCATCCTTGAACTTGTCGGCGCTGACGGGGAACGAATCGACTGAGACGTGGTAGAACTTCAGGCCGGCTTTGTTTTCCCGGAGGGATAGGGTGAATCCTTCTTCCAGCGAGGTGCGGTGGACTTGGGATTTCATGAGCTGTTGCAGTTGGATCTGGGGTATCACCGACTGGCGGAGCTGCTCTTCCAGTTCGCGCATGGAATAACGATCGTAGACGGAATCCTGGGCGAGCCAATTCTGATATCGGCCCTGGTCTATCGTGGAGTCGGTGAGGACGGGGGGCATTTCCTCGTAGCCCTTGTAGCGCGCGATGTGACTGGCCACCTCCTGCGGATGCTTGACGATGTAATCCATCATCTCTTCGCGGGACGCATGCAATTGGTATCCGGTGAAAATCTTTTGCATCAACATGGATTGGACCTTGAAATTGAAAAGTCCTTCGCGGACCTGCGCCAATTGGAGGCCTTCCGGAGCCTTGCCGGTCTGGGCTTCCTGCCCACGCAGGTAATTCGTGAGTTCGGTCTGGAAGCGATCTGTGGGGATATCTTCTCCGTTGACCTTGCCGACGATATTATGCTGGCGATCATTGCCATAGGTACCGGCCCGGTCCATCATGACGAGTCCGGCGACGATGAAAACGCCGAAGAAAATGATGACCCATTTGGCCTGTTGTTTCATCCAATCCAATGTCATAGCGGAAATACTCCAGTCTTGAGACCGGCCCAACAGAAGGGGCCATTCGCTTAAATTTATATATTTGGCCCAATACGGTCGAGTTTTCGACCGACCCGGCCGGAGATCCGATGGCTGAATATGATTTCATCGTGGTCGGGTCCGGTATAGCCGGTCTTTCGTTCGCCTTGAAGGCCGCTTCCCACGGTAAAGTCCTCGTCCTCACCAAGAAACTCAGTTCCTCCGGGTCCACCAACCTGGCCCAAGGCGGCATCGCTTCGGTCATGGACCCGACCGATTCCGTGGAACGCCATGCCCAGGATACCCTGACAGCCGGGGCGGGGCTGTGCCGTGAGGACCGGGTGCGAATCCTGGTCAATCGGGGCCCCATGGCCATCCGGGACCTGGTCGACTGGGGGGTGCGGTTCACCATGGCCTCAGGCCGGAACGGCTCCAGGGGTAAAGGGAAGCGCGGCCAGGTAGATTTCCACTTAGCCCGGGAAGGGGGGCATTCCAGCTCCCGAATCGTCCATGCGGACGATCTCACCGGCCATGAAATCCAACGCGCCCTGATCGAAGCCGCGGCCGGGCACAAGAACGTCACCATCCTGGAAAACTACCTGGCCATCGACCTGGTCACGAAAAAGCACCTAGGCAAAGGGGAGCGGGAATCGGGCCCCCGGCGTTGCTACGGGCTCTATGCCCTGGATGTGAAGCGGGATAAAATCGACCTGTTCCTGGCTCGGGCCACGATTCTGTGCACGGGCGGGGTGGGGCAGATCTACGCCCATTCTACCAACGATTCGGTTTCCACCGGGGACGGGATTGCCATGGCCTATCGGGCCGGGGCCGCCGTAGAGGACATGGAATTCATGCAATTCCACCCGACCGCCCTCTACAATCCGGGGCAGCCTACATATCTCATTACCGAGGCCATGCGCGGCCATGGCGGCGTGCTGCGCAACCATCGCGGGGAAGCGTTCATGGACACCGTCCATCCCCTGAAGTCCCTGGCGCCCCGGGATATCGTCGCCAGGGCCATTGACGCCGAGATGAAACGGACAGGCCAGCCCTGCGTCTATCTTGACGTCACGGCTACGGATAAATCCGAATTGATGAAGCATTTTCCGAACATCTTCCGCCATTGCCGCGATATCGGGCTGGACATCTCCACGCAGATGATTCCCGTGGTGCCGGCCGCCCATTTCATGTGCGGAGGTGTGAAGGTGGACGTGAATTCCGCCACCGAACTGGCGGGCCTCTACGCGGTGGGAGAAACCGCCTGCACGGGGGTGCACGGAGCCAACCGCCTGGCCAGCAATTCCCTGCTCGAGGGCGTGGTTTTCGCCGATCGGGCCCTGTCCCACATCGTCGCGAATACTCCGCCCAAGCCTCTGCGCAGCCGGTTCAAGGATTGGAACAGTTTGGCTTTGAAACCCGCCCCCGAAACCATCATCTATTCCCATTCCCTGGAAACGATCAAGTCCACCATGTGGCATTACGTGGGCATAGTGCGCAGCGACTTCCGCCTCGCCCGCGCTGAGGAGTTCATTCGCGTCATCAGCCGACAGATCCATAAGGATTATTGGTCCTTTTCAATGGTACCCGACCTGATCGAACTCCGTAACCTCACCTTGTGCGCCGAACTCATCATCCGGAGCGCGCGTAAGCGGAAGGAATCCCGGGGCCTGCATTACAATCTGGATCATCCCAAGGCGAAGCTGGCGGCGAGGCATACCACCTTGAGGTTGAAGCGAGAGTGAGATTGAAATGCAGGCCTCGGAAATCAATCCCCTGATGTACTCCCTCCACTTCACCGGCAATCTCTGGTTCCTGCTGCTCATCCCTCCGGGCCTGTGGATTCTCTGGCGGCAGTACCGAGGGCTTTCGGGGGCCGAGGGCGCCCGCGCCATATTCCCAAGGCCCGCCCGCCTGTTGTTCGCCTTGCAGGCATTGGCCTTGATCCTGTTGGCCGTTTCCCTGACCGCCCCGGAACTGCGCCGCCACAAGGTGGAATTCCACAATCCCACCATCCTCATTCTTCGGGATCAAAGCTCCAGCTTCCAGGCCGGCGCCTACCTCGGTCTCGGCAGCCGCTACCTCGACTTCGCAAAGACCCTGGCCGAAACCTATGGCGCGCGCAAGTTCGATATCCGCATTGTCGACTTCTCCGAAAGCGCCTGGCCCGTTGCGGGCTTCAAGGGCGGTCCCAATCCGGCGCCCCGGAGAGATGCCGTTTCCTTAACGAGCCTCGCGGCCCTGGCGGATTTCGTGGATTCCGCGACAGTGCCCAATCTGCAAGCGGCTTTCCTTTTCTCCGACGGCCGCTCCAATCTCGACTCAGGCCGAGCATCGCGAACCTGGCGGATCCCGCTTTATCCGGTGCTTTTCGAGCCCGATTCCGTGGCGGAGGTGCAACCCGAGCGCGTATCCATGACCTTGCATCCGGAAATCCCGGGCGGCAGGGCGGATATGGAAGTCGATTGGAGTCCCGTGGGGAAGGCAGGTGGAGGTGCGACCTTGCGGCTCCTTAAGGGGAGCAAAGTAGTGCTGACCCGGAAACTGGAGCCCAACTACGCAACCATGAAATCCCGGTTTTCCTGGAATCCGGAAAAATCCGTTTCGGAAAGCCGCGAGCCAATCCGGGCCGTGGTGCAACCGCTCGATCCCTCCGACAATTTCGACCCCTTCAACGATACCTTGAACGTCCTTTTCCCACAGGGACGCGTGGAAAGGACGATCCGTGTTTTTCGGCCGGTGCGCAGTCTCGATGAAAAGGGAATGTTGGGAATCCTCCAAGCCTGGGAAGGCACCCGAGTCTCCTTTTTCGGTATGGAAGACCTTGGCAGGCTTACCCCGGCCGCAAAGGATCAGATATGGGTGGAGGCCGGTGCTCTCGCTTCCCATGCAATGCTGCAAACCTGGCTGCAGTCGATTCCGGCCAAGGCCGTGGTCTACTCCCGGCCCGGCCGGGACGGAAGTGTTTCCGGACGTAACGCGCAGGTTGCGGGCCTGGGGGGTCTCTCCTGGAAGACCTTCGCTCCCGTGGCAGAAATCAAGCCGGGCAAGACGGCGGCCGAGGTTTTTCCGGATGAGGCGGTACGGTTGAAGGACATCTCGGCCGCTTCCATGGAAGCACCGGAAACGGGAAACGGGACCTTGGTGGAAATCCGCGAGGGCGGAAAGCGGGGTATGTTCATGGGACGCGTTCCCCTGGGCCAGGGGAAACGGGCCTTCTTCTTCTGCCTGCCCGCGATTTGGGCTTCGATTTTCGACCCCCAGGCTGATTTCGCCACCCGAGAGAATATCGCGGCTTTTATCCGGGCCGTCCACGGACTAGCTGCGGTCGAGGATGGGGCGGTCCGGGTTTCGCGTCCCTCGCGCGCCTATGAAAACGTCCCATTCGATTTGGAAATCCGGCTTCCCGAAAAGGAAAAGTCCGAAACCGGTTCCCGAGCAGGTCTGATTTTTTCGATCACCGGGCCCTCTTTCTCAAAGGAATGGCCGCAACCTTCTGCGGGAAACTCCGGGAAATCGATTGACCTTCCTATCAAGGGCGTCACCTTGGCGAGGGGCCAATACCGTCTGGAGCTGAAGGCGGGAACAGAAACCCTTTGGCGGGACTCCCTTAGTGTAGTCCCCAAAGCCGCGCTGGAACTCGGGCGCATTGGATTCGATCGCGCCGGTCTCGAGGATGCCGCTTCTCGTTCCGGAGGAGTGGTCCTCGCGCTTTCCGGCGGTACGGCGGAACCCTCCCAGGTAACATCAATGTTACCAAACCTTTCCGACGCGCAAGTCAAGATGGAGAAAACCCAAGCCATCAGGCTGTATAACACCCTGTTCCAATGCCTCCTCGTCCTGGCCATGCTCTCCCTTTCCTGGTTCCTCCGGAAAAAGTGGGACTTCGATTGAACTGCCCAGACGGGCATTACTAGTCGACCCATATTCCGCTTTTGCCTCATCACCCGTAAGTGATTTTTTTTCCGGCCGCCTGGTTAAGTCCATGATTTAGAGCCCGTTACCTTTTTGGTCCGTCGAATTCCGCACCTTACCTGCTTCCCCACAACTCCATTACAGCTTTTTGAGGTATCCCAAGGTTTCTTTTTATTCTGGCGATTTATTTCATTATTTAGGGTAATTATGGTAGATTTTGGGTAAAATTGGTTAACCATGGCTAACGCAAACAACACCATCAAATTAGAGTCCTTCATCGGGAAGGCTACCGTTGCGATCGATGCCACGGGCCGCACGAATTTTCCGAAAGACTTCCGTCGCATTCTCAAGGACGAAGCGGCAGGGCAAGTGGTGGTGACCATAGCCGAAGGCAAGACCTTGGCTCTCTATCCCGTTTACGAATGGAACGCCTACATCCAATATCTGGAGAGCCTGGGACGCGGAGCCGAAGTCTCCAAGTTCCGCACCCGCATCACCTCGATGGCCAAGCTCTCGGTGCTGGACGGCCAGAACCGTATTTCCCTGACCGCAGAGCAGATGGCGTATGCCGGCATCTCCATATCCGGCGAAGTGACCTTCGTAGGCGACGGCAAGCGCGTCCGCCTCTGGGCTCCGGACAAATACTCCCTCCAGATCGAAGTCATCTCGCCGGACGAAGAAAAACAATTTGAGAATTGGTTCTAATGGGCAAGCCTCAGGCACGTTCGCGCAAACCGTCGGGTGACGGACAGCGGACGCCGCATGGCTACCACCTGCCGGTCATGGCGGACGAGATAGCGGAACTGATGGTGGTTGACCCGGACGGGCTCTACCTGGACGCGACCCTCGGAGGAGGCGGCCACGCCGGTAGGATTCTGGAGCGATTGAGCCCCAAGGGCGGACTGCTGGGCTTGGACAGGGATATGGAAGCGGTGGAAAAAAACAAAACTGCATTCGCGGACGAACCCCGGGTTCGCGTCGAGCACGCCGAGTTTTCCCGTTTGGCTGAATTCTGTACGCCGGGAAGCCTGGCCGGTGCGCTTTTCGATCTGGGTGTAAGCTCGCGCCAACTGGACGCTAAGGAGCGTGGGTTTTCCTTCGTCCCAGGCACCGCCCTTGACATGCGGATGGGAAGCGAAGGTCCGGCCGCTGCGGATCTTCTCTCAGGTTGGGACGAATGGGAATTGGCCAGCGTGCTGCGCCGCAACGCGGATATCGACGAAGCGAAGCGCCTTTCACGCAATATCCTGGCCGCAGTCGAGGCCGGCGAGCCTATGAGCAGCGATTTGATCCGCAAGGCCGTGGAAAAGCTTCCCGGCGTGCGCGACGAAAACCGCAATTCCTTGCTGGCCAGGGTCTTCCAGGCCATCCGCATGGAAGTGAACGACGAGATGAGCCAAGTGGGCGCCGGATTGAAGGCGGCGGTGACGGCCTTACGTAAGGGCGGGCGCCTTTGCGTGTTGAGCTACCACTCGGTGGAGGATCGCAAGGTAAAGGAAACCTTGGTTGAATTCGAGAAGGATTGCCTGTGCGCGCAAAACCTCCCAGTGTGCATGTGCGGAGGGAACAACCGCGTTCTGCGGAAGGTCTTGCGCAAGCCGGGCCTGCCGTCGGACGCGGAACGGGACCGGAATCCTCGGTCTCGCAGCGCGAAGCTGCGGGTAGCGGAAAAAGTATGAAGGGTCTGAAACTCAGGACCATCATTGGCATGTTCTGCCTGGTGTTGTGCGCGGCAAGCGTGCTTGTCGCGCATGTGTGGAAGCAGAACTCCTATGTCCGCCTATCCATGGACACGGTCAAGCTCGGCAAGGCGCGGGCCCAGTTGCGCAATGATATTGCTTTGTTGGAAGTATCCGTGGGAGGCCTCAAGAAGCGGTCCCGGATCGAAGGCATGGCCAAAGGCCGCTTCGGTCTGGAATACGGGAATACGCCCGTATTGGTCTATGTGGACGGCCTGGAAGGGGTCGGCAACAAGGGCGGTTTGCCCGCCGAAGTGAAGACCGCGAAAGCGGGGCCGAGTGATCGCCTGTCCAAAGGCTTGGAAGCCGGAAAGGTCGCATGGCGAATAAAAGGATTCTGACCATCGGGTTCCTTTTGGTGCTGGCGTGGCTGGGCATGTTCCTGCGCGTGGCCTGGGTGCAGGTCGTGAAGTCCGATCATTACAAGGAAATGGCTTCCAGCCAGAGCATTCGCCGCAACGTCGTGGCTCCCAAGCGCGGCGAAATCCTCGATCGGGATTTGCAGAAGCTGGTCGTGAACGCGGATGTGGAGATGGAATCCGGCATGCGGTCCGACTCTAAGGGAAAAAATATCGGCACGCGCATGCGCAGGCTGAGCAGGGTCTGCCCCCAGGGAGCGTTGGCGGGCCAGGTTCTGGGTACCGTAGGCAAGGACGGATACGGCCAACTGGGCCTGGAATACTTTCTGGATCGGGAACTGCGCGGCACGGATGGATGGAAATACCTGCGCCATGACGTCAAGAACCGCTATTATCCCGGATTCGAAGAACGCCAAAAGGAAGCCATCAACGGCATGAACGTGGTCCTTACCCTTGACTCGAAGCTGCAGGAAATCGTGGAACAGGCCCTGGAGCGCGGCGTGCAGAAGGCCGGCGCCAAACAGGGCGTGGCCATTGTGGTCGACCCCTATACCGGCGACATCCTTTCCATGGCCAACTATCCCTTCTACAACCCCAATACCCGGGACGGAGAGGACAAGGACGCCTGGAAGAACCAGGCCGTGGTCAAGGTCTACGAACCCGGCTCCACTTTCAAGGTGATTACCACGGCGGCTCTGCTTGAAGAGAAGCTGATGAAGTCGACCGACAGCATCGACGGCGAAGGCGGGCAATACAAGATTTCCGGACAAACCATCCGGGACACCCATCCCTATCACATGCTCAGCTTCACCGACGCCCTGGCTTACTCCAGCAATATCTGTTTCGCCAAGGTCGTCACCAAGCTGCGCCCGGAAACCTTCTATAAGTACATCAGGTCCTTCGGCTTCGGCATGAAGAGCGGCGTCGGCCTTCCCGCCGAGGAAAGCGGAGTTCTTAAGGCGGTGGGGGAGTGGAGTGGCCGTACCCAGTCCACCATCGCGTTCGGCCATGAGATATCCACCACCCCCCTACAGGTGGCCATGGCCATTTCCGCCATTGCCAACGGCGGTTTGCTGATGAAGCCCCGCATCGTCAAGGCCTGGACGGACAACTCCGGAAGTATCGTGCAGGAGCTGCCTCCCCGCACGGTTCGCCGTGTCCTTTCGGAATCCACCGCGGAGCAGGTGCGGGCCATGATGGGCGCAGTGGTCGAATACGGCACCGCCAAGGACATCAAAAGCGATCGCATTACCATGGGTGGCAAGACCGGCACGGCCGAGAAGATCGACGCCGAAACCGGGCGCTACGTCGAAGGCCTGTTCAATTCATCCTTCATGGGCATGGTGCCCGTGGACCGGCCCGAATTCGTGTGCCTGGTGCTTCTCGATGAACCATCCATGTTCAAGTACGGCGGTCAGAGCGCGGCGCCAATCTTCCGCGAGATCGTGGATCGCGTCATGGCCAACCCCGACTACCCTCTGGCCCGACGCGCCGTCACACCGGTGGAAACGGCCGGAGATTCGACCCTGGCGCCCGATTTGCTCGGCTACCGTTATGCGGATGCCCGCAAATTGCTTTCCGGAACCCGACACGGGGTCAAGGCAGAAGGTGCCGGCGAAGTCGTCCTGTCCCAGGAACCCTGCCCGGGCGCTCGCTTGCGCGCGTCCGACACCGTGGTCGTATCCCTGGGTACGCTGGATTCTCGCGTGATGCCGGATTTGAACAACAATACCCTGCGTGACGCCCTGCTGAAGCTTAAGAACCTGGGCATGAAGGTGGAATACACCGGCGCGGGCCGCATCATCCGGCAGGAGCCCCCCATGGGCACCCCGGTCAAGGCCGGACAAAAATGCTCCCTCACCTTGGGTTGGATGGGCTGATATGAAGCTTTCCGAACTCATGCGCGAAGCGGGGCTGGGCCTGGTTACGAACAGCGATCCAGAACTCACCGGAGTGCGCATCGATTCCCGCAAGGTGGAAAAGGGCAACCTGTTTTTGGCCCTAAAAGGTGCCCATGACGACGGATCCCGTTACGTGGCCGATGTCATCGCCCGCGGCGCCGCCGCCGTTCTTTCGGAAGGCAATTCCCATCCCGCCCTGGAAGGGGCCATCGAGCCTCATCCCGGCGCGGAAATCATTCCTTGCCCGGGTCTGCGCGCGAAAGTCGGCGATCTCTTCAACGCCTGGTATGGCCGCCCCGCAGACGACATGGCCACCGTGGCGGTGACCGGAACCAACGGCAAGTCCACCATCACGAAGCTAGTTTCGGGAATCCTCAAGGCGGCCGGCCACAAGGTCATTTCACTTGGAACCATCAGTTACGACATCGACGGCGAGTCGCTACCCTCGGAACTTACCACCCCCGGGCCCGACGAATTCTTCAAGATGCTCCGCATGGGCGCGGACAAGCAATGCACCGCCCTTTCCATGGAAGCGTCTTCCCATGCCTTGAGCCAGGACCGCATCCGCGGCGTGCTTTTCGCCCGCGCCATCTTCACTAACCTCACCCGGGACCATATGGATTACCACCGGGATTTCGAGGATTATTACCAGGCCAAGAAACGCCTGTTCACGGGCCATTTGCGGTCCGACGGCATCGCCATTCTCAACCTGGATTCCGCCGAGGGATCCCGGTTGAACAATGAGCTTTCCTGCGCGCGGCTCACCTTCTCCCGCGGCGGGAATACTTCCGGATCGGCCATGGCTCCTTCCCCGGATGTCGTTCTCCGCGACAGCCGCATGTCCCTGACTGGAACCGAATTCGAAGTGGCCTACCGAAGCGCTCCCTTCAAGTTCAGCTCCAGTTTGGTGGGCTCCATCAATCTTGAGAACCTGCTCGCCGCCGTAACCCTGGGTTTTTCCATGGGCATCGACGGTAAAACCATCGACAAAGGCATCCGCGACGTGACTGTCCTGGGACGCAACCAGGTTTTCGGTCTGCCCCGCAACGCTTTCGCCGTGGTCGATTACGCCCATACTCCCGACGCCCTGGAGCGGGTGCTCCTCAGTCTGCGCCCACTGACCAAGGGCAGCCTAGTTTGCCTGTTTGGATGCGGCGGGGATCGTGATCGCACCAAACGACCTCTCATGGGCGGCATCGCCGTGGATCGCGCCGACCGGACCTATCTCACCAACGACAATCCCCGCACTGAAAATCCCGACACCATCCTCTCCGAGGTCGCTTCGGGAATGAAGGACCGTACCAAGGCCGTCATCATTCCCGATCGCCGCGAGGCGATCCGCGCCGCCCTAGATTCCCTGAGGGACGGCGACTGCCTTCTCGTCGCTGGAAAAGGCCATGAAGATTACCAGATCATCGGCAAGGAAAAAAGGCATTTCAGCGATCAGGAAGCGATCCGAGCCTGGATGGACGGTAAGTCCGGGTCCGCTTCGGCCAGAAAGGGGACGGACCATGGAGCTTGAGCTTTCCGAAATGGCGGCCATGCTTGGAACCGAAGTGCGCGGTAAACACCGCGGCAGCAAGGCGGTGCGCCTGTGCACCGACTCGCGTTCCCTCAAGAAGGGTCAGGTCTTCTGGGCGCTCAAGGGAGAGACATTCGATGGACATGTTTTCGCGAACGAATCCTTTTCAATGGGAGGGTATGCAGCCGTGGTAGATGAACAATGGTTATTGGAGAACGGTAAACCCGTTAACGTCTATATCCCTGTAAAGGATACCAATCTGGCCTTGCTGGACCTGGCGCGATCCTATGCCGCCAAATTCCGCATCCCCAAGATCGCGGTCACGGGATCGAACGGCAAGACCACCACCAAGGACATGATCGCACGGGTGTTGTCTAAAGTCGGGCCCACCCTCTCCACTCAGGGCAATTTTAACAATCATGTGGGCGTGCCCCTGACCCTGTTCGAACTGAAAAGCGCCCATCGCTTCGCCATTATCGAGATGGGCACGAACCATCCCGGTGAAATCGGACCGCTATCTAGTTGCGCCAAGCCCTCGATCTCGGTGATCACCAATATCGGCTATAGCCACCTGGAGCATTTCGGGACCAAGGAAAAGATTCGCGAAGAGAAACTGACCATCACGGCGGGATTCGATCCCAAAGGCACCCTGATCCTCAACGTGGACGATCCCCTTTTGGCCGAAGTCCGGGCGACCTCCCGCCAAAAACTCCTGACCTTCGGCATCGATCGCGGCCAGATCCGTCCCGCCGACTTGACCTTCAATGACGAAGGCTGCGCTTCCTTCCGCATCGGACGCACCAAGTTCAAGCTCCAGGTTCCCGGACGCCATAACGTGTACAACGCCTTGGCCGCCATCGCTGTAGCCACCCAGTTGCGAATCCCCAAGACCTTGATAGCGGAAGGCTTATATGCCTTCACCGCAAGCAAGAACAGAATGCAGGTTAAGCGTCTTCCCGGCCTCACCGTTTTGGATGATTGTTACAACGCCAATCCCTCCTCCATGAAGAGTGCCCTGCAGACCTTGGGCGGGATGCGAACTACCGGCCGCCGCGTGGCCTTGTTGGGCGATATGCTGGAACTGGGACCGGAAGGGGAGAGCCTGCACCGCGAAATGGGTCGATACCTGGTGGAAATGGGTGTGGATGAGCTGTTCACCTTCGGAAACCTGAGCCGCCACATCAACAGCGGCGCGCGTGAAAAGGGGCTGCCTCGCGGACGCGCCCACCACTTCTCGGATTTCGATCTGATGAGCGAGGAACTGATGCGCTTCCTGACGACCGGGGACGTGGTCCTGGTCAAGGCCTCTCGCGGCATGAAACTGGAACGCGTGTTCGAGTTCCTGCAGGCGAAGGCGAAATCGGGCGCCCTGCGTGCGGAAATTCCCCGGGTCGACTTCTGAAAACCGAAATGAAGGAAACAAAAGGCGCGATTCTGGCAAACCTATGAAACACCTCAGGATAGACATTTTCCTCTTGCTCGGAGTCCTGGCCCTGGTCGGGTTCGGAATCGTGATAATCTACAGTTCCTCCGCAGCGTTCGCCCAAGGGCGCGGGCTTCCGGATTCGTTCTATCTGGTGAACCACATCAAGAAGGTGATTATTGGTTTCATCGCCTTCCTGATTGGGATGAGCGTGCCCTACAAGACCTGGGAGAAGGCGGCGCGGCCCGTCATGTTTCTGGCCTTGGGCCTTTTGGTTTTCGTGGTCCTGATGGGCGTTTCCGCCCATGGCGCCCGCCGCTGGATCAGCTTCGCCAGCTTCGGCCTCCAACCTTCCGAATTGGCCAAGGTGGCCATGGTCTTCTTCCTGGCCCGCCTCATCACGGAAAAAGCCGAAATCATGGGTACCTTCCGGAAGGGCTTTGCGGCATCCTTGATCGTTTCCATGGTCACCTTCCTGCTCATCCTGAAGCAGCCCAATTACAGCACCGCCGCCACCGTGCTCACCATTTCCGTCGCCATGGTCTTCGCCGGGGGCTGCCGCGTCTCGCACCTGATGAGCGTCGGCCTGGTCGCGGTTCCCGCCTTGGGCGCCCTGATGGTAAGCAGCCCTTACCGCCTCAAGCGCGTCATGGCCTTTATCCATCCGGACGACAATCCCGCCAGCTCTTATCAGAGTCTGCAAGCCCTGATCAGCCTGGGCAACGGCGGCCTGTTCGGAACGGGCCTTGGCACCAGCACCCAGAAACTCGGCTACCTGCCCATGCCCTTTACCGACACCATCTTCTCCATTCTCGGAGAAGAATTGGGATTGATGGGTACGGTCCTGTGCCTCTCCCTTTTCGCCCTGGTCATCTGGCGCGGATTGCGAGTTTCCTTCCATTGCCCCGATCGTTTCGGCAGCCTCGCCGCCCTGGGCATCGTGGTCTCTCTCTCTGTAAACGTCATCATGCATGTGGGCGTTTGTGCGAAATTCTTCCCCACCACCGGCCAACCGCTGCCTTTCGTCTCCTACGGCGGCACATCCCTGGTGGCGGGCCTTTTCGCAATGGGCGTGCTTCTGAACATCTCAGGTCATTCCCTGGAATCGATTCCCGAATCGTGGCGCGCCAATCCCAAAAAATGGCAGATGCTCGCCGGCGCCGCCCGCAGTCGTCCCGGCCGCGGCCGGATGCGCGGAAAGGTGGCGGCATGAAGCCCTCTTCCCGCCTCACGCGGCTCCATTTCATCGGCATCGGCGGTTCGGGTATGAGTGTGTTGGCGGAAGTCCTGACCTCTTGGGGATTCCGGATCTCCGGCTCGGACGGGCAGGCCAGCGAAGCCTTGACTCACCTGAAGGACTTGGGCATACGCGTGGAAACAGGACACCGGGCCGCAAACGTGGGCGAAGCCAACGTGGTCGTGTACTCTTCCGCCGTACCTGCCGACAATCCAGAACTCGTGGAAGCGCGCCGCCGCGGCATTCCCACCGTCAAACGCGCGGAAATGCTGGGCGAAGTCCTGCGCGGTAAATATGCCCTGGCCGTATCTGGCACCCACGGCAAGACCACCACCACTACCATGCTCGGCCGTATCTGGCTCCATGCCGGCAAGGATCCGACCTTGCTCGCCGGGGGAAACGCCCGCGGCGAGAACCTTTCCGCCGTCGCCGGCGCTGGAGAAGTCCTCATCGTGGAGGCGGATGAATTCGATCGGTCGTTCCTGGCCATGCGGCCCGCCGCAGCCATCATCGGCAACATCGATTCCGACCATCTGGATTGCTATGGCGATCTGGATTCCATCAAGGATGCCTTCACCCAATTCGCGGAAGGGCTCCCTTTCTACGGTCTCATCGTCGCGAACCTGGATGATGAGGGCGTGCGCTCCATCCTTCCCCGCCTGGCACGTCGCACCGTGACTTACGGCCGTTCCAAGGAAGCGGATTACCGGGCCGTGGATGTGCGCTCCGACGGATTGGGCATGGCCTTTACCCTTGAGCGCAAGGGCACCAAGCTTGGAGAATTGGTGCTCAAGGTGCCGGGTATCCATAATGTCTACAATGCTTTAGGCGCGGCGGTGCTCTCCCTGGAAGAGGGCCTGTCCTTCAAGGAAGTAGAACGCGGCCTGAGGGAGTATCCCGGAGTGAAGCGCCGCTTGGAGTATCGCGGCCAGAAGTCCGGAATCACGTTCTATGATGATTACGCCCACCATCCCACCGAAGTGGCCGCCGCATTGCAAGCCGCGCGCGGTCTGGTCGCGGAGGGAAATGTCGGAAAAGGCAGGCTGGTCGCCGTTTTCCAGCCCCATCTCTACAGCCGCACCCAGCAGCTCCATAACGAATTCGCCCAGTCTTTCCGGGGTTGCGACGAATTGTTCGTGACCCGGATTTTCGCTGCCAGGGAAACGCCCATCCCGGGAGTAGAAGGCGATTTGATCACGAAGGGGGCCGCTTACGGCATCCTCCCCGCAGACAAGGTTCACTATGTGGAAGACCTGGAAACCCTGCCGGAAACGGTAGTTTCGAAGCTGCGGGCCGGAGATCTGGTCATGACCATGGGCGCCGGCGACATTGGTACCCGCTGCACCCGCATCATGGAGGCCCTGGCATGAAGAGCGCAAGACCCGGATCCGCCGGACCGCATAGACGGTCGCGGTTGGCCCTGCGCAACGTGCCCCCTCACACGGCGCGGCGCGGCATCAATACCCAGAAGACGGACAAGGTCCGTCGCGAGCGCACACGCGCCCGCCGCACGGGAATCTTCCGCAACGTATTCACTGTAATCAGAACCCTGGTCCTGGCATCGTTGGTCATCGGAGGGCTGGGAGCCGCCGGCTGGACCGGATGGCGGGCCTTCCTGAACAACGGCTTCCTGGCCTTGCGGCAGGTGGACGTGGTAGGCAACAAGTTGGTGGGAAAAGTGGAAATACTGGAGAAAGCGGGCCTTGAATTGGGCACCAAACTCCCTTCCGTACGCATCGCTGGCGTTGAGGCAGCCTTGCGGGCGATGCCCGGTGTGGGTGATGTGGATGTAAGGCGTATCTTCCCGTCGCGTATAGAGATCCGTGTACGCGAGAAGGAGCCCGTCGCGATGGGATTCGCCCGCGGCTGGTACGGTTTGGCCGCCGATGGGGCGCGCATCGCCGGTTTGGATTGGGGACAGTCGGACCTTCCTGTGGTCGATGGCTTCGCCGCCCTGGATTCCTTGGAACGCGCAGCGATGGGAAGCTTTTTGGAGAATGCCAAGCGATCCCACCCCGCGATGTACGCCAGCTTCAGCCAATTGTCCTTGCAAGGCCGGGATGGAATGGAAATCATCCTGCGGGACGGAAGCCTCAAGGTGCTGGTCCCCTTGGACAAGTTCACTAATCCGCCTGCCAATAAGTCATTGAATTCATTGGAATTCCTGCAAGCGCTGATCCAGCAGCAGGGTTCCACCCTCGATGCGGGAAAGACGGTTGACCTGAGAGTGGACGGGTATGCGTATGTGCGTTGATATCGCTTTGGAAGCCGCTGTGGACGGGCTTCTGCCAGGGGGTGCGACGGATGTTACCCTCGTGGACGTCCGTGAGTCCAACGCCGAGGGATATTTTCCGCGGCAAAAGATATTTGCGGAAACCGTCAAAGAAGAATTACTATAATTGAAGGAGATCCCCATGGCAAACCCAATAGTCGGATTGGACATCGGCACCACCAAGATCGGCGTGATAATCGGCGAGGTGGATGCCAATGGCCAATTGAAAATCGTAGGCGTCGGCACCAGCCCGAGCGAAGGCTTGCGAAAGGGCGTGGTGGTCAACATCGAAAAGACCGTCAAGAGCATTCATCGCGCGGTCGAGGAAGCGGAGTTGATGGCGGGAGTCGACGTCGAATCCGTCTTCGTCGGGATCGCGGGCGACCACATCCGGTCGATCAACAGTCGGGGCGTCATCGCGGTTTCGCGCACGGACAATGAGATCACCCGCCAGGACGTGGCGCGCGTGATCGAAGCGGCCCGCGCGGTCGCCATTCCCATGGACAGGGAAATGCTGCACGTGATTCCGCAGGAATTCATCGTGGACGATCAGCCCGGCATCAAAGACCCCGTCGGTATGTCCGGCGTGCGCCTCGAAGGGGACGTCCACATCGTGACCGGAGCCATCACCTCGGCACAGAATATCTACAAGAGCGTGGAGAAGGCCGGCCTGAAGGTCGCTGACATCGTGCTGGAGCCCCTGGCCTCTTCCTACTCCGTGCTTGAGGACGACGAGCGGGAGCTGGGAGCCGCCGTGATCGACATGGGCGGAGGCACTACGGACCTCATCGTCTTCATTGAAGACAGCGTCCGTCATACGGCAAGCATCGGCCTTGGCGGCAAGAACGTGACCAACGACCTGGCCATCGGCATCCGCACCCCATTGGAGCGCGCCGAGGAGATTAAGCGCAATCACGGAACGTGCCTGCGCTCGGGGCTTGAGAATTCGGAATACATTGCAGTTCCCGGAGTGGGCGGCCGCGAGCAGCGCGAAGTGAGCCGCGCGGTGCTGGCATCGATCATAGAGCCCCGGATGAGGGAGATTTTCACTCTTATCATGCGCGAGCTCCAGAAGAACCACTACCTCGACATGCTCGGGGCGGGTGTGGTCCTGACCGGCGGCGGAGCCCTGATGCATGGGGCCGTGGAATTGGCCGAGCAGGTTTTCGGAATGCCGGTAAAATTGGGTATTCCCAAGGGTTTCGGCGGCCTGGTGGATTCGGTTGCCACTCCCGTGCATGCCACGGGGGTGGGTCTGGTCCAGTACGGGGTGATGCGCTCGAGCCAGAACAAAGACGAACAGGCTTTCGTGCAGGGAAGTGATCGATTCAAAGAGATTTTGCGTAAGATGACCGATTGGGTCAAACAGTACGTATAGGGATGGCGAAGGAAGTAAGTGCAAGTGAGGAGCGTGGAGTTGCGCAGCAACTCCGGAGCGACGAGCCTGCTTAGAACCTTTTAGGGCAAGGAGTTTCATCATGGTATTTTCATTCGACGACAACGTCAAGACGGTGGCCAAGCTGAAGGTGGTGGGTGTCGGCGGAGCCGGCGGCAACGCCATCAACCGCATGGTCACTTCCGGACTACAGGGTGTGGAGTTCATCGCCGTCAATACGGACTCGATGGCATTGGAGCATAATCGCGCAGACATCAAGATCCAGATCGGCACCAAGCTGACTGGGGGCCTTGGAGCCGGCGCCAACCCTTCCGTGGGCAACATGTCCATGCAGGAGGATCGGGAACGCGTTCGCGCCCAACTCGAAGGCGCGGACATGGTTTTTATCGCCGCCGGCATGGGCGGCGGGACGGGCACCGGGGCTGCGCCCGTAGTGGCCGAGATCGCCAGGGAGATGGGAATCCTGACCGTGGCCGTGGTCACAAAGCCTTTTCTCTGGGAAGGTCCGGTCAGGGACAAGAACGCGACGGGCGGCCTTGATCTTTTGCGCAAGAACGTGGACACGGTCATCGTGGTTCCAAACCAGAAGCTGCTTTCGGTGGTCAGCAAGTCCACGCCCCTGCGCGAGGCTTTCAAAATGGCCGATGACATCCTGAGCTCGGCCACTCGTGGCATTTCCGAAATAATTCTCAAGCATGGCGACATCCAGGTCGACTTCGCCGACGTCCGTGCCATCATGTCCCAAGGCGGCGACGCCCTGATGGGAACGGGTCAGGCCAGCGGCGAAAACCGCGCGACCATCGCCGCGGACCGCGCCATCCATTCACCTCTGCTGGACAACGTCAGCATCGCCGGCGCCACCGGTGTATTGGTGAACATCACCGGCGGCGAAGACCTCGGCATCATGGAAGTCAACGACGCCATGAACTTCATTTACGAGGCCGTGGGCACGGAAACCCAGGCGAACATCATCTTCGGAACCGTCATCAATCCGGATTTCAAGGATGAAATCGCCATCACCGTGATCGCCACCGGCTTTGGCCAGGTGCATACGCCCAAACAGCTGAGCCCCAAGCTCACCATGGGTATGGATGCCCCGAAGCGGGCCATGCCCGCGCCGTCGTACCCCGCCTATATCGATCCCAAACCGCAGCCCATCGTCGAACCGTACAAGGATATGGGATACGATCGTCTTTCGGCCCAGCCGGAACGGATGGCCCCCCCGGAACGGGTGGTCGGTTTCAATGATCGCGTCATCGATCGTTCCGCCAGACCATCCGAAGAGGTTCCCCCGGCCCGCTCGCCTTTCGCCAAACCGGCATCCGGCTCGGGGACTGGAAAAGCGGGATTCGGCTCGGTGAATCCGGCTCCCCGGGACGATGAGAACCGGGTATTGTTCAATGACGCGGCGGACCAAGCTCGTAAGTTCGGAACGGCCACGCCTCCGAGCCAGAAAGGCCGCTATAAGGATCTGGATCCGGATATCGATTACGAGACCCCGGCCTTCTTGCGCAACCAGGCCGATTGATCCGAGGGCGGCCGACACCGTCTCGCCTTGCCCAACCTTGTCCTAATCCAGGCCGCCAGCAACCGCGAGGCGGCTTTTTTATTTCAGGGTATGATTTGGGTCGGTGGATAGTTCTTGTGGTTATTGGGCTGCATGGAGGCGCCGTCTGCCTCAGGCGCCTATCCTTCCTATATTATTCCATCCCATGTCTTTAACTTCCGCAATGGTCCCCACGACGGCCCTGGCGAAATCCACCGAACCCATCCAGCTCTACGTCCACGTTCCCTTCTGCGAGAAGAAGTGTCATTATTGCGACTTCGCGAGTTGGGAATTGCCAGCCGTGCAACAGCGTCGTTGGACCGAGACCATTCTGAAGGAAATTGCCGGTAGCGCGGACCTGGCCAAGGGTCGGGCCGTGGACACGGTGTTCTTCGGTGGCGGCACGCCCTCTCTTCTGGCCACGGAATTCCTGGAACGGATTCTGGCCGAAATTCGTTCGCTTTATGATTTATCCCGGGTGCGGGAGATGTCCATCGAGTGCAACCCCAGCAGT
>JALYSE010000260.1 GCA_030854955.1 Fibrobacterota bacterium | reverse complement strand
CACGCGACGGTTCGTAGTCGATTTCCTCCAGGCTGGCGCGCAACTTGAAGGATGCCTTCTTGTGGAGGCGGACTAGGCGGCTCCGCTGCCGGCCCAGATATTCGTCATCCACCAGCAAGGCCAGGAAGTCCTCATGGGACAGCCCCTCCTCTTCCCGCTTCTGTAGCCGCCGTCCAAGACTCTCCGCCATGTGCAGAAGCTTCAGGGTTCGCATTTTTTCCAACGTTACGGTCAATGTCATCTTTTTCTCCAGTGTTCGGGCGATCTTGGTAATAGCCCGCCCCCCGGATGTTCTCATGCGGGGGTGCGGTACGGCGGGAAGGGACCTTCTCGCCCGTGGGCCCTTTTTCCCGGCCATTCTTCAGGATGTCGGCGACGGCGTTGTAGCTGAGGAGTCCGTATCGCAACGCCAGCGCACATGCGCTTTCCAGGCGTTCCTTGCCGTAGTTCTTTTCCAGGCGCGTAATGCCGAGGATGGAACGATACGCTTGCTGGGGGTGCCGCCGTTGCAAGACCATCGCCTCTGCCAGCGCGTGGGCCGATGGCCCAATTTTTTCCGCCCATGCCACAATGCGTTCCGAATTCCACTCGACGTATTGCTGATGACTCTCCGGCATGTGCTCCGTAAGCGTTGCGTGACGCCGCTTGCCCAAGAGGCGCCGGTGGCTGGCCACGCGGTCCATTCCCAGAAAGACCTCCACCAGGCGCTCGCTGATTTTGACAGCCAGGATGCGGCCCCGGAGCGTGTAGGGCGCGCTGTAGAAGTTGCCATCGGCCTCAATGTGGTAGTCGGCGCCGAGCCTGACCGGACGCCTCCAAACGCCCATCTCGTAGGGCGCAGCCGGCAGTGGCAAGGCGTTCGGCCTGTCGAGTTCCTCGAAGACCTCACGGCGGCTCTTGCCATAGCCCTTCATCACCTTGGCGTTGAAGGCTTGGAGAAGGCTGTGGGCCGCCTCGTTCAACTCCGCCAAGCTGAAGAAGGTCCGGTCCCGGAGCCGGCCCAGGAGCCACCGCTGCGCCAGCTTCACTCCCCCTTCCACCTTCGCCTTGTCCTTAGGCCTGCGGACCCGGGCCGGAAGCAGGCTCGTGCCGTAGTGCTCGGCGAAGCGGTCGTAACTGAGGTTGAGCTCCGGCTCGTAGCGGCTTGCCGCCGTCACGGCCGGTTTCAGGTTGTCCGGTACCGTGACGCGGGGGACGCAACCGAAGTAGGCTAGGCTTCGCGCCTGCGAACCCAGGAAGTCCAGGGTCTTCTGACTCTCCGAAAACTCCCAGTAGGTAAAGTTGCTCGCGCCCCAGCACCAGACGAACAATTCGACTTGCCGGACTTCGCCGGTAGAGCGGTCCACAATGTCCCGCATCTTCCCGCTGTAATCGAGGAAGGACATCTCCCCGCCCTTGTAGGTTTTGCGGAATGAGACCCCGAGGCTTTTCTTGTATCGCCCGAATTACTCGCAGAACCAGGAGTAGCCGAGGCCCAGCGGATTCTGGTCGCGGTACTCCTCCCAGAGTAACTGGAGAGTTACCCCAGTCCTGGACAGCTCGCGATGGATGACCGCGCACTCCTCCTTGGTAAGGTGGGGTTTTCGGAAAAGGACGGCGGTGGGGGTGGACGGGTAGAGTCTCGTCTCCAGGTCCAGGTCGTCGAGTCCATCGGGAAGCGGATAGGAAAGGCCGCTTTCACGAAAGCGGCCTAAGCAGCGCAGTACGGCGCCACGGGAAATCTTCAGGGCGAGCGCGCTCTGGCGGGGGGAGAGTCTCCCGTCGAAATGGGAGCGCAGGATATCACGGATTTTACGCATGGGCAGTCGGTCCTTGGCCATTTGGCCTCCTTTTGGAAACCCCAAAAGGAAACAAAGGAAAACCGGCCGCGCTGCCGCGCTATCTCAGTTCAAATCAAGGGTTTCCACGGCATTGGATCCACCGTTCCGGGAAAAAGCCCCAAACTGGATCCAATGCGAGCGGAACCCTGGATCCAATCCCCCCGGAAGGGTGGATCCAATGCTAACGGAACAGTGGATCCAATGGACCGGATTCCGCAGCTCCGGCACCCGACTGTTTCAAAATGCAAAAGTCCCCTGCGCACTGCGTAGGGGCCGTTGGTCTGTCCAGGGCGGTTTCCGCACAGGTTCATGATCACCCGGCGGTTCCCCTTCGAGTCCAACTCGATGAGCTTGATCGCTTCCTTCGTGATTAACTCCGGGTTCGCTTTCGCCGCTTTGAGCCGGAACCGGATGAATGCATCCACCTCGCCCTCCCTCTTTTAGCGGCCTCAAGATCAGACGTGCGGCGATGCGGGTGCGGATGGAAGCTTCGCCGCTACATGCGATAGGTGCCGGGAGCGGAACGCCGCCGTTGTCGGTGTAGAAGCGTTCCGGGATGCCGAAGCGGCGGATGGCCATGGAAAGACCGTCGATTATTGCTGCCGTGTCTTCGGAAAGGCCGGATGCGGCGTACACGACATAGCGGGTGGCATCATCCAGGATTGCCAGCAGGTAGGTTTTCTTCAACTGCTTTCCCACACGCACCTTGGGACCGTGCAGGAAATCGGCCACCCACATTTGTCCGAATGCCTCGTAAGCGAAACCATGAGCCTCCTCTATTAGGGCGGCCCGGCCGATCGGCCAAAGTGAGTCCGCTACTGCCTGCATGGAGCAGCTCACTGATAAGCCCGTAGCGCCAAAGCGCAGCCTCACGGGCAGGGTCTTTGCATTGTTCCAACTCGTTCTCCTTGATTTCCACCCGATTTTGGGTGAGGGGCAAAGATGAGTAGATGGAAGCGGGTTTCACCCGGTGAGAATTGTGTGGGTAGGCGAAACCGGAAAGCGAGCAAGGTAAAAAGCGCGGGAAAGCGAGTGGGTGAATTTCTGCCAACTCGGCCACATTCGGAAGAGGGCAAGCATGGCTAAGGATGTCGTTGGAGTAGGGCCGGGAGTCAGCGGATCCAAATGGCCTGCACCACGAGCGAGTACCTGGACGGTGTCACCGGCCCGGCCGAACCATGCATTAAGGTTCCGGATGCTGGCTAGGCTCTCCCCGACCCTCATGGCAATGGCGTAAAAGGTTTGACCCTGGGCTAAACTCGCAGCGATTTCAAGCATATCGTCGAGAAACCATCCGAAAATCGGCAGGAGATTCTCTGGGAGAATGGAATGGGTCGCACCTCAAGACCCACAGCGGAATCTGGGAACAGATATGATTTGCAGGGTGCAATGAGTGGCTTTGCGGAAATAGTGGCCGTGGCGGATACAATGGGGGTGGTGGCAAGACGGACAGGGGATTATGTTTAACCGCGGTTGTGCGGTGCTTGCTTTTTGAGTGTGGTAACCCAAAAAATACCTTTACCACCGACATCGAATCTTTTCACTCTAGAAAAACCGGTATAGACTCCCAGCACAATCCCACAATGCGGCTCTAGGTCAAGCCGACGGCTGGGATGGTAACGTGTAATTTTGGACCCTGTTTACACTGCTAGAACGTGGGACGGGCCAGCGTTTTCTCATAGAGAACGCGATTTGCTGAAAGCAGGTGGATTTTAGCTGCAACTTCCAGGGATTTCCTTAACTTTAAGGTTTAAGAATCTTTCTTTCTTTGATAAAATAGACCGAAATTCCACGACTAAAAATCGAGGATTTTTCAGCAAGGTGGAGAATCAATGAATAACTTATCCCGAATCGGGCTTTCTGTCGCATTATTCCATATCGCGACACTTCCGTCCGGAGCTCAATCAAAATGGAGCTATAAGAACTGCGCGGATGTCACTGATGCAGATTTCAAAGTCGAGACCTTGATACGGCAATCCATCGCCCCGGATCCAGACCTCGACGAACCGGACAAACTGGCTTTCGATATGGATGCAGAGGGAAATGTAGATTTGTATTTTACCGAGATCCGCCCCGGCAACATCAAATACTACAACTCACGAACCAAAACTGTGAGCACTCTGGTAAAGCTACCCGTTTGGAAGGGACCTTATTATTCCAAGGATAATAACAGAGGCGATGCCACAGAAGAGGGTGCCACCGGCATCGCTCTGGATCCCAATTTCAAGACTAATGGCTGGATTTATATCCACTGGTCTCCGGCCAGTGCAAGCGTTTTCCGCATATCCAGATTCACTGTCGCTTCCGGTAAAATCGATCTAGCCACGGAAAAAATCGTACTCCAATTTGAAGCGCAACGGGAAATGTGCTGTCATACCGGTGGTTCCATGCAGTTCGATGCCTATGGAGATTTATGGATTGCGCAGGGCGCGAACGGAGGTAACATCTCAGGTAGTATAGGAACAACTCCGCCCATTGCTATAAATGAAGAGGATAATGGCAAAAACAAAAGCGAAGAATGGGGCGCCTCAAGCACACATGGAATGAGGGGCAGCTTTCTCCGCATCCATCCCACGCCAGATGGAAAGTACACCATCCCTGCCGGAAACTTCGGGGAATATTTCTACAACCAGACCAAGGACCCAAAATACCTTGATACGACCAAGGTCTATCCAGAAATTTACATCAAAGGTATTCGCAATAATTATAGCATGGCCTTGGATCCCGTGCGACGCTGGGTCTTGTGGGGCGATGTAGGTGCAGATGAACTTAGCAGGGACGTGCGTGAAGAATTTAACCTCAGAACCTCCCCAGGTTTCGAAGGCTGGCCGTACTTCGTTGGAAACAATACCAAGTTTGTCGGAAACCAGGACCCCGCCGCTCCAGTTAACAAATCCAGATGGAACACTGGACTGACAACCCTTCCTCCCGCTCGACCCAGAACCGTCTTGCCAGCCTCCTTCTTTGCTTCACCATCCAAAATGGGGCCCGTCCCAATAACTGGGCCACTCTACCTTTATGATGGAGATTCGAAGTCAAAGGTAAAGTTCCCACCTCATTTCAACCGAAAATGGTTCATCACCGACTGGACCACCAGTCACCTTTTCGTTTTCGATATTGACTCCGCTGGAAATCAAGTTACCGGCTTTCAACGGTTTCTCCCCACCACCTTTGAAGGTCCCGTAGATTTTCGTCAAGGTCCGGATGGGGCGCTGTATATCGTCAACTATGGATCTGGGTATTTTACGTCTTCGAGCAATACAAGTATTGTGAAGATATCTTATACAGGCACATGCCGTCCTACGGACTTGAAGCTTGAGACTCCCACCGGATTGGCTCAAACCCGCTTTGATATGATTCCACGTCCTTCCGGATTTCTTATTAATCTAGGAGCCTCCAGCCAGGTCATAATCCCTAGGGGAATGACCGGAATCGAACTCTATGATATTAAAGGGAAACAGGTCTGGAGTATGCGAAATTTAAAAGCTGGGGAAACTTTCCGTCTCCCCTCCGGAATTCAAGCCGGAGCCTTGAAGTATCGTTGGATTCCAGCAATCCACTGATATTTTTCTTTTTACATTTAATAGACTGGCTGCCTTTCAAAGGGCGGCCTTTCTTTTGTAAGCCCGGCACAGGCTCCACCTTGAGGGTGCAAGTCCCTCGGAAAGCAGGTCATAGCAATCCAAGCGAAGCGCAACTGCGGAAAGGCCGGAATCCGCACTCATCGTGTGGCCAAGGGCCTTACAGCCATCGCCCTCATTTTCGGTTGTACATCACCAGAAAACGACAGGACAAAAATATCGCTGGGTGTCTATCGGAAAAAAGAAATTAGAATTGAAAATCAAGGTATTGGTGAGAATTTCCTACAAATTGCAAATGTAGTCGATGGAGACTCAACCGTTTTTATGTACTCTGAGTTTACGGATCGCGGGGAAGAAAGCGATGGGTATATCTTTGTCTTTACAATTCCCGATATGCCTGATTCTTTACGCTATTCTCCAGGTGCCAATGAAAAATTAGTAATAGGGTTTGGAACTGGAATGGCGCCTAATTTTGCCGATACTATCAAATTCTATGATTTCAATATCATTACTATGCCAAGCAGTATTCGAATATCCGGCGTGGTTGGAACCAAAAATATTTCTGGCACCTATATCCCAAAATAAAATGAAAATGAATAATTGAATTAAGTCAGTCGTTCGCCGCC
>JALYSE010000048.1:7407-22675 GCA_030854955.1 Fibrobacterota bacterium | reverse complement strand
GGAATAGACCGAGTACAGATTGTTTTCGCAAACGAATACCACGGGCAGTTTCTTGAGCATGGCGAAGCTTACGCTTTCATGGAAGACGCCCTCCTCGGTCGCTCCCTCCCCGAAGTATACGACGCTGATGCGTTTCTCTCCCCGCATCGACGCGGCGAAGGCGGCGCCGACCGCGATGGGAATGGTACTGGCGACGATGGGCGTGGCCCCGAGGAAACCCACATCCAGATCGACAAGGTGCATGGAGCCGCCCTTACCGCGGGAAGTGCCGGTAACCTTGCCGTAAAGCTCGGCCATCATGCCGTTCAAATTCCCGCCCTTGGCGAGATAATGTCCGTGGGACCGATGACCGCTCATCGCATAGTCCTGATGACCCAGGCTGGCGGAGATGCCGGTGGCCACGCCTTCCTGGCCGATGCAAAGGTGCACCGGACAGCGCATCTCCTGCTCCAGGTAAAGTTCGGCGACCCGCTCTTCAATCAGGCGGAGCCGGACCATTTCATCATAGAGGCGAAGTGCCGTTGGCTTTTCCATCATCCGACCTTTGCTTGCACGGCTTTCACGGCCACCAAGGCGTCCAGTTCGTCGTTCAAAGACTTCATGAGGGGGACTTCGGCGGGCTTTCCGGTCCAGTCCGCGCCTGTCGACGGCGGGGTGACTCCATCGGCAATGGCGTCCGTGAAGAAATGCCCCAGGATGGAATGCGCTAGTTCGATCGCGCCATAGGAATCCGAAGGCACGTAGAAATTCACGCTACCCATTTTACGTAGGTCATTGGCCGGCGAGAAACCCGACATGGTAATCAGGTCGCAGCCTTTTTTCAGGCAAGTGGCCCCGGCCCTGAGGATATTCTGGGACTTTCCCGAACTGCTGACGGCGATCAGCAAATCGCCCTCCTTGGCCCACATATCCGCCATCTTTTCGAAGGCGACCTGGTACCCATCGTCATTGGCGAATGCGGTCAATAACGGGATATCATTGAAGACCATGGCGGGCATTCCGGCCGCCTTGACGAAATCGTTCTGGATATGGCTGACGATGGCGGCGCTTCCGCCGTTACCCACGAGCATGATCTTGTTGCCTCGGGTCCGCACCCCTTCGATGATCGCGATCGCCTTGGTGGCCGCATCGTCCAATCCCATCCGCCCACCGCTCCGGGTGGTGGCCTCCATATTGCCGAGGATCCGGTTCAGGTTGCAGAAATAGTGGGAAACGAGATTGGATTTCATTGCAGCACCTGTTATTTAAGCATGTGGGTTATCGATTTCAACAATTGCACCTTATCGATGGAGTCACGGTTACAGACGGTTCCCACCGCTTGGGCGCCGACTACGTTGCCGATATAGCCGACCATCTCCATCGGGGCGTTTTGCGCCACGCAAAGTGAAGTGAGTCCGAATACGGCGTCACCGGCGCCCACGCGATCCACAGTATTGCTGCGGAAGGCGGGGATTTCAAAGAATCCATCCCGGCTGTTGAAGCCCAGGCTTCCTTTTTCACCGCGCGTGATCAGGATATTGTCGCAGGCCATCGATTTGGAAATCTTCTCGACGATATCGTTCAGGCTTTCCAGACGGTTCCGGACTTCGAGCCGGATTTCCTGTTCCGAAACGCAGATGAAATCCGCGCGCGAATATTTCGAGACGGTATTATATCCGCGGTTGCCGGCGTTCACCTGGGTATTGATGGCCAGGAAAGGCGCTTCCCTGCAAAGCAGTTCCACGGCCTCGGGGCCGATCATTCCATGGCCGTAATCCGTGACGATGACGACGTCGACCAGGGGAAGCACTTCCTTGAGTTTATCGCATAGGGCCTTGGATTCCCCAGGCCGGTATTCGTCCCCGTGCATTTCATAGACTTCGAAAAGCTTCTGGAAAGGATAGCTTTCCACGAAACGCCGTTTCACTATGGTGGGGCCTTCCTCGAGACGAAGGAAGTGCCTTTCCACGGCGGGGTTGAGCTTCTCTTCGATGAACTCTTCGTGGCTGCTTCTCTGTCCGAGGAAGGAGACCAACTTAATTTTTTCCGTTACCGTACCAACATGATTCGCGACAGCGAGGACTCCGCCCGCAAACTTTTCGCATTTCTGGAGTTTGGCGGCAAGGATGGGTTCCTTGCCAGACTTGCCCATTGTCTGGCAATATTGGTATTCGTCGACTATGGTCTCCCCCACGATCAGGACCCGCATCGATTGCGCGCCATTCAGGTATCTCAGGACATCCTGGACCTTGTGCCGCTTGGAAAAGCCGTCCAGGTATTTCCTGATTTGCGGCGAGTGGATGGGAAGATTATGGTTGATCAGTTCTGAGGAGCTGAAGGTGATTTCATCGGTGAAGGCGAGTTCGCCACCCGCTTCGCGGACGGCCTTTTTTTCAAGTACGATTCCGCCGGAAACATCGGCTTCCGGATTTTTGTATTCCGATCCTTTTACGTACAGATCGGGCTTCAGCAACCGGATGGCTTCCACGGCCGTGGGCCATTTGTTGATTGACACGTAATCCACGCAAGACAAGGATGAGATGCCTTCGGCACGCAGATGTTCGGCGAATGCCGGTCGCCCCGGACCTTTGTTCACGAATCGGTCGGGAGTAACCGTAACAACCAGGATATCCCCCATTTTCTTGGCGGCCTCGAAATATCGGATATGGCCGACATGGAGGAGGTCGAAGACCCCATGACAATGGACGAGCTTGCGGCCTTTTGCCTTGAGGCCGGAAATTATCGCAGGTAACGAATCCAAATCCTGCATTTTTCCAAAGCTTGTCATATTGAAATTATCCAATTCCACAACCTTTGATGACAACCTGCAGTTTTTCGCGGTGACAATGTTGTTATCGACGACCATCAATAATGTTATCGGCCCTTAAGCGAGCCGGGTTCAATTTTTCTTTTTGGGTTGTTTGGGGAGCAGGTCAAACCTAGCCCTGGGAAGGACGAAACGTCACCGGACGCGCTTGAGATAGCCGTCGGGAGCGACGGAAACGAGCAGCTTGTGGTCGATGGATTTGTCTATTTCGAATTCCGGATGCGATTTGATCCATTGGCGTACCGCGGTCTTCGGGTTGTTTCCCGGGCCCCAGGGCCGGTCTCCGGCCTGTTCCATCGGCATATCGTCAACCATGGTGTCGAATACCACGCAGTAACTTCCCACCGTGGTGAGATGGGCATAGGCTTCCAATTCGGCCAATACGTGGTCGTGGGTATGGTTGGAGTCCAGGCTGATCAGCACCCGCTGCTTGCCTTTGGCTTTGGCGGCAACAAGGGCTATGATTTCCGGGGCGATACTGGAGCCTTCGATCATGCTGATCCGCTTGCTGAGCGGGTGCTCCTCGATGGCTTTGCGGTTATGGGCCCGGATGTCGATGTCGATTCCCAGAACCTCGCCGTCTTTGCCGGTGCAGACTTTGACAAGCTCGAGCATGGCGGAGAAAAAAATGAGCGAGCCGCCGTGGGCGATGCCCGTCTCGATGATAAGGTCCGGTTTCACCTCCCATACCAGCTCCTGCATGGCGACGATATCCTCCGGGTACTGGATGATCGGCCGTCCCAGCCAGGAAAAGTTGTACGAATATTTCGGTATGATGGATGCCTTCAGGAATTCATGAGCCGTGGCTTTCAATTCCTGGTTCTGTCCATTGGCTGCGAGCCGTTCTTTCACTTCATCCTTAAAGTCCATATGGGTCTGCCTTTTCGTTGATGATGTTTCATCGCCTTGGTCCGGAATGGAATCGAGACGTTCCCGGACTCCCCAGAAAGCCATCGGCTCATGGTCCGGATAGGGAAAGTGACCGAGATTCAGTGATATTGTCCAATGATTCTCATGGAGCCAGCGTTCCACAAGGTTCCGGAGTGAAATCGGTTTTCCGGAACAGACGTTCACAGGCCCGATGTCCAAATCGGCCGTTGCAAGCCTGACGATCTGGCGAGCGGCCTCTTCGACCGGGAGGTAATCCCGCAATTGTTCGCCCGTCGACATATTGAAGGTCTTGTCCCCGCGCAGGATCGCATCCTTGAGTTGGGGATAGATGGAGCCCTTCGATTGGCCCTCGCCGTAGACATAAAAAAGCCTGGCCCACGTGAGTCGGAAGGGATTGACCGCCTTGAGCGATTGCAATTGCTGCCGCAAGGCATCCTTGGCGAGTCCGTAAGGGTTGCTCGGCCGTGCTGCGGCTGTTTCGGAAAGTGGCCCGCTTTGCATCCCATATTCGAAACAGGTGCCGGTGACGAGTAGGCTGGGTAATCCCGCCTCCAGCATGGCCCTAAGAAACCGGTATTGCGCAGGCAGTTCGCTCTCGAAGTGGTGCAGGGATTTGTAGTTCGGTAGCCCGTCCCATGCCAGGTGAATCAGGACGTCCGGTCGTCCAAGACGGTCGAAGGCATCCGCGCCGGCGGTGGCAAGGTCCATTTCCACAATACGGCCTGCGGTCAGGGGTTGTTCCAGCCGGGACGCATCGCGGACTACGGCAACGACTTCCAGATCCCGCTTGGAGAGCTCCGCCAGCACATACCGCCCGACGAATCCACCGGCTCCGGTAACGGCGATTTTCAAGGGGTGGTCAGCAAGCATCCGAGTTCATCCTGATTCAATGGATCTCAAGTTTGGGTACGGCTGGTACGCGGCCGAGGTCCAAAAAGGGAAGAACCCTTTCGGCACTGTAATGACAGTATTTCATAGTCTTATCCCAGTGAAGGCGGAGCTTAGGAACGCATGGGATCGATCGCGTTCGGAGATCTCGGTGATGCTCAACGGCCAAGCGATACCTAACCGGGGATCGGCCGCATTGAGCGCGCCTTCCACCGGCTGGGAATAGTATTCGGTATGCAGGTAGAGCAATTCGGTATCGTCTTCCAAGGTCTGGAATCCGTGCGCGAAGCCTTCGGGGATGCAAAACGCATTCCGATTCCCCGGTGAGAGCTCGATGCCATGCCACCGGAGAAATGTTTTGGAATCCTGGCGGAGATCCACGGCCACGTCGAAAGCCCGGCCTCGCAGGCACATGACGATCTTGGTTTCCGCATGAGGGGGAAGCTGGTAATGCATTCCCCGCACCGCGCCTTTTTTCAGGGTGATGGAATAGTTGATTTGGGCGATCGGCTTCTGTAATCCGATCTCCCCGAGCTCCCGGGCGCAGAATAAGCGCGCAAAGGAGCCGCGCGCATCTTCGATGGGCGACCTGAGGATGACTTTCAGCCCGTCCATGGGCGTCGGCTGGATCTCGAAGCGGGTGGCGATTATCAGGCTCCGTCGGAGAAGGTATTGATTTGGTTGAGGGTAAAGGCATGCATGTCTTTTCCACCATGCCAGGCTTTATACCAGGAAACGGTTTCGTCCAAGGCCCGGCCAATGGACCAGTGCGGGCTCCAGAGCAGCCGGTTCCGGGCTTTGGTGACATCCAGGCGCAGCTGTCCGGCTTCATGGGGATGGTCGGCGATAACGGGGGTCACCACCTTGCCGGCCCCCCAGGCTGCGGCCACACGGCGGGCAATCTCGCCTACCGTGGCGTCCCCGCTCGCATCCGGCCCGAAATTCCATGCCTCCCTGAACCCGGACGAGGCCTTGCCGCAAAGCGCCTCCGCCAACATCAGGTAACCGGAAAGAGGCTCAAGTACATGCTGCCAGGGGCGTACCGCATCAGGATAGCGAAGCTCCACACTCCGGCCCTCAATAAAGGCCCGGATGCAATCCGGAACCAGGCGGTCCTCGGCCCAATCTCCGCCGCCGATGACATTGCCAGCCCTGGCGGTGGCGATGGCCGGCGCATCCTGCTTGTCGAAGAAACTGGCCCGATAGGAGGCGGTCACGATTTCCGCGCAGGCCTTACTGGCCGCATACGGATCATGCCCTCCAAGGGCGTCATTTTCACGATAAGGAAACACCCATTCCCGATTCTCATAGCACTTGTCGGTGGTAACGGCCAGAATACCCTTGATGCTGTCGATGGACCTGGACGCTTCCAGAAGCTGGGCCGTGCCCATGACATTGGTGGCAAGGGTCGCCAGCGGCTCGCGGTAGGAGTGGCGGACCAGGGCTTGGGCGGCCAGGTGCAGAACGATTTCCGGCGCGGCCTTTGTGAGCGCTTTCTCAAGGGCCGGGTAATCGCCCAGATCGGCCCGGGTATCGCTGGCCAGGGCTTTGGAAACCTGGGCGGTTTTGAAAAGGTTGTCGGAGGTGGATGGCTCCAAGGCGAATCCATGCACTTCGGCGCCGAGCTTATGCAGCCAGAGCGCCAGCCACCCGCCCTTGAACCCGGTATGGCCGGTCAGGAAAACCCTTTTGCCTGTCCAGAAGCTGGAGGACTTCACCAAATCTTCCAGGGCGCATTGCCCTTCTCCCACAAGGCTTCCAGGTTGTTCTTATCGCGGAGCGTGTCCATCGGCTGCCAGAAGCCATTGTGCTCGAAGGCCATCACATTGCGGTCCGCAGCCAGGCGAATCAATGGCTCGGCCTCCCAACTGGTTTCGTCATTGTTGAGATATTCCAATACCTTGGGGGAAAGCACGAAGAAACCGCCGTTGATCCAACCCCCGTCTCCCTTTGGCTTTTCCACGAATCCGCGCACCTGCCCATCCCCGCCCATGTCCAATGAGCCATATCGACCCGGAGGTTGCACCGCGGTTACTGTGACAAGCTTGCCGTGCTTGCGGTGGAAGGTGGCCAAAGCGGTGATATCGACGTCCGAGACGCCGTCGCCGTAGGTGAAGAAAAAGTCCTTCTCGTCCTTCACATAATCGCCGACACGCTTCAGGCGCCCGCCGGTCAAGGTCTTGTCTCCCGTGTCTACGAGGGTAATCTTCCAGGGTTCCGCATGATGGTGATGGACCTCCATCTTGTTCCGGTCCATGTCGAAGGTCACGTCTGACATATGCAGGAAGTAGTTGGCGAAATATTCCTTGATGATATAGCCCTTATAGCCCAGGCAGATGACGAAATCATTGACCCCGTGGGCCGAATAGATTTTCAGGATATGCCAAAGCACGGGCTTCCCACCGATTTCGATCATGGGCTTGGGCTTGAGGTGGGTTTCTTCACTGATGCGCGTCCCCAAGCCACCGGCAAGAATAACGGCTTTCAAGATTTTTTCCCCGCGCCAAGGTCCAATTTTTCATCCATGTCCAATTATGGCATTCTGAGATTCAATCGACTACTGATAGGAAACCGCCTTTTTCACCATTTTCCGGCTTTAAGGGTCAATCTTGAGGGATTCCGAGGACGTTGTTCAAGTCGGGAAAACACCTTTTTTTATAAATTTGGGCACCCTTTGACTGGACGCCCATGAACACCTCCCAAACCGTGCAAATCAAACCCGATCGCGTGAAAAACATCATGGCGGGGCATCCCTGGATTTTCTCCGGCGCCTTGGCCGCCAAACCCCAGTTCCCCGACGGTACGGTGGCCAGAATCCAGAGCGGATCCCAGTTCCTGGGCATGGGGTATTACAACAGCCATACCGACATTGCCGTGCGGATGCTCACCCTTAGGGACGAACCCATCGACGCGGGCTTCTTCGCGGACCGGTTCCGAGTGTTGCGGCGCCGTAAGGAGGAATGGCTCCCCCCGCGCACCAACGCCTACCGGGCGGTATTCGGGGAATCGGACGGTCTGCCGGGACTTGTGGTCGACAAATACGACCGCACGCTCGTGACCCAATTCCATACCATGGGCATGGATCGCCTCAAGCCCATGGTCGTCGATGGCTTGGTCAAAGCCTTCGGCCCGGCAACCATAGTGGAACGCAGCGACGTGGCCAACCGCACCTATGAAGGCCTGGATACCAAGCCGATCGGCATCCTTCACGGTAAGGAAGCCACCGACGTCGAGATCGAGGAACAGGGGTTCAAGTTTCTGGTCAACGTGATGGAGGGGCAGAAAACCGGGTTCTTCCTGGATCAACGGGAAAACCGCCAAGCCATCGTGCGCTACGCCAAAGGCAGGACCTTGGCCAATTGCTTCAGCTACACCGGCGGGTTCTCCGTCTACGCCGCCTCCGTGGCCAAGCGCGTGGTGAGCGTGGATATCTCCAAGCCCGCCATGGAGTTTTGCCGGCGGAATTTCAGGCTCAATGGGCATCCGGTTCCCGAGGGCGATTTCCTGGCACAGGACGTCTTCGATTTTTTGAAGGACATGGCCCCGGGCGCCTTCGACTTCATCATCCTGGATCCCCCCTCGTTCGCCAAGAACAAGAAACAGCTGACCAACGCCATCAAGGCCTACACCACCATCAATTCCAAGGCCCTGGAAAAGCTCCCTGAGGGCGGCATCCTGGTCTCCTCCTCCTGCACGTCTCACGTGGACCAGAGCACCTTCATCAAGATCCTGCACCAGAGCAGCGTGAACGCCCGCTGCAACCTGAAGGTTCTGGAAAGCAGGGAGCAGCCGTTCGATCATCCTTACCACCTGTCCTTTCCCGAGGGCCGGTATCTGAAGTTTTTCATTCTTCAGAAATGGGCGCGCTGAGCCGAATCCGTCTCCCACCGCTTTCCTGTGTCATTTTTTTCTGTGTGAAACCTCTTAACCGCGGATTCCTCGCCGACGGCCCCGTCGATCCCCCAAAAATTTGATAAATTTACCCCCGCGCCCGGAAACGGCGCGGCGCCCGGAACGGGCGATCTGCAAGGGCTAGGACGAGCATGCGCAAATGGCGGATTGAAGATTCCCGTGAACTGTACAACACGGCCGGTTGGGGCGTAGGGTATTTCGACATCAACGAAAAAGGCCACGCCACCGTCAGCCCCCAGCGGGAAGACGGCTATCAAATCGATTTGAAGGAATTGGTGGATGAAATCACCTTCCGGGACGTGGGCCTTCCCGTGCTCCTCCGATTTCCAGACATCCTCGACGATCGCATCGAGCAGATTTCCCATTGCTTCGAGGCCGCCTCCAAGGAATACGGCTACAAGGGCCAATATTACAACGTCTACCCCATCAAGGTGAACCAGCAACGCCCGGTGCTGGAAGAAATCGTACGGCACGGCAAGAAGTTCAACATCGGACTGGAAGCGGGTTCCAAACCCGAGCTGCATGCCGTGCTGGCCATCATGGACAACCCCGAGTCCCTGATCATTTGCAACGGCTACAAGGACGAAGAGTTCATCGAACTGGCCCTGTTGGCCCAGAAGATGGGGAAAAAGATTTTCATCGTCGTGGAAAAGGTCAACGAACTCAAGTTGATCAAGAACTTGGCCCTGAGACTGAATGTCACGCCCAACGTGGGCATCCGCATCAAGCTTTCGAGCTCGGGCAGCGGAAAGTGGGAGGATTCCGGAGGCGATCAGAGTAAGTTCGGCCTGAACTCCTCGGAGCTTTTGGAAGCCCTCGACTATGCCAGGGAGGAGGGCATCCTCCATTACATCCGGTTGATCCATTTCCATCTGGGCAGCCAGATCACCAACATCCGTAAAATCAAGGTCGGCCTCAAGGAAATCGCCCAGTTCTTTATCCAAATCCAGGCGATTGGCTGTAAAATCGATTTCGTGGACGTGGGCGGCGGACTGGGAGTCGATTATGACGGCACCCGTTCGACGGGTAACAGCAGCGTCAATTATTCCATTCAGGAATACGCCAACGACGTCATCTACTCCATTTGCCAGGTGGCGGACAAGCACAATCTCCCCCACCCCAACATCATCGCCGAATCCGGCCGCGCCCTTACCGCGCACCACTCCGTGCTGGTGTTCAACGTCCTTGAGGTGGCCCGTCCCCCTTTTTGGGATGAGCAGATTCATTCCGTCAGCGATTCGGACCACGAGACCTTGCGCGAGATGCACAACATCTATAAGAACTATTCCTCCAGCAACATGCTGGAAGCCTGGCATGATGCTCTGCAGGCACGCGAGGAAACCTTGGACCGGTTCAATCTGGGCATGGTCGATCTGAAGACCCGCGCCATGGCGGAACGTCTGTTCTGGTCCATCGCCCAAAAGGCCGATCGCCTGGCCAAACAGATGAAGCATCCGCCCATGGAACTCCAAAGCATACCCATGCTGCTGGCGGAAAAATATTTCTGCAATTTCTCCCTGTTCCAGTCCCTGCCGGATTCGTGGGCTTTTGACCAGACCTTTCCCATCATGCCCATCCAGCGCTTGGACGAGGAACCGACCCAGTCCGTGACCTTGCAGGACATCACCTGCGATTCGGATGGCAAAATCGATCATTTCATCGGGACGGGCGACTATTCCCGCAGCGTACCCCTGCATCAGCTCAAGCCCGAAGAAGGTTATTACGTTGCGGTCTACTTGGTGGGAGCCTATCAGGAAATCCTGGGCGATTTGCATAACCTGTTCGGTGATACCAACGCCGTTCACATTGTATGCAAGGGCAAGGAAGGCTACGAGATCGAGCAGGTCATCGATGGCGAGTCCGTGGCCGATGTTCTGGACTATGTCCAGTTCAGCGACAAGAATCTGGTACGCACCATGGAATCGTGGGTATCCGCCTCGGTTAAGGAAGGCAAGATCACGCTCCTGGAAGGGCGCGAATTCTTGGCCATCTACCGTTCGGGCCTGTACGGGTATACCTACTTGGAGTGATCGCGGCGGTGCGATGCCCGGCTACCTTGAAGTGCAGGGGAAAATGCCCACCATCTCTTCCCGTCCGGATTACCCCCAGGCGGGACCGGAAATCTACAGGACCCTAAGCCTGCAATGGAGCCCGATCCCGCATCCTCTCAGCTGACGCTTTCAGCGCTGTAGCGGGCGATGAGGCCGGTGCGGATGGCATACCGATAGGTCTGGCGGAAGTACCAATACGACAGTCCCAGATAGAGAAAGGACAGCGCTCCCCCCCAGAGGAGCATGTCGCCCGGAACGGTTCCAGTAGTGAGACTGACCCTCATTCCTTCGAATACATAGGACGGCGGCAGGGCCAAGGAAACCAGGCGCATCCACTCGGGAAGCGTCTCCACCGGATAAAAGACTCCAGCGAAAGGGGAAATCATCGCCGGGATGGGCCAGATGAACCATTCGGCCGCTGGACCCAACCGGAGCACCAGCGCGGACCCGAAAATTCCCAGGGAAATGCCGGAAAGGAAAAGGATCCCAAGGAATGGCAAGGTGGCCAGGCCGTGGTCCAGAAATGGCAATCCAAAAACCGTCGTCGCCAGGACCAGCATCACAGCCAACCCCACCATGCTGGTGATGATGCTCGTAACCACCAATCCGCCCACGTATTCGGCCACCGAAAGTGGAGTCGCGAAGAAGTTCAGGAAGTTGCGCGACCATACGTCTTCCAGAAAGGCGATGGTCACCCCCTGCATAACCCGGGTGAGAAAATCCCAAAGCAGGACGGCACCCAGGAGCTTGGGCACAAAATCCATTCCTGGGGTGGTCACGGTGTTCAGATACCTGGACAGGAATCCCCAGAGCACCATATCGATGGCCACCCACATGAAAAGGGGCAGGAACCGGGAGAAACTCCCGCGGATGAGATAGTATTGGCGGAGAACGATGGCGTAAACGCGGAGGATGGACATAGTCAGCCACCGCCAACATGGGTATCGCGCGCCACGGAAATGAAGAGTTCCTCCAGGGTTTTTTTGCCGTGCTGGCCGGGAAGTCGCTTGGGATCCCCTTCCATCAGAATTTTCCCCCGGGAAAGAAAAAGCACGCGATCGCAGACGGCCTCCACCTCATACATATTATGGGATGTCCAGAGCACGCCGCCCATTCCGGAGTTTGCGAAAGCGCGGATATGCGTTCGGATATCATCCGCCATGGCCGGATCCAGGGAGGCGGTCGGCTCGTCGAGCAGTAACAGCCTTGGCCGGTTGAGCATGGCCTTGGCGAGGGCCACCCGGGTCTGTTCCCCTGAAGAAAGCAGGCCGCATTTCACATTGCGGAATTTCACCAGTTCGAAATGGAGCAACAGCTCTTCAATGCGGTCCCGCAGATCCCGGACCTGGTAGATGAGACCGAAAATGCGCAGGTTGTGGTAAACGGTCAGGTTTCCCGGCAGGGGCGCATACACGGCGGCGAAGTTCGTCCGCATGAGTGCAGCCTCCCTTTTGGCGCGCAGGTCCACGCCTTCGATTCGGATATCTCCCGAGGAGGGCTCCAATACGCCCAGGATCATGTTGATGGTAGTGGTCTTCCCGGCCCCGTTGGGTCCCAACAGGCCGACTATCTCGTTTGTCCGTACTTGGAAGGAAATGCCATCCACGGCCACGGTGTTTCCATAGCGTTTGCCCAAACCTTCGACTGAGAGAATATCCATGGGTTGCTCAAACGTATATTTTTCGAGGCCTGACCACACTCTTCGAACGCCGACATCGAGGTTACAATCCCGGTTCCAGTTCCAGCCCCTGATTTCCGTTTACCTGCGGCGCCGTAAACTCAATCCGGGAGGACGATTTTCCGCTGCCCCCATTTCTTCCGTTTCACGCGGTCAGCAGGCAAGGTGTAACCCTTAGCCACCGCGCCCCGATAGCGCGACCGGCTTGGGTCCAACGCGCAAGCCACCATAAAGTCGATCATGGACTTGAAAACCAGAATGAGATTGTCCTGGGGCTTGTCCGGCAGCTTTTCCACGCCCCGACGATCCGCCTCGACCAGGAAAAAATGGATGGACTCGAGGGTGGAAAGGCAGAACTCGGCCGGCTGCTCCTTGATATAGAAGATCGACTCATGGGATGCCGAAAAGGAGACCCGGGGCAGGCTCCTAATATTCAAGGAAAGTTTCATCATCTTCTTCGCGCAATTCCAGGTGCCATCGATGAGGAAGATCACCAACTGCTTCCCGGACTTTCGACTCTCCACCAACGGGGCGACATCATCCTTGGAGATGTTCAAGGAGTTTCGTCCCGGGTACATCACCATGCAATGGTTTTCTGGATCGGCCAGAAGAGCGTTTACCCGGTCATTCCCGGTGAAATCGATCCCGACGATGATTTCCGAATTCAAAAGTGTCGCCTTGCAAATCCGTCCCGTGCCGAGCTTTTCCCTTTTCGCTTCCATGGTATGCATCAGGATGACGAAGCGGGCTTCCGTATCAAAGGGCTTGATCAGGTGGCATCGGCAGTTTTCACGGATCCAGAAACAATTGTAACAGGTCGTTTCTTTTTTAAAGGCTACGACCCCTTCTTTGAGTGTCTTCTTTTTCAACAAATAGGTCGCTTTATCCATGAACGAAAACCACGCTTTTTAAAGGCTCAAAAATACGGCAGTCCGGCCACCAATCGGTAGCCATCCTCTGCTCTCTCCAAATACCTGGTATCGGCGCCGTTGGAAAGCATCACAAACCGACAAGGGATCCGCTTCAGATAATCGGCCGCCTGGAATGCGGTGGCATCGGTGATTTTGACCCGCGGCTCTTTGCATTCGACCAGCAGCCACGGTGCAAGCTGGCCTTCGCCCGGCTTCCAGACCACGATGTCCGCCCGCCGCAAATTCCCAGGTTCCAGACCCGCCAGGGAAAACTCGACGCCGATCAGGTTCGCGGGCACATGCAAGACGTCCATCAGGTAACGGAGCACCGATTGCCGCACCGCTTCTTCGGGAGTCGCGGCCACATGGCGCTTGCGCACCGGATCATATACGGTGGACCCTGGTTCCGGCTCGGCCATTCGTCCCGTTCCGACTTCCCTATTCCTTATTCCTTATTCCCTATTCTCTATTCCCTATTGTCCGACAATGCTCGTGACGACCATGCGGTGATCCGAAAGCAGCAGGCTGTCCCCCGATGCCAGGATTATCGGATCCTTCATGAGCACACGATGTTCGGTCACCTTCACCATGTGCCGCCCGAACACAAAATCGATGCGACGATTGGAAAAATGCGATTTTGGGTCCCAGAGAGTGCTCGCGGTGATGCAACAAGTGAAACCCGGGTCCGTTGCGGAGGTATCGTAGGTGTCCTTGAATCCGCCCTCCTGCATCACGGTATGCGCGTCCTCGTTCGGGTTTACGTTGAAATCCCCGATCACGATCTGGGGGGCGCCATCCTCTTTGGCGGAATTCTGGATCTTCACGCTGTCCACCAGCCGTCGCAGTTCCAGGGCTTGGCTGCTACTGATATCCTGGAATACCTCCAGGTGGGTATTGTACACGTTCCAGAAAATCCCTTTGGAGCTTCGCAGCTTCGCGTATTGCAATGCCCGCTGCGACTTCGACCCGGCTTCGGTGGCAATGGGGAGTAGGGTAAAATACATGAAGCTTGCGCTCTCGAGGATTTGTAGCCCTGGGCGGATGAGCATGGCATTGCCCTCGTGGAAGGCGATGCTGATGGACTTTCCATTCAGCCTGCCCGCAAGGACCGTGTCATTGAGAGGATTGTCGATGACCTGATAGGCTGGCCCACCGATGACCTTGATCTGATCCACCAATTCGCTCAGGAAGTCGTTTATCTTCACGCCGTCCTTATTGAACGACATGACCTCTTGCAGGCCCACGACGTCCAAATCGTGCTCAACGATGATCTTGGCCATGGCTTTTATCCGCTCGCTGGGCAGGGTGCGCTGGTAACGCTTGACCAGCGAGTCCAGGACCACATAGGCGATGGCCGTGTCGGCCATGTCCGTGAACAGGAGCTGGGAAACCGGGAAGCCGATGCTCATGTTGAGGCTGGCAAATCGCAGAGTGTCCGCAGGCTTGGCCGAATCGAATGCGACGTATGCGTTGTTGGTGTAAAGAGGGCTATTGCTTCCGAAATCAGTATCGTGCTTGCTGCAGGCCACGGCGGCGATCATGGCAGCGGCGGCGGCCAGAAACAGAAATGCGGAAAGTAATGGCTTCTTTCCCGATCCATCCAGGTTGCGTTCGGATTGGTCGATCATATGTCCCTCCAATAGAAATTGAGCTTGAGGGCCACGAACCAGCCCGTGAAATCCCCGTTCACCAAATGGTATCGCGAACCCGGTTCCTTCGCGGCCTTGGCCTTGGCTTCGGCCTCGGTCCCCACGTAGATTTTATCGTCGGCGGGATTGTTCGTGTATGAGGTGAAATACATGTGAGCCCCATCCTTCGCATCCGGAAAGACGCTTTTGAAAATAGTGGAAGAACCCTGCTGATCGCGCAGGGTCAAGCCCTCCACCTTGGAATGCCGCCAACCCATGCGCCAATCGATGCCCACCCAATTCCAAGGCAGGTATTCCACGTCGGTAAACGCCTTCTGCACCAGATTCACCCCCGGCCAGATCTGGAAATCGATATGATCGTCGTCGATGGCGCCCTCGCCGTAATATTTGGCCGTCATCTCGATATGAGCGGACCCGGCCAATACTCCGATGCCGTAACCCGCGCCCACGCGCAGCCACCGGGTAACGTCAAGTCCATATGA
>JALYSE010000048.1:0-7397 GCA_030854955.1 Fibrobacterota bacterium | reverse complement strand
ATATGAGGCTTGGAGAGTGAGCGGCAGGAAGTTGAACCGCTCCTCGGCCTCGATGCAGCCGAAGAGTTTGGTGGAGGCGTAGGCCGGACCTCGAAGTATTTCACAGGTGACCGAAGTGTCGCGGCCCGCCTCCTCCAGATCGAAAGGCACTTCATTCTGTGTGAAGGTCTCCACCCAGAATTCCGCTTCCAGACCCAGGGACCAGGGCCCCTGCTTGACTCCTAATACCAAGGCGTTCTGGGGATGCCCATCAAACATCTTGACTTCGTAGGGGTTGAAACCCTTTTCCTTGGTGGTCTTTTCCATCAGGACCAGGACACGGTTGAAATCCTCGGCCTCGTAATGGGTATAGCCCTGTGAGCCGGAAACGAACAGATCCCAGCTCCAGCACGGGGCAAAGCACAGCAGCAACGGTAGCGCGTAGCGCAGAGGGGCGGAAAAGGTCAGGATCGAACCTCCAGGCGCGGACCGGTGCGCCTTGGCTCCAAATATAACGCCAAGTAGGGAAATCTCCCCTTCACTCAATGCAGATTAATTGGGTCAAACCGGGTCGGATCAGGCGACTAGCGGTTCCGGCCCCAGTGCAAATAGCGCCTGCCTCCGGAAGCCATCAGCCAGGCGATGGGCACCAAAAGCACGATATCGCGGATCAGGGAGAACCAGGCGTCCCCGGCGTCCTGGGCGCCTTCGATGTCGAAGCAGCCACAGGCGATACCCAGGTCCCGGACGAGGGCTTGAGTCAAGGCCACTATGAACATCACCATCATCAATCCCACCATGGCTGAGAATTCCCTTTCCCAAAGGGTGATGAGGATGCCGATGCCGACCACGATTTCAATGGCCGGGAGCCAGAGAGAGAATGCGTTCACAAAAAAACCCGGCAGGAACTGGTATTGCGCGATGAGATTAGAGAAACCCTTGGGATCCGTGAACTTGGGCCATGCGGCGGCCAGGAACATCGCGCTGAAACCGATCCGGAGCACAGTGCGGACCATCGGACCCCATTGTGCGTTGCGGGTTCGGCGCAGGAGAACCATGATGACGAGGATGGCCAATAGGCCGCCGAGGATGAGCCATTGATGGGCCAGGAATTCCTTCCAGGCCACTTTGAATCCCGCCTGGATTCCCTGTAGAATACCCATGCTGGGCCATCCCGAAGGTTTATCCAGAACCTCCGGCGAACCAATCCAATCCACCGACCGGCCATTGAAGAGATTGTTGACGACGGCCAGGACCAGGCTGGCGAGGAATGCGGCCATGAAAACGGTTTTTTTCATGGGAAAAAAGTACTTACTTCTGGAAGCCCAGACCTGTAATTGCTAGGTTTCCTTGCACTACCATGGCATTCATCGACAAGCTGATTAGCGGCATACCCACCCTGTCCTACGAACTGTTCCCCCCGAAGAACATCAACGGGTGGGCCACCTTGTACAGCACCATGGCGGAAATCTCCAAGCTGGCTCCGGACTACATTTCCGTTACCTACGGGGCAGGCGGATCCACCCGTTCCAAGACTGTGGACCTGGTTTCCCGCATCCAGGAGGAATTGGGAATCGAAACCATGGCCCACCTTACCTGCGTAGGCCACTCCAAGGATGAGTTGCGGGACATCCTACAGACCCTGGTCAAAGCGGGGATCCGCAATGTCCTGGGCCTCCGCGGGGACCCCCCCAAGGGCGATGCCGCCTTCAAGCCGCATCCGGACGGTTTCGCCCATGCATCCGACCTGATTGCGTTCATCAAGAGAAACTTCCAATTGCAAATCGCCTGCGCCTTTTATCCCGAAAAACACATGGAAGCGGCGTCCCTGGAATCGGATATCGGATACCTGAAGCTGAAGCAGGACAACGGCGCCCAATGCACCATCAGCCAGTTGTGCTTCGACAACGAAACCTTCTACCGCTTCCGCGACAAATGCCAGGCCAAGGGCGTCACCATGCCATTCGTGGCCGGGATCATGCCGGTACTGAACCTCAACCAACTGACGCGATTCCGGGAACTGTCGGGTTGCATGATTCCCGATTCCATGGTCTCCTTCCTCGGCAACGGAAAACCGGAAGATGTCACACAGCGCGGAATCGAGTTCGCAACCACCCAATGCGACGACCTGCTAAAGAACGGCATTGCGGGAATCCATCTTTATTCCCTGAACCAGTCGCAATCCTCATCGCGGATCACGGAAAACCTGCGCCGCCTTGGCCACTTCCCCATCGCCCAGGCGGATGCCAAGGCCTCGCCCGCTAAGCCAGCTAAGCCCGCTTCGCCCTTGAAGTCCGCCGCCCAGCCCTGAGGTGGATCCGCCCACGGCAACCATGTTTTCGAAAACGTTTTGTAATGGACCGGAGGGGCTGAACCCCCAATGGGAAGCGAAACTTTCCCTGGAAGCCTCTGGAACCGGGGTCATCGACCTGACGGGTTCCAATCCGACCACCGTCGGACTCCCCTATCCCGCGGACATCCCGGCCCTGCTCGGCCGGCCGTCCGTGCTCCGCTATGAACCGACGCCCCAGGGAAGCCCGGACGCCCGCCGCGCCATCGCGGCCCACTACGCGTCCCTGGGCAGGGAGATACGCCCGGAGCAGTTGATCTTAACCGCCAGTACTTCGGAAGCCTACTCGTTCCTGTTCAAGTTGCTTTGCAATCCCGGTGACGAAGCGCTCATCCCTTCCCCCACCTATCCCTTGTTCGACACCTTGGCCGGCCTGGAGCGCGTGAATCTCATCCGCTATCCGTTGCGGCTTTCCACCCGTTGGCGCGCGGACTTCGGCTTTCTCCGCAGCCTAATCTCCACCCGCTGTAAGGCCTTGATACTCGTCAACCCCAACAACCCCACCGGCCATCTCGCGGACGCCGATGAAATCAGCGCCTACCTGGATCTGGCGCGCGAGTATGGCCTGGCCCTGATCGTGGACGAGGTGTTCTGCGACTATCTCCTGGGAGACCGTCCGTTTCTGCCCATCACATCGGATGGTCCGCTGGTCTTCACCTTGAACGGATTTTCCAAAATGCTGGGCCTGCCGCAATTGAAACTGGGTTGGATTCATGTCGCGGGCGCACCTGAGCCGGTCAAAGCCGCGCTCGGCCACCTGGAATGGATCGCGGACGCGTTCTTGTCGGTCAATACCCCGGTCCAGGCTGCGGCGGAAGATTTGCTCGGCTTCCGGGAGCGGATCCAGGAGGGGATCATGGCAAGGATCCGGGCCAATCTGGCCACGGCCCTGGAACTGACCGGCACAGCCCGAAACGCACGTCTCCTGAAACCGGAAGCGGGTTGGCACGCCGTGCTCGACCTGGCCGTTCCCCAGGGAGACGAAACGGTCGCGCTGGATCTGGTCAGGTTGCACGGAGTCTATGTTTACCCAGGTCACTGGTTCGGATTCGAGGAAGGCTGCAGGCTGGTCTTGAGCCTATTGGGACCCGAAGCGGATTTCCGCGCTGGCTTGCGCCGTATTCTGGCCTATTCCGAGGCGGGTTCCGATGGATGATCAGGTGACGACGACGGAGGCGCCGACGGACCGGGAAATTAAGGAGAAGGTCCACCGTTATTACCACGCCACCACCGAGGATTACCTCAACTATTATCAGACCAATTGGCATCACCACATGCATTACGGATTCGATCGCGATCTGCCCCGAGGCGGCAATCCGACCGAGCATATGGTCCTATACCTGGCGGGATTGGCCGGGCTGAAAAAAGGCGACCGCCTGCTCGACGCGGGGTGCGGCGTGGGCGGTTCTTCGATCTTTCTGGCGCGCGCGATGGGATGCCATTGCGTGGGAATCACCTTAGTGGAAAGCCAGGGCAGGCTGGCGAAAGGGTTTGCCGCTGCCTCGGCGCAACTGGCACCCGGCTCCCCGATGGCGCGTTTCATCGTGAACGATTTCCACGTCCCCGCCTTCAAGCCCGGCGCTTTCGACGTGGTCTGGGCCCTGGAAAGTTTCGATCATGCCGTGGACAAGGAGGCGTGGGTCGCGTCCATGTTCGCGATGCTAAAACCCGGGGGGCGCCTTGTCATCGCGGACGGCTTCCGGGGTGCCAAGCCTTCGGACCCGGCTCAAGCGGCCTCCTATGCGAGTTTCCTGGCCGGGTGGGCCGTTCCCCACCTGTGTTCGCCCGGAGAGATGGAAGCCTATGGAGCCCGCGCCGGATTCGAACTGGCACATGCGGAGGATATCAGCGCCGACGTGATGCCCCACGCCCGTGCCATCTTCCGTTTCGGACTCATCTTCATTCCGGTTCGCTGGCTTCTGGAAAAAATCCGGCTGACCAGCCCCGAGAAGCTGGGTAACGCCTATGCGACCTACTTCCAGTACCGGACCCTGAAGCAGGGGCTCTGGTCCTATCGGGCCTATTGTTTCCGCAAACCGGCCTGATCCGGATCCACACGCCTCGGTTGAAGTCTTCCCATCGGAAGTCAACCTACCGACATTCGAACGATTCCTTCGAAGACATCATCGTCAACGGAAACCGACTCGGCTGTGGCCAAAGCGGTCCGGATCAGGTTTCCAGCGGGGAAATAACCGATTCCGGTTCCGTCCATTTTTTCAGGACCAGCCTATCGCATTCCGGGTGGGCGTGCTTGAATCTAATGAGGGCATCGCCGTCCGGGGCCTCCCTGCACATGAATCCGCCCAACCGCTCCTCGCCCGCATAACCGCAGACGATCATGATTCTATCGGTGAATACGCCGACCAGGTCCGAAAGCATCCGGGCGAACAACTCTTCTTTCGAGGCGAGGCAGTCACGGAAGCGCCACTGGATTTGGCCGAGGTCGAAAACGGGATCGAGCCGATCCGTCGTGATCTCCAGATTCGACCCGGAGGCCGCCCTCCTGATGCGGATGGAAATCCCTTCGTTGCCACCGGCCACCCTGGTCTTATCGAAATAGGCGGAGAAGTGCTTGCCCATGAATTCGACCAGGTCCAGCACGAACTCGTTAATCTCCTTTTGGTTCGGCTTCATCGGCTATTCCGGTTCCGGTTCCGGATCCGGTTGGCGGGCCTACTTGGCTCCGGCCCTGGTGATCCGATAAGTAGGAGAGCGCTCCTCATCGCTGCAAGAGGTTTTATTCGCATCTACGGCATTAGGTCGCGAACAGATCCAACTGGGACGAATCAGCGCACTTAAGCGATTTGCCTTTGGGAATGGGAGCGTTGACTCCAGGGTCCGCTCCATCGGCCCCTTTTCCCTTGACCCATTCCGCGCCCATCGGCTGCCCACCCCCGCGCACCGCGAGCTCCCCCATCCGCTCACCCGTGTCCAGGCCATACTTGCGTGAGTGGATGCGGAACAGTTTTTCCACCATGTCCGCCATGGTCCCGGTTCCGGTCATGCGATCCCCGAAGCCGTTCTTGTACAACCCCCCGCCCCGCACCTCGCGGATATGGTGTTCGATCTTGCCTGCCTTCTCCGGCAGATGGGTCTTCACCCTTTCCAGGAACACTTCCCGGACGCTTCCGGGAAGGCGCAGCATCACGTAGAAGGCGAAGGTGGCCCCGCATTCCTTAGCGCGGGCCAACAAGGAGGGGATATCACTGTCGTTCAGGCCGGGAATCACCGGTCCCAGGGAGATGCCCGTGCGGATACCCGCACGGCTCAGCTTTTCCAGGGTCCGGAAACGCAGGTCGGGAGGCGCCGCGAAGGGCTCCATCAACCTGGCCGTGGCCTCGTCGGCGAAAGGGATGGAGAGCACCGCGCCCACTCCCGCGAGAGAGTCTAGTTCGATCAGCAGATCCAGGTCCCTCAGGATGAGGCTGGACTTGGTGATGATGGAAACCGGCTGCCGGTATTCCAGGCAAACTTCGAGGCAGGCGCGCGTCAGCTTGAGCTTGGCCTCGGCCGGCTGGTAGCAATCGGTGACGCCAGAGAAAGTGATGGGCTCGCGCACCCACGATTTGGAGGAAAGCTTTTTGCGGAGCAGTTCGGCGGCGTTGGTCTTGGCGTAGATCTGGGTGTCGAAATCGGTGCCGGCGCCGAGCCCCAGGTATTCGTGGCTGGGCCGGGCGTAGCAATACGCGCAGGCATGGGCGCAGCCCCGGTAAGGGTTTACGCTGTAGCGGAAAGGGATGTCCGGGCTGTCGTTTTCGGAGACGATGCTTTTGGCCGTCTCGTTGTGGATGCGGAGGGTCTGGGGCAATTCCACCCCGTCGTCCCATTCGACCTTGATGGAGTCGAATCGGTTTTCCGGATTCGCCTCCTGGCGGACTTTATAGGATCGAGGTCCGTTCGCCAAGTCCGATTCGGCCGCCGGGGCTTAGGCCCGGCTGGTCGACTCCCTTTGGTGGAGATAATCGAGGTCGCAGGCGTCCTTGGGCATCCAGTGCTTTTCCTTGTCCCACCACTTGATGTTGCATCCGATGGCGTCCGTGCGCGGCACCTTCGCGTGTCGACCCGCGCGCATGTCCGCCATGGCGTCTTCCAGTTCGTCGGTTCCGGCCTTGGAAGGGTCACGGGGACTGTTGTCCATGCGTCCGGAATACACCAGCGAGTCGTCCTTGTCGAACAGGAAATAATGGGGCGTGCGTTCGGCACCATAGCCACCAGCGACAAGCTGCCTGTCGTCCCGGAGGGAAAGCCATTTGAAATCCATATCCCGGGCGCGCGCGATCACCGAGGGGAAGTCGTCCTCGGGATGATCCTTGGTCTCATTGGAATGGATGGCGGTCATGGTGATGCCCAGGCTCTGACAGCGCTCGAAGAGGGCTTTCATGCGCGCTTCGCTTCCCACCACGTAGGGGCAATGGTTGCAGGTGAAGAAAATCAAGGTACCGTTGGTTCCGCGCACATCCGCGAAACGGACATCCCGGCCGTTGCTGCCGGGAAGGTCGAAGTCAGGGGCTTTGGCACCGGCTGCAAGGGTAAAACTCATTCGAATCTCCTTGTGGCGGGTTCAGCGGATGCCGATGGTGCCACGCACTTTATCTAGAAATTCCCCGGCTGTAGCGCGGGCTTTATCCCGGCCCCGGCCCAGGATTGCCTGTAACGAGGCGGGATCGGCCATCAATTTTTGGTATTCCGCGCGCGGGCCTTGCAAACACGCATTCAAAGCATCAAAATACTCTTTTTTCGCCAACCCCCATCCCATGCCACCGGCCAGGTATTTCCTCCTTAACGCGTCGTCTTCGCTCTTGAAAAGGAGCACCTTATGGAGGGCGTAGATGGAGCTTTGGTCCGGATCCTTGGGTTCATCCGGAGTTTGCGAATTGGTCACCACCTGATTGATGCGCTTCAGCAGCAGCTTTTCATCCAGGAACAAGGGGATGGTGTTGTTATAGCTTTTGCTCATCTTCCGGCCATCGAGGCCCACGATGGTTTTGACATGATCGTCGATGCGTGGTTCCGGGAGGACGAAAAGATCGGTTTTATAGTTGTGGTTGATGCGTTCAGCGATGTCCCG
>JALYSE010000259.1 GCA_030854955.1 Fibrobacterota bacterium | reverse complement strand
ACTTCATGGAGTGTCCTTGATTGGTTTACAGCCCGTAAAAAATGCTCAAAAACCGGCCCGGGATCAATCATTTTGAGGCAATGGGGCGGAAAAAGGAATCCTCCCGTCTTAAAGGTGCAAGCTGCCTGGTCTTCAGCGTTGGATGGCGAGGGGATTACTTAAGGACGGGACAGCCGAATTGCGGCTTGAGAAAATGCCTTTCGGGAACCCGGTTGAAAGGGTCCTGCTGGGCCTTCACCATCAATTTCAGGTTGGTATTGGCCAGGGTCGTAACCAGGGCGGCCTGGGCGCCGAACAGCACGCCCATGATGGAACACCCTTGGAAATCACCGCAATGATCGGGATGCTCCAGGCAGTTCATCAGGTTGATTTTGCCCTCGACGGCTTCAATGATATCAAGGATGGAAATCCGATCCGGGTCCCGAGCCAGCATGATGCCGCCCTTCACTCCCGGAATGGTACGCAATAGTTTGGCCTTGGAGAGTTTGGAAACGATTCCCTGGAGGAACCTCATGGAAAGGTGGGACTGTTCCGAAATCGCCTGGACCGGAACAGGATGCGCCGATACCTGCGACCCTCCGTTTGGTTGATACCATTGACGGGCCAGGAACTGCATCGTTCTCAAAGCGTAATCGGTTTTCTTGGTGAATTTCATGCTTTCTTCAGGATAGAAGCTCACAACCAGATTGTGGCTTTGAGAATAATATAGTCTAACCCGCTTTCTCGGGCCTTTCCAGCCGGTTTATCGCTTTCCGCGAACCGGGAAACCGTATCCCTTGATTCCCTGCCCCAGCCAGTAATTAATTTAGGCTTCCAACATCAAAATATTGAAATCCCAGCCGAAAAACGGTTAAACTGAGCAAGTATCTTTTTGCCGATCTTTGGCGACCCTGGGAACCGGATCAAAATGAGCAGGAGCAACTTAATGTCCCATAAGACGATTCTTTCCACCCTGACCGCGCTTTGCATGGCCTCATCTCTGTTTGCCCTGGACGAATACATGCCGGTGCCAGCCCGTGTCATGCAAATCAACGTGGGTGTCGAGCGGACTGCAATTTCGGGTCAATATCTGGATAGCTGGGAAACCGGAGGAAGTGAAGATCCGGACAACCCCACCGCCTTGCCTATGCAGGGAAAATTCGGACTTTTGGACAAGCTCGAAGCTTCCATGGCCATCAGCTATCTGATCCTTGACAGCACGGGAAAAACCGGGCTGGATCGTCCGGTCCTGGCGCTGAAATACGGTGATCCGGTATCTGGCGGAGGTGGTTTTTTGGCCATCTCCTTGCCTGTGGGGTTCGAGGACATCATGAACGCGGGCAATTACGCCACCATGACGTTCGGCGGCATGTTCGTGAAAGACTTTCCAAGGGTCAAGGTCTTCAGCAATGCCTCTTACTCGTTCAACACCGAAGACAACGATAAGAACAAGATTGACAACCTGCGTTTTTTCGGAAAACCAGAGTATCCCCTACCCCTGAAGGGCCTTTCCGCCCGCAACCAGTACCTGGGGTTGAACATGGCCGTCACCTACGACTTCTATTTCAACCGAATGTCGAACGGAGAATCCTTGGATGACGGTGCCCATCTTTTCCAAGTCGCTCCGGGCGCCTTCTATTCGTTCAACAAGCTCGTGTCTGCGGAGATGGCGTTCCCATTGAGCCTGGCGGGCCAGAATCAGGCGGAGACACGCGGTTTCCGGTTGGAGCTGTTCTTCACGTTGGATGAGGGTTTGTACAACTCGCTTTGAATCGATGATGGGGTCACCGGTCCCCTGATAAGGGGAACATTTGGATTGAATGAAAAGGGCTCCTCAAGGAGCTCTTTTTATTTGTCCGGGTGCAATGGCAAGGGCTTCAGGATCGGGAAAGGAGTCCGGCTCTGAACCCGGTCAGGGTGGGTCGAGGAACGACTATTCCTGGGACAGCCAATTCTTCAGGGTCGTCAAATCCGGACCCGTTGGTTGCGGCTGATCACTAGGCGGCATGTGATCCAGATGGGTCAAAGGGAGTCCGATGCGCCTCAGCATTTCCGCACGGTTCAAAACGGCAGTAGTTGAGTCCTGCCAATTGGTGAGCGCGAAGGAAGGGTTATGGCAGGCGCCGCAACTGTTAATAACTACGGATTTAGGAAATACAAGGAGACTCCCAGGCGGAGGACTAAAGGGACTACGAATTATCGTCAGGTCCCACGGGGCCGACTTGCTTCCATCCACCGAAGTAATGGTAATCTTGACGGAACCCAATTTTTTGGTGGAAGCCTGATTGGCGACGATTTTGACCTTGGCGGTATCGCCCGAGACCATGGTAAAGGTCTTATTTGTTGCATTGGAGGGGTTCCATGTTATCACCGGGTTCAAGGTGACATTGGGAAAGGTGATAATCGGCGCGGCGGACAGGCTGACGACATTTACGGCACCGACGGTAAACTTGAAGATCCTGGTCACCGATGGAAACGCGATCGAAGTCACCATAACATTAACGAATCCCACGGTCTTTCCCTGGATTTGGGTGCCGGTGGTCCGTACCGCCGCGATTCCGGTATCGGCTGCGGTGATTGACAGGGTATAGTTTTTGTTGGTCGTATTCGCAGGTATCCATAACAGCCTCGGAGTCACCAATGGACCGGTCGCGGTTCCATTGGTATCGGGTACGTCCACTTTGGTGGGAATCACCGGACCCACTTTTACGGTGAACTGGGAAACCTTGGCACCATCGGCGGAAGTGGCGACCAGGGTGTCCTTGCCTTGGTCATTGGCCACGATTCGCTTCCCGGGAAGCAAGGTCGTGATGGTGGATGCGGGCCTGAATTTCGTGAGAGAGTAGGTCTTGTTAGTCGCATTCGCGGGATAATACGCAATCAAAGGGGTTATGGTGTCCCCCATAGTTGCGGAGGTATCGGAAATCGAAATCGAATCCACCGCGGTGGGAATTACGGTGATCACGAAGGCAACGAGCTTGTCGCCATCCAGCGCGCGTAATTGGATCTGCGCCTGTCCGAAGTTGACGCCCACGACTTGGCCGCCGCTTATCTTCACCTTGGTGGTGTCGAGACTGGTCAGCGTATAGGATTTATTCGAGGCGTTTGGCGGGTCCCAGGTGATCGGCGGATTCTTCTCCTCGAGGAGCTGAACGCTGTCGTTCTTTACGGCGACGTTCTTGAGCGGTGTGACACGGGCAGTCAGCCATTCCAGCAGGGTTTCTAATTGGCGGGGATTCAGCGGGCCGTTGGGAGCTTCTTTCACGGGCATTTTCGAGGGGTCATTGGGAGCTCTGCTCAGACGATCGATCGCCTTGGAACCATTGACCAGCAGTGAAACCGAATCCTGGAAATTCAGATTGGTGCCCAGCACATGGCATGGCGAACATTTAATGCTGGTGATGGGAAGGAGATCGGTTTTGAAGTTTGCGCGTTCGACCGAGATCTCGAACGTATCCTTGAGACCGCCGTCGGCAGTGGTGATTTCCGCCAAAGCCCTGCCCAAAACCTTGGTAATGGCCCGCTCGTTCATGATGATGAGATTGGTATCCAGGGCCCGCAAGGTATACCCCTTGTTGCTTGCATTTTCTGGAATCCAAGCGATGTCTGGAGTCACGGTATCCCCGACCAGGGCTCTGAGGGAGGATGCCTTGACTCCCTTGACCTCGAACATGCTGGCTTGAACCGTGACCTGGAACTCGGCGGCGAAACCTTCGTCGCGGGAAGCGAGTATCAGGTTCACCTTGCCTGCCTTCAACGCCTTCACCGATTTACCAGATACCAGCAGCACCGTCGTATCTGAGGATTCGAGAGTGTACTCCTTGTCGGTGGCGTTCGCGGGATGCACGATCACGACTGGAGTGGCTGAATCCCCGACCTTTAGCGAGAGCGAATCGGTCTTTAATTCCGTAACACGTACATCGACCACCCTGATCGAAAATGCAAAGGTGACGCCCAAATCGGCCGTAGCTGCCGTAGCCGTTAAGCTTCCAGACTTGATTCCCTTCAGGCTGTCCCCCACCACTATTGCGACGTCCGAATCCTTGCTGAACAAGACGATGCGCTTGTCCCCAGCGTTGTCCGGAGTCAGGGTGACCTTGGGCGCGCGGGTCTCCCCCACGCTGAGGGTCAGGTCTTCGACCCGAATCCGGGACACCAGTAGCACGGAGGGCTTGGTGCTGTCGGGAGCCTTGAACCCATCGATGGTGTGAAGTTTACGGTAGGCGATGTCCCCGCCGCTGAACCCCGTGACCACGGCTGAAAAATCCTTTTTCACCTTGGAGCTCAACTGGATTGAGACTTCTTTGGTGGTGGGGAAAATTGCGATAGTCTTCACTTGCACGGGCTTGGTGGTATCCCCGGAAACCGGTGCGGCACCATTATAAATCTCCACCCGTACGCTGTCGAACTTGCCTACGCGGGCGGAATCCAGTTTGAAGGTGACCGTGTATTCATCGTCCACTTTGGTATTACAGGACCAGAAGAAAAGAGAGCTGAGCGCGAGTGCGAATAGAAGGAAGAGGCCGGGATGGAAACGGCGAGTATGCTTCCGGTCCAAGCCGTAAAGGGTCGGAACGGTCCCCCCGGAGGTCATGTCTGTTTTTACGGTCATAAATAATCGAATTGAAAAATATAGCTCAAAAGGGACCGCCACCCCCGGATAAGGTTCAATAGAATGTAAGGAAAGTGGAAGAACCGGAAGGGGAGTCTAGAGCATTTCGAACAGGCCGGCCGCGCCCATGCCGCCGCCGATGCACATGGAAACAATCCCGTATTTGCCGCCCCGGCGCTTCAATTCGTTGAGTAGGGAGACGGTCAGCTTGGTTCCCGTGCAGCCCAGGGGATGGCCCAGGGCGATGGCCCCGCCATTGACGTTCACCTTTTCCTCGGGAAATTTCAGGGCTTTGAGAACAGCGAGGGACTGGGCTGCGAAGGCTTCGTTCAGCTCGATAAGGTCGATTTGGTCCATGGAAATCCCGGCCTTTCGCAAGACCGCGGGAATGGCATCTGCGGGGCCGATGCCCATGATTTCCGGAGCCACGCCCACCACGGCATACTTCACCAGCCGGGCGATGGGCTTCAGGCCGTGGGATTCCGCGTACTTACGCGAAGTCAGCAAAGTCATGGCCGCGCCGTCGCTTACCTGGGAGCTGTTGCCTGCGGTCACGGTCCCGTTGTTCTTGAACACGGCCTTCAAGCCGGCCAACGCTTCCACCGTAGTATCCGCGCGTGGACCTTCGTCCTGGGCCAGGGTGCGTTCGATTTTCCGTTCCTGGTTATGTGAATCCAGCTGGGTTTCCGTCCAGGTTACCGGGACGATCTCATCCTTGAACCTCCCGCCCTGGATGGCGGCCATGGCCTTTTGGTGCGACCGGTAGGAAAAGGCGTCCTGGTCCACGCGGCTGATGCCGAATTTCTCGGCGACCCGCTCCGCGGTGAGGCCCATGGTCATGTACGATTCCGGACGCTTGCTCACCAACTCGGCGCTGGGCGAAATTTTATGCCCGCCCATAGGGATCATGGACATGCTTTCCAAACCGCCGGCCAGGATGGCTTCCGCGTCCCCGAGGTTGATGCGATCCGAGGCGAGAGAGATGGACTGCAGCCCAGAGGAACAATAGCGGTTGACCGTCATGCCGGAAACCGTGTCGGGCAGGCCGGCCATCAGGCCCACCATGCGCGCCACATTCATGCCCTGTTCCGCTTCCGGCATGGCGCAGCCAAGAATGAGGTCTTCGATGTCTTCGGGCTTCGCGCCCGGGGCGCGCTTGAGGACTTCCCGAACGGTGATGGCCGCCAGGGAATCCGACCGTACGTGGGTGAAGGAACCTTTACCTGCTTTGCCGACAGGGGTCCGCACCGCTGCGACGATTACTGCTTCACTCATAAGACCTCCTTGAAAGACCACTGCGATTCTTTGCTTCGTCAGGGGCTAGGGATTAGGGCATAGGGGCAGGTTGTTCCCACCGTTACCGGTAAGGGGTCGCCTGCGGCCAAGATGGAGACTCGGGGAAGCGGCAGTTGAATGCTCTGCCGTTTGCCCACGCCGCCCCTCTTCTCTTCCTTTTGACCTTATCCCTATCCCCTATCCC
>JALYSE010000047.1 GCA_030854955.1 Fibrobacterota bacterium | reverse complement strand
ATTTGGTTGCGGGGGTTTGCTTGAAAAGATTCATCCAGGCCTCATGGTATCGCGAGTGACGAGGCGCACTGGCCCCTTAAAAATGGCTATAAAACTTAGCTAACCCCCCCTCCACGGTCAACCGGGCGTTTATAAACCGATTAAACAAGCGGCCCGGTTGTGGTATAATCGGACTGGCCTCAAAAGAGGGGAAAGCCACCGAAATGCCTTTGGACCCGCAAGAAACGGAAGACAACCAGAATCAGGATCTCCTGTCCAAGGAACTGGTCCTGAGTTCCCTCGTTCAGGAGGTCACGCGCGTGATGCATTCCGCCGCGACCCTGAACCAGGCCATGGAGCCCTTCCTCCTTGGCGTGACCGAGTTGACGGGCGTGCAGAACATGGCGCTTTTAGGCCTCAAGGAGGGCTATAACCAGCTTATCCTCACCCATGGCCTGGGACTCCCCCCGGAAGTCATGGATGGAATCAAGATTTCCCCGGCATCCGGTCCGGTGCATGCATGCCTCATTTCCCATCGGCATCTGCTGGTCGGGAAGGTGGCCAAGGACGATCCGTTCCACCTGACCGGGGCCGAAAGCTACCTGGTCATGCCCATCATCACCCGGATAGCGGAAGCGGCTCCGGGCATGCCGTCCTGCAATCTGCCATTGGGAGCGCTTTGGCTCGATACCACCCCTCCCGGCCCGGAACTGACCGGCCAGACCATTTCCCACCTCTCCAGCCTGGCGCAACAGGCAGGCCTGATGATGGAAACCTGGCGGGCGCAAAGAGAACTGGCGGCCGCGAATACGGAACTTAAACAGACGAACGTCAAGCTCAATGAAGCCTATGCGGCCTTGAGCAAGGCCCAAAAGGTCATCGAGAAGGATTTGGACCGGGCGCGGGCCATCCAGAACAATCTTCTCCCCACCTCCTTCCCCGATCACCTGCTCCGCCGCATCTCGTCGAAATACATCCCGGCGGGCATGGTGGGAGGTGACTATTACGATTGCTTCGAACTGCCGAGCGGCAATCTGGGGATGGTGGTCGCGGACGTTTCCGGCCATGGCATCGGGGCGGCCCTGGTCATGTCCATGTTCAAGGTCCTGCTGCGCACGTTTTCCGCCCAGGATCCCTCTCCCTGTTCGGTGTTGAATAAAATCAACGCCACCTTCATGACCCAGCAATTGGGGGCTGCCCAGTTCGTGACCGCCTTTTACGCCACCTTCGACAAAGGCACCCGCAAGCTGACCTACTGCAACGCGGGGCATGTGGCCCAGGTGCTCCGCCAGAATCCCGGCACCGAACCGGCCAGGGATTGCCTGGTGGAAATGCCGTCGCAAGGCCTGGTACTGGGAATGTTCGGTGATACATTTCTCAGCGAGGCGACCTTGGACCTGGCCCCGGAAGCGCGCATATTCCTCTTCACCGACGGCATCACCGAGGCCCACGGAGTGAATGGAAAGATGTTCGGAGTGGAGCCATTGATGAAGTTGGCCATGGGCTCGGAGGCGGATCACCCGGCGGCCCTCATCGACTCCCTGATGCGTACGCGGTCCGTTTTCCTGGGAGGCTCGGAGCAGGCCGCTGGGGATTTGGCGGACGACGCCACCCTTGTTATCGTTGACGTGTGAAGGAAACCCCTCCTTTCCTGTTGCATGCGTTCCCCGAATGGGAAAACCGGGTCCGCGCCGCATTCACCACCCGTTATGCCTCTAGTCTCCCCGAATCCGGGCCCCAAGGCAAGAGTTCCGGAGCCTATGCCGACCTGAACCTGGGATTCAGCTGCGGGGATGAACCCGCCAAGGTGTCCGGGAATTGGTTGACGGTCCTGACCGCTTCAGGGCTGGCGGGGAAGACCCTTGTAATACCCCGCATGGTCCATGGCGACGCCATGGTCGACGTAGACGGCCTCGCTGATCCACCGGAGCCTTCCGAGAAGGAGGCATTGGGGACTCCCGCGACCCTGGCTCGCCTCAATCCCGCCGATGCCGATGCCCTCTATACCCGGTCCGCCCAGCGGGTGCTGGCAGTAACCATGGCCGATTGCCTGACCGCCCTGGTCTTCGATCCCGTTTCAAGAACCGCCGCAGCCATCCACGCAGGTTGGCGGGGAACCCGCGCCCGCATTTTGGAGAAAGCCTTGCGCACCCTGGCGGACTCGGGACGTATCCGGCCGGAAAAAACCCTGGTTGCCCTCGGACCCTGTCTGCGCCCCGAATCCCTGGAAGTGGGAGCGGAAGTGGCCGCTTCCCTGGATCCGGCCTTCGTCACCCGCCAAGGAAATCGTTTTTTCTTCGACATGCCGGGTAGCAATCGCGCGCAAGCCATCGATGCCGGGATTGCAGCGGAAAACATCCGAGACCTGGGAGGCTGCACCCTGCTGGAACCGGATCGTTTCTTTTCCTATCGCCGGGATGGGCAGGCTTCAGGGCGATTGGCCGCATTCATTTCACTTCTGTAATTCCTCGCCGACCCACTCCGGATGGCGGAACCGTTTGCAAAACCCTTCCATTTTACTTATTCTATCGGCATCGGCGATACCCATTCTTCGGAGGCATCATGAAAACATTGTGGATCAAATCGATGATTTTGGCCGCGTCAGCGGTAGCGACGTCCCATGCCATTTTCGGGATCGGCGGCCAATGGGCCCCGGCGCTCGGTCTTGAAGTCAAGAGCGCCAAGGGCAATATTGCCGCCACCACCTCGGACAGCATTTCTATCGATCAGGCTTCGGTTTCCGGCCTGAACGGCATGGGCGTCAAAATCTGGTTTGACGCCTTGCCTTTCATCGATATCGAGGCTTCCAGCAACTTCCAGTATGGCCTTTACGATGTGACCATCCTCGGACCCGGCACTCGTTCAACTCCATTGGCGTTCGATCTTGGAGTCCCCATCCTCGACAAGCCCGGCTTCGCGCGCATCATGAGCGACGTCTCGATCCTTTATCCTTTCCTTAAGCTTCCCCCGGTGGTCTCCCTCGTCAAGCTCTATGCCGGCGGTGGAATCACCCATGTCCTCGCCTCCGAGATCCTGAACGCCAAATTCGCGAAAGCGGCGGTTGCAAAGGCCACCGCGAACGGCAATGCCTCCGCTGCCGATACCCCCGAGGAGGTCTCAGCCCTCTTGGTCGACGCCATCAAGGATGAAGGTCTGAAAAGCGGCATGGGCTTCCACCTGCAGGTCGGCGCGAAGGCCTCGCCCCCGATCATTCCCCTCGCCGTGTTCGCCAACTTCAAATACCATATCCTGAGCTCCATGCCCTCGGCCGTCGACGGCAACAGCCTGACCATGGAGTTGGGCGGAGCCCTGGCGTTCTGAGACCCTGACGGTCCTGCCGGGCGAATCATAAAATGCCGCAGGCCATTAGGACCTGCGGCTTTTTTAATGCCTATTTTTTTCCAGAGGCGTCTGGGCCCCCAGACCCGGCGAAAGCGTCTCGCTATTTTGGGGTTGGGTATTAGCGTTGCGCCGGCTCCGGTAACTCGATGGCTCGAGCCATGAGCACATGCCGGGGCAGTAGGTTCGCCTTGCCCTTGATTTTGATGGCACGGATGATTTCATCCAGCATTTCCTGGGTGCACAGGCTCTTTCCGGTCTGACGCGGAGTCTTGCCCCATAGGCTGACTCGCGGTTGTTCGTTCCAGATGCTTTCCAAAACCCATTCGAGCTCGGGAATGGCAATGGTCGCCCCGGCCAAGTCCTGGACCATGCGGCTGATCAGGCTTCCGCCCAATTCCCAATCGTGCAAGAGGGCGGGAAAGGACCACGAGTCCTCCAGTTCCTTGTCCAGGTATTCCTCCCAGCGGACCAGTGCCTGCAGGTAGTTCTCGCTGGGAATGGGCATGTCCACACAGAAGTCCATCCAATGGGCATGGGCCCAGATTTTCTTCTCGAGGGTATACGCCGAAAGCCCGTTGGGGCAGAGGCGCAGGCAGGTGAGGCTGCGGGCGCGCAGTTCATTGCCGGTGTAGTAGGTGGGCGCGGTAAGCAGAACGGCCTCGGCTACGTTTACGTTGATAGAACGCAGGGGAGCGCGATGAACCTGCATGAAGCAGGCGTCCTTGGACGGCTTATGGGGTGGTGTCCACCAGGCTAGGTAGTCGTTCGGGCTGTATAGGATTTCCTTGCCGCTGCCGAGATCGCGTCCGTAGAAACGGACCCGGTCCTCGTGCATGCCCATGAATTCCACCAAGGCGGTTTCCGCCTCGCCTAGGCGGAGAGCGAGCACTTCCTCAAGCTGGGTCGGGAACTCCGTTTCTTTCATGTAGATCTCATAGATGCTCCCGTCGGACTGGGGCACCTCGTGGAGAAAATAGGACATGAAGCGTCCGAAGGTGGACGGATAGTCGTTGGAGGGATAGGACCAATGATAGCCGCGGCTGTCCAAGGGGCCCAGGAAGACGCCGCGGTGCTTTTTCTCTTCGAACCGGTCGGGCTGGGAAAGGCCGAATGAGCAGAGCTTCTGCCATTCCAGGCCCAATAGGTTCGCTTGCTGGGAGACGGGGAATTTGTATTTGCGCTTCACGGACCGATCCTCTTCCCTGCTGCGCCGGAATGTCGCCGCAGCTGGTTTCCCATGAGGTTACAACGTGGCCGGAAAAACCGTAAAGGAAGGATTGGCGAAGTAATAAAAACGCCGGAGCGGAAACCGGAAAGGGAAGGTCCGAATGCCAAAAAACCCAATGGATACAAGGCCCGGAGGCGTATCCCGGCGGAATTCGGCTTCCATTGGTCCATGTGAGGTTTCAGTCTTTTGGCTTTGACTATCAGCGCGCCGGCCCCGGCGAAGGGACTGCAGTCCCCGAAAGGGAGCGATGGTTGGCTTAGGGAAGGTAGGGCCGAAGCTTAATGCGTTCAACGCCGGCGTCGGTGCCTATCCAAAGCAGGCCGGAAGCGACGGCCATGCTCGTCACCTTGGTGCCGGGGATGCCGTCTGTGAGGCGGAAGTCGGCCCATAGTCGCTTGCGCGTATCGTAGGCCGTGACCCCGGAGGAAAAGGCGATGTACAGGATATCGCCTTCAAAGCGAAGCTTGAAGGGCCGGTCCCGTTCTAGTAAGACTTTCTGCTCTTTCTTGCGGGGCTTCACCATCACCTTGTTCTCATAGGTCCAGTACATGGACGTATCATGGTAGGCGATCGAGTGGTTCAAAACATTGCTCGCTTCCGGCACGTCCTTGTTCGAAACCTGGTTCAGGCTTTTCCACACCCCTCCCTGGAACAGGTGTAGGCCGTAACGCGTGGCGGCCCACAAGTCCTTGTCCTTGGAAGCCATTTCAAACACCTGCACCCCACCCGGGATCGGAAGCTCGCCCAAGGTGCGCAGATCGTCCTTGTTTATGTCTTCCAGAAAACTGACTCCCCGCTCGGTGCCGAGATAGAGCATGCCTTCGTGCACATGGAGGGTGTTCACCCGAACGTCCGTGCTTCCCATCATATGGCGATAGGTCCGGAATGCGCCCGAGCGCGGATCGTGGCGCACCAGGCCTTTGTCCGTTGCCAGCCAGATATAATCCCGCCATGCCTTTACGTCGCGGATGCATCCCTCCCCGAAACCGTATTCCAGTTGGGCCGGATAGGCTTTCCATCCGGTGAGATCGGATTTGGCCTTGACCAGAGACCCGTTGCTCTGGGAAGCGATGCCGGAAGCCAAGACCGATCCGGGATAATCGCTGCGGCACGATCCGAACCAGAGGGAGTTGGATTCGGAATAGATGACCGACGTCGCGGGGTAGTCGAGGCCGAACCAGAGGGATGAGGCATTCTTGCGGCGCACCGATCCGTGGAAGGGTCCCAGACCGGCGGTCAAAATCCACAGGTTGTCGTAGTCAAAGACCCTACCCTGGACAATCGGCGCGCGGCGCATGTATTTGTCCCGTAGGGCGTCCCCCAGGAAGAAATTTTCCCCCTCCAGCGTGAGACCCGTCAGGTCCGCTCCGGAGCCGGATTCCCCGGCAGCCTGGAAATCTTCCAGGGACGCGTCCGTGAAGCGGCGGAACGCGGTATTGTATTCCAGGGTGCGGCCCCCCTGAAGGAGCACGTACAGCCTGGAACGGGACTGGGAAAAGCGGATGGTCTGGATCGGGGATCCGGCTACCAGATTGTCCACCCACGCTTGGCGGCGGTAGTCGTACATGAGCACACCGCCCTCCGTCAGTATGAAGGCGTTCTTGGAGTCGCCGACTATTTGAGTTGGGTATTTATGGGTGGAGAAAAAAAGGATGTCCTGGGACTGGAGATTCGCCGCCCGGCTAGTTCCCGGGACCAATAGGGCCATCGCGACCGTCACGAAGGCTATGCGAATATTCATCCAGGATTCCTTTTAGGTCGAAGCCGCTGAATCGTTGCTCGACAAGATCCATATCCTGCCGCAATTTGGCAAGTTCCCGCTCATCTTCGATCAGCAAAAGTCTCAAGGCGTGGGCCTTCAATCCTGGCATTTCCAGGCCCAGTTCGCCGAAGATCGCCACCGCCCTGGTATTGAACTCAAGGGCTTCCTCCCTGCGTCCCAGGGAAAAAAGGCAGATGGCGGACTGGTTGAGGCATCCCGCGACCTTGGCAAGTCGGCCCTGATCCCGGTAATAGCCCATGGCTTCGCGCCAAAGCGTATCCGCCCTCAAGTACTCCTTCCTGGCCATGGCCGCCATGGCGTCCAGGGGCGCCGACCGTATGCGTCCCAGCCGTTTGCGAAAAGACTCGTATTGGGGCGTCCACACGGAAGGATCCCGGGATTGGATGAGGTAACGAAGGCGGTCCAGGCCCATTGACATTTCCCTGGCTTCGTGGCCTTTGGCCAGCGTAAGGGCGGAATCCACCACCTCGACGGCCGCCGAATACAGGCGCTGTTGGAAGAGAAGCTGGGAACGCTTCCAGAGCCAAAGGGAGCGCAGCGCCTTGTCGCGCGGATTGATGCCTGCAAGCAACCGGGCCGCTTCCCGCTCCTGGTTGGATTCCAACTCGACGTCCACCATGTTGAGGGTGGCCTTGGCGATCCATTCGTCCTCGCCCTTGAGAATGGCGTCCTGCAAAGCCTTGGAGAAGAACATGCGGGCCAGATCATACTTGCCCGCGTAGTAGGCGGACATGCCGCGTTCGGCGTACTTGGGGGAATCGTCGGCGCGTACCTTGGCGGGAAAGGAGAAGCCGAGGCAGAACGCCAATCCCAGGGTTATGTAGAGACGGGTCACGGTCCCGCCTCGTTCAAAAGCACCGGATATTCACCCTTTTTGGCGAGCTTGCCCTTGATGAACCAAAGTTGGGAAACCGCATCCATCAGATCGCCGGCCTGATCGATCCTGCCGGATCCCTGGAGCATCATCTGGTCCATGCGGCGCAGGATGATCTCCCCCTGTCCCGCCAGCACGTTGGCCTGGACGCTCAGCCTTTCGGCCTGCTCGGCCGTCTTCACGAGCTTCACGGAAGTGGTGTCGGCCCGGGCCATCAATCCTCCCAGACCCACGCCCATGGTATCGGCCAGATGCTGCACGCGGGCCATCACCTTTCGGCCTTCGGTCACGGCGGTGTCGACATTGTTCACGCCGTCCAACAGGCGATCGTAAAGCTCGCGCGAACCCAGCATCGCCCCCACGGTGGTGCCGGGATCCTTGCTTTTCACCACGATCTCGTCGATGCTGTTGATGAGTTGATCCATCTTTCCCATCAGCTTGGTGAGACCACTCAGCACGGATTCGATATCCCGGGAATTGGAGACCGCCAGGGTGTCGCCGCCCTTGAGAATGGCTCCGCCCAGGCCCAATGTCTCGATGTTGACGACGCGATCGGAGACCAGATTCTTGTCGCGCAAAGCGAAAGCCACCGACCGGCTGGTGATGAAATCCTGGTATTTGCGGTCGATCAGGAAATTGAGGACCACCTTTCCGGAAGACACGTCGATGCCTCCTTTTCCCAACAGGTTCACCGATTCCACCCGGCCAATCTTCACGCCGTTGAACAACACGTCCGCGCCCGGACGCAGGCCCACGCCGTTCTCGAAGACGGCGCTCAAGGTGTATTGCAGCTCAAAGACCCCCTTTTTGTGGAACAGGACCACAAGGGCCACGATGAAGGTGACCAAGGCGGTGGAAACGAAGAATCCCGCCAGCAGGTTGCGATGGCGATGGAGCTGGAACTTCATGCCTGTTTCTCCCCTGTCATGGCCGCTTCCTCTTCCAGTTGTCGAAAGAGGTATTCGACGAATGAATCCTGGCAGTTCTTCAATTGCTCGAAATTCATGGGTTGCAGCAGTTCGCCTTCCTTCAAGACGCCGATTTCGCTGCCCAGTTCGCGCGCGGCCAGCAGGTCGTGGGTCACCAGCACCATGGACACGTGATTGATGCGCCGGATATTGGAAATCAAAGCCAGCAGAACGGCGCGGCTGATACGATCCAGGCCCGCTGTGGGCTCGTCCATGAGGATGAGTTTGGGTCGCATGATCATGGCGCGGGCCACGGCCGCGCGCTTGAGAATGCCCAGGCTGACCGAGGCTGGATATTGATGCTGGAATTCCTTGATGAGGAGCATCTCCAGAGCGTTGTCCACCCGCGACCGGACTTCATCCTCGTCCCCGATATTGTGGTAGATGAGCGGCAAGGCCACGTTTTCGAATATGGTTTTGGTGGAAATCAGGGCGGAACTCTGGAACACGAAGCCAACGCTCTTCTTCAGTTCGTTGAACTCGCCCACGTTCAGAGTGGCGATATCCTTGCCAAGCAACCGGATGACTCCGGCGTCCGGCTTCTCCAGGCCGATGAGCAGGCGCAGAAGCGTGCTCTTGCCCTGGCCGGAAAGGCCGCAGATTACCAGGATCTGGCCCGGAAGCACGTGGAAATTCACGCGTCGCAGCACCGTTTCCTGGCCCGGATAGGTGAAGCGAAGGTTATGCACGGAAGCGATGACGCTCATATGAATCCGACCTTCGTCAGGAACGGCAGCGCGAAAATGGTGTCGAACAGCGTAATGCAGACAAAGGAGTTCACGACCCCGTTGGTCGTTGCCTTGGGGACTTCACGGATGTCGTTGGAGACGTTGAATCCATGGTAACACGCGATGACTGATACCAGGAAACCGAAGAAAACCGGCTTGACGATTCCCAATACGCCGTCCATGATGCCCAACGAGGCCAGGATGCGCTCCAGGAAAAGAGACAGGGATAGATGCACCTCGGAGAAATCAGAAACGAATAGGGATAGTGATTTGACCACCAGGAATCCACCGAAGATGGCCACCAGGTTGAAGATGACGGTGAGGCAGAACATCGAGATGATGGTCGCGGCGAAACTGGGATAGACCAGGTAGCGCACCGGGTCCACTCCCATGGTCCTCAGGGCGTCTATCTCCTGCTGGACCTTCATGTTCCCGAGATAAGTTGAAAGGGCGGAGCCCGTGCGGCCCGCCACCAGGAAGGCGGTGAAAAGCGGGCCCACTTCGCGAACCACCACCAGCACCATCACATTGCCGAAATAATCGCCCGCGCCGATCTTGGGCATCACCGTGGAAGCCTGCAGGATGGTGGCGCTGCCGATGATGAGCGCCAGGAAGGCCACCAGGGGGACGGCTTCCACCCCGGTGAAATAGATCTGGGAGATCAACTGTTCGAGGCTTTGTTTCCGGTTTCCGGCCTTATGTACGGCGCACCATGAGGCTTGCAACCCCAATTCCATCAATTGTCCTACATAGGATCTGCGGTATCGCATCCCTATCCACGTAAGCATGCCGGTCATCAGGGCTATTGTACACCTGGCTAACGGCTTTAGGGAACCCGGGGAAGTTTGAGGACCGGGCTGATTTGAGGTTCTGGCGATCTACTTTAAGTTTACGTACCCGAAGAGGCGCTTTCGAGCACCATGGCCAATTGCTCCAACACCTCATCCCTGCCGGTTTTCTTGTCCGCACTGGTGAGCAAGGGGATTTCCGGAAGGCCATGGATGCGCATGATCTCGGCCTGGGCCTTGCGGGCCTGTTCCGTTTTCAACTTGTCGCCCTTGGTGGCGACCACGAGCATGGGCACATCGAAACCCGTCAACCATTTGATCGCGTCCTTGTCGACCGGGCTGTCAGTCATGCGGATGTCGACCAGGTACATCAGTCCGGCCACGACCTTGGAGGTGCGGAAATAGGTCGCGATAGCCTCTTCCATTTTTTTCTTGTCATCACGGCCCACTTTCGCATAGCCGAATCCAGGGATGTCCACCAGATAGAAGGCCTGTCCGGGCACGCCCTTGTTGATGATGAAAAAATTGATGAGACGCGTCTTGCCCGGCATCTGGCTGGTCTTGACCAGGTTTTTACGCTGGACCAGCATGTTGAGCAGGGAGGATTTGCCCACGTTGGATCGCCCGGCTACCGCGATGTGGGGCAGACCATCCCTGGGATAATCGGACGGGGCCTGCGCGGACTTCACGAAGTCGGCGGATTTAATCTGCATAATGGTTCCATGGAAAAATGGGAACGGGAATCCCGTTCTGGTTTGATTGACGATATCGAAAGCGGGGATCAGAGGCCGGCGTACGCCCGCTAGGTCACTTCCACTCGGCTTTCCAGGGCTCGCTGCACGGTGAGCTCATCCACATATTCGAGTTCGGACCCGACGGGTATGCCCCGGGCCAGGCGGGTAATTCTGATCGGAGAGCTTTGGAGCTTTTGCGCGATATAGGTGGCGGTCGCTTCGCCTTCCGCATTTGTGTTCAGGGCCAGTATGAGTTCCATTTGCGTTCCGACGCTGCGTTCCCAAAGCCGGGCGAAATTTAGGTCTGCGGGGCCGATGCCGTCCAAGGGGGAAATGCTGCCGCCAAGCACGTGGTAAAGTCCATGATAGGTGCCGGACCTTTCGAAAGCCAGGATGTCGGCCGGCTTTTCAACCACGCAAATGAGGTTTTTCTGCCGACGCTCATTGCCGCAGATCCGGCAGACCTCCTGCTCCGTGTAGTTGCCGCAAGATGTGCAAGCATGGATCCGGGACTTGGCGTCGGTCAGGGTACGGGCCAATTCATGAACGGATGCCGAATCCTGGGCCAAAAGGTGATAGGCCAGCCGCTGGGCTGTCTTTCTGCCGATGGAGGGCAGACCTGCCAATTGGCTGATGAGTTTATCAATGACGCTTTCCGTTTCGGACATCGCTATAAAATACTCATATTCGCGGAGATACGCCGCTTCAGACGTGTTGGGCCCCTGACCCTCCCGGTCCTCCCCCACTCCCGTCATTTGCGAAATTCGAACAGATTTTGCCTTCAAATGGTTTTTTCCGGATGTCGAATTTGCTAAATTCCTAACGCTTTCCGGCGTTACGTTTAATGGAGGTTGCCGTTTACAGACCTATGTCCGCCCAAAAGGAATTTGCCGACAACCGCTTCGTTCATTTTCTCCTGATCCTGGCTCTTGCCGGCGCATCGGTTTTCGCGTTCACTTCTGCCCATGCCCAAGCCCCGGCGAACCATTCTCTTCAAAGCGCAGCCGACTCCACCGCTCCCATGCGCGACCCTTTCGCGGCTCCCCCGCTCCCGCCCCTCTCCGATTCCCAGGCAGTCATGCCGACCGTGGAAGCGGTCAAGCTTTCCTCCCAGGGCACCTTTTCCAATTCATCCCCCCGGGTCGGGGATTCCCTGGACTATGTCATTACGGTCGAATGGGAAGATACGGAAGTGGTCGTTTTGGCACCGGACAGCCTGGATTTTCCCGGCTTCAAAATCCTGGGTCAGGCCACGGTCCATAAAAAACTGGCCTCCGCCGGCGGGGTGAAGAACCACACCGAATTCATCTATCGCCTCCGTGCCCAGACCCAGGGCCAAGGCAAAGCCACTTCCATGAAAATCAGGTACCTGACCGGCATATCACGCCAGGGCCAGGAGGAGGCCGTGTACATCCCCACCGCCCTGACAAACATTGCACCCGCACCCACGCGACTTGCCGATATGCTTTGGTTCAAGCTGCTGTTGTGGGTGGTCATCCTGGCGGGAGCCGGCGCCCTTGCGGCTGCGGCCTTCAAATTGGCCATACGGAAGAAATCCAGGCAATCGGTCCTCCCGGTGGATCTGAAACCGGAAGTCATGACCCTGAAAAACCGACTGCGCTCGGCCCAGAACACCCCCGACTCCAGCAAGGCCGTCCTGTTAGAGATGGAAGGCCTCGCCCTGCGCTTTCTCAAGGATGAGTTGGGCCCGGGCCGAACCGCTTCCGCGACCCCGGGAAACACCCCGGTTACCTCACAGGCCCCGCGGTTCGAAGCCCTGTTGGATGATTACCTTTCCCGCGACGGCGCCGGCCGCCAAACGGGCGATGGGCACGGAACCGCCCAGGACTGGGCTCGGCTCAGGGAAGCCTTCAAGCATGCCCGCTTCGCGGGCGGATACAAGGAGCCCCATGAGCTCCAGGAAGATTTCAGGACCCTCAGGAAATGCCTGAAGATAACGGGAGACGATCAGCCATGACGACAGCGACCAAGGTGGACATCCAGGCGATAACGGAAAAAGTAAAACGCGAAGGTGCGTTCATCCAGCGGATCCTGGACGAAGTGGGCCGCAGCATCGTCGGGCAGAAAAACATGCTGGAAAAGCTGTTGATCGGCCTACTCGCCGACGGCCATGTCCTTCTGGAAGGCGTGCCGGGACTGGCCAAGACCACGGCGGTCAAAGCCCTGGCCAACGCCATCAGCGCTCAGTTCAACCGCATCCAATTCACGCCGGATCTGCTCCCCGCAGATCTGATCGGAACCCTGGTGTTCAATCCCAAGTCCGGGGAGTTCCACGTCAAACGCGGCCCCATCTTCGCGAACATCATCCTGGCCGACGAAATCAACCGGGCCCCTTCCAAGGTGCAGTCCGCCCTCCTGGAAGCCATGCAGGAAAAGCACGTCACCATCGGGGACACGACCTACCACCTTTCCCCGCTTTTCCTGGTGCTCGCCACCCAGAACCCGGTGGAACAGGAAGGCACCTATCGCCTCCCGGAAGCCCAGATCGACCGTTTCATGCTGAAGGTCACCCTTACCTATCCCACCAAGGAGGAGGAGAAGGCTATCGTAAACCTGGTCTCGGGGGCCGGTCTGCATGCGGCCCAGAAAATGGCCACGGAAGAGGACATTCTGCGCGCGCGCAAGACCGTGGGCGAAATCTTCATGGACGACAAGATTCTGGATTACATCATCAACCTGGTGGCCGCAACACGCGATCCCCTGGGCCATGGTATCAAGGACGTTGCGGGCCTAATCGAATACGGCGCCTCCCCGCGCACGAGTATCAGCCTGGCCAAGGCGTCCAAGGCTCACGCGCTCATCCGCGGCCGCGGCTACGTGACGCCGGAAGACGTGAAGTCCATCGGCATGGACGTGATGAAACATCGCCTCATCCTCAGCTACGAGGCCGAAGCCGAAGAGGTGAAGGCGGAGAATATCGTGCAGCGGATTTTCGATTCGATAGAAGTGCCATAGGAAATGCAGGGACTAGGGGTTAAGGATAAGGGAAAACCAAATGCGAAGGAAACCCTGCCTACGCAAATACACCCTAAGCCCTAGCCCCTAATCCCTTAACGAATAACAGACCCAGAGAATGATTCCGAAAGAAGTCCTCAAAAAGGTTCACCAGATCGAGATCCGCACCACCGGTATCGTTAATTCGGTATTGTCGGGCGCGTACTCCTCTTCCTTCAAGGGCCAGGGCATGGAATTCGCCGAAGTGCGCGAATACGTGCCCGGGGACGAAATCCGCTCCATCGATTGGAATGTGACCGCCCGGCACGGCACCCCTTACATCAAGAAATTCGTTGAAGAGCGCGAGCTCACCGTGGTCCTGGTGGTAGATGCCAGCTCTTCCGGGGAGTTCGGGAGCCAATCCGAAATGAAGGGCGAGGTGATGGCGACCGTCAGCGCTCTCCTCGCGTTTTCCGCGACCAAGAACAACGACCGTGTGGGCTTGCTCATCTTCACGTCCCGAGTGGAGATGTACATCCCGCCCAAGAAGGGTCGCAAGCATGTCCTGCGGGTCATCCGCGAGCTCCTTTACTTCAAGCCCAAGGAACGGGGCACCAACCTCTCCCTGGCCTTGGAATACCTGAACAGGATCCTGACTCGGCGCGCCGTGGTCTTCGTAGTCTCCGATTTCGCGACCGACGATTTCGAAAAGCCCATCAAGCTCCTGTCCCGCCGTCACGAAGGCGTAGCCATCACCGTATGGGATCCCCGCGAAAAAGAAATCCCGGACGTAGGCTTCATCGAGCTCGAGGACGCGGAAACCGGGGAAATCATCCTGGTGGACACGAGCGACGAAGATTTCCGTAAAACCTTCAAGAAGGAAGCGCAGAAGGAAAGTTCGCTCCTCAAAAGGATGTTCCGCAAATTGCAAATCGATTTCATCGAGATCGTAATCCAACCTAAGTACGACGACACCATCCATCCCCTGCTGGAATACTTCCGCAAGCGCGCGGCGAAGATAAAATGATGAAAATAAGGCCTTTACGGGCTCAGGCGCTCTGTGCCGCATCCCTATCGCTTTTCACGCTCCTGATTCTTTCGGGTTGCGATTCCGAACGCTCCGCATTCACCCGGGAGCAGTACCGCACCGCCGCCACCGCTCTGTTCGAGCGACAGCTGTACCGCGAGGCCCTGGACACGTATCAGGATTACTTGCGGTCTCCAGTCATCCCACCGGAGGAGGTCCCCAACGTCCTTTACCAGATGGGCGTGATCCACCAAGAGAATCTGATGGACCCCAAGGGCGCTCTGGCCAGGTTCGCCGTGGTCAAAGCCCTCTACCCGGACAAGACGTTCGAGAACCAGCTCGGCAAGCGCATGGTGGCCTGCCTGGAAGGCATGGGACGCAGCGTGGACGCGACTCAGGTCCGTTCCAACCTGACCGATCTGAATCCGGACACGACGGCATCCGTCGCGGGAAGCGGGACGGTGGTGGCCGATCTGGACGGGCGCAAAATCACCCTCGGCGAAATCTCCGCCATGGTCGGAAAGCTGCCCGAAGCGCCTTTGGAATTGAACCAGTTGGTCCGGGAATACGTGGCCCAGATCCTGATCGCGGACGCAGCGCGCCGCAAGGGGATCGCGGACCGTCCGGAAGTGAAGCAACGCATCGGGCAGGCGGAGAACCAGATCCTGACCCAGGCGGGTTTGACGGATGAAATCAAGATTGAACCGCCCAGCGGCAACGATCTCAAATACTACTTCGAGGCCAACAAGGCCCGCTATCTGCAAGGCCCCGATTCGAACTCGACCTTCGAGAAGCTGGCACCCCGGGTGCAGGGGGACTGGGCGCGGGAAAAGCAGGGGGCCGCCTACGGGAAATACGTGGAACGGCTGATGCAGACCGCCAAGGTCCGTTTCTACGGCGCGAATGAAAGAGCCTCAGCCGCCCAATGATCAAACGTTTCTGCGCATTAATCGGGATTGCCATGCTGACGGTGGGCTTGGGCGCGCCCTCGGGGAAGGACACTTCCCTGGACATCTCCTCCCAGGTCGATCGGTCCGAAATCACAATCGGAGACCGGATCCAATACGAAATCAAGGTGGTCTTTCCCGCCGAGGGACATGTGGAACTGCCCTCCGTACTCGGTAATCTGGGGTCCTTCGAAATAAAGGATTACCAGGCATCGGATCCCAAGGAGGCCGGGAATCTCAGGATCCAGACCTGGCGATTCAACCTGTCCACCTTCACGGTGGGCAAGTACACCATTCCGCCCCAGCAGGTCGCCTACCGCCATGGTACCGACACATCCGCCGTGGTCCACTACACCCAGCCCATTGAAATCAACGTCATCCGCACTTCGGCGGAAACGGTCAAGGACATTGCCGACATCGCCACCTTGGCGCAGCTGGAATCCGGCCCACCCTGGCTGGCCTACGGACTGGCCGCGGTCTTCCTTTTGGCTGTAGCGCTTTTACTTTGGAGGCGATTCCGTCGCAAGCCGGCGCTGGTCATCATCAAACCCGCCTTGCCGCCCTTTGAAGAAGCCATGGCGAAAATCGCCGGAGTCAAGGACCTGGGTCTCATCCGGCAGAACCGTGCCCGGGAATTCTGCTTCATCCTTTCGGAAGCCCTGCGCCGCTACCTTTCCCGCCGCTACGGCATCGACGCCCTGGAGGCGACCACGGCCGAATTCCTCGATCGGTCGCGCAAGCTTCCCGTTACCGCTGCGCAGAAGCAATGGCTGGCGGAATTCTCCGAGGGCACGGACCTCATCAAGTTCGCCAATGCTCTCTTGTTGGAAAGCGATGCGACCGCGATGCTAGCCAAAGTCGAGGAATTCCTGCGCCAGACCAAGCCGGCCGAACTGGCCGCCTCAGGTCAGGACGCCCCTCGTCAACCCGGCCAGGGCTCCACCTCCGGCCCCTTGAAGAAACCGGTGCCCAAAACCTCCTCGGATGCCAAGGTCGGGGGCGCATCCGGCGCTTCGTCTGCGCAACCCGGCAAATCCGGCACCCCCGCCAAGCCCAAGGGCCCCTACCAAGGACCAGGCTACACCCAGGGCGGCCACGGGCATGACGATGACAACTCCAAGGGATGGGTCGGATGAGTCTGCCCCATTTCCAAAATCCCTATTTCCTCATCGGCCTGGTGGTGGTCCCGTTTCTCGCCTGGGATTATTTCCGCAAGAACCAGAAACGTTCCGCGGCCATACGCTTTCCCTCGCTTTCCATCATCAAGCGGGTGCCGCATAGCTGGGCCTACCGCGCGCGCCATATGCTGCTGGCCCTTCGGTTGCTCTCCATCTCGCTAATGTGCATCGCCCTGGCCCGACCGCAATACGGCGAAGCCATCGAAGACGTGACCACCAACGGCATTGATATCATGTTGGCACTCGACATCTCCGGTTCCATGCGCACCCTGGACTTCCGACCCCAGAACCGCCTCGTCGTGGCCAAGAAGGTCATCGAAAATTTCGTGATCGGGCGGCAGCATGACCGCATCGGTCTCGTGGTGTTCTCCGGTAAGAGCTTCACCCAATGCCCCCTGACCCTGGACTACGGCATCCTGGTGCAATTCCTGCGGCAGGTGAATTTCGGCATGGTCGAGGACGGCACCGCTATTGGAACCGGCCTGCTCAATGCAACCAATCGACTGCGCCTTTCGGGGGCAAAAAGCAAGGTCATCATCCTTCTGACGGACGGCGCCAACAATGCGGGAGAAGTGGATCCGATCACGGTCGCCAAGGCGGCCAAAGCCATGAGCATAAAAATCTACACCATCGGCGTAGGCAAGGAAGGCGACCAGCCCATGGAAATCGACGATCCCCTGTTCGGAAAGCGCATCGTCAGCGTCAAGACGGACGTGGATTTCCCCAAGCTGCAGGCTGTGGCCGAGATGACCGGAGGCAAAGCCTACCGGGCCCAAGACGCGAAATCCCTGGAGGAGATTTACGGAGAGATCGACAGTCTGGAGAAAACGGAGATCAAGACTTCGAGTTATTTCAGGTTTCATGAATTGTTCCGCAACCTGCTTATCATTGCCTTATTGTTCCTGCTTTTGGAGACGGGCCTGGCCAATACCAGGTTCATGAAAATCCCATGAGGTTCGCATCGCCCGACATGTTCTGGCTCTTCTGGTCCATCCCGCTTTTGGCCGGGTTTTTCATCTATGCATTCCGCAAAAAGCGGAAGACCCTGGAACGTTTCGCCCAAGTGGAAATGCTCAAACGCATGACGGAGAACATTTCCCAGCGGCGCCAGGTGTTCAAAGCCATTCTCCTTCTGGCCGTCGCTTTCTTTTCGGTTCTGGCTTTGGCGAGACCGCAGTTCGGCACTAAAATGGAACTGATGCGGCGCAAGGGCCTGGACATCGTCGTCGCCTGCGACGTTTCGCTTTCCATGAATGCCGAGGACATCAAGCCCAATCGGTTGGCGCGCTCCAAGCAGGAAATCGGGAAGTTCGTGGACCGCCTCACGGGGGATCGGGTGGCCCTGGTAGCCTATGCCGGGGACGCCTTTCTCCAATGTCCCCTGACCATGGATTACGGCGCCTTCAAAATCTTCCTCGATGTCCTGGGTCCGGATCTGATCCAGACACCCGGTACGGATCTCGGTGCCGCCATCGAAACGGCACTGAAGGCGTTCGATCCCAAGGATCGGAAATACCGCGTACTGGTCCTGCTCACGGACGGCGAGGACCATTTCGGCAGGGCCGAGGAAGTGGCCGAAGAGGCCGCCAAGATGGGGGTCGCGATATTCACCGTCGGCATCGGCCTACCCTCCGGCGTTCCCATTCCCCAGAAGGACGAGCAGGGTAATGTATCCTACAAAAAGGACAATCGGGGCAATGTGGTCACGACCAGGCTCGACGAAGTTCTCCTGCAGAAAATCGCTCTCTCGACAAACGGTAAATATTACCACGCCGAGCCCGGCCGTTTCGAATTGGAGGAGGTCCTCAAGGAAATCGAAAAGATGGAGAAGCGCGAATTGGAGTCCGAACGGATGAGCCAATTTGAGGATCGGTTCCAGATCCCCTTGGGAATCGCACTCTTCCTGCTGATGGCGGAAATGGTCATTTCCGATCGCCGCCGTCGCCGCAGGAAATGGGAGGGCCGATTCACATGAAGCTTTCCGCCATCGCCCTGTTACTGGCTCTAAGCATAAGCACCGTTTTGATCCAGGCTCAGGTGCAGCTGACCCCTCCCGCGCTTTCCCCACAAGGTTCAGGAGTCTCCCTCGATCCGCATAGGCCCGATCCCGGGGCTTCCAGCGACACCGGTGCCGGCGATCTGCTTTCGAAGTACGAAAATGGATCCGGCACCAGGCCACTCTGGTTCTCCAAGATCCTGGGGCTGCTGGGAGCATCCGGAGTTCCGGCCAAGCAGGCCGCCAAGGCATACGCAGACGGCGATTTCGACAAGGCATTGCAGAAATATGCCGAGGCCCAGCTGGACAATCCGGAATCCCAGGCCTTGTCCTACAATATCGGAAACGCCCACTTCCGGAAGAAAAAATACGACGACGCCATAAAAGCTTACAAGAAATCCCTTCATGGAGAAGATGCCGGATTGGCGGCCGCCTCCTACTACAATCTCGGGAATGCCCATTTCCGCAAAGGCGAATTCGCCATCCAAAGCGGTAAGCAGGAGGGCATCGAAGACTATCGCGAAGCCATGGCGATGTACAAGAAGTCCCTGGAGGTCCGACCGGACGACAAGAACGCGAAGCGCAACATCGAGGTGGTGCAGGCCCGCATCAAGGATCTCCTGGAAAAGCAGAAGCAGGATAACCAACAGCAGCCGGGCGACCCCCAAAAACCGCCCGATCCCAGCGCAAGGGCCAAGGAAATCCTGGCCCGGGCCATGCAATTGGTCCAGGAAAGGCGGTACGGGGAGGCCAAAACCCTCCTTGAGGACCTGATCCAAGCAGACAAGACTGCGGCGGCCTACCAGTCCCATGTCCAACGCATTGACGATATCCTCAAGATTCTGCGCGGCGAAGTCCCTGCTCCGCCCCAATCCCAGGATCCCCGTACCTCGCAACCCGGGGTGGGTGTCATATGAGAACGCGCTTCTCCGGAATCAGGCCCGGCTTTGCCCTCGTGGCCCTGCTTTTATCCGCGCTCCTGGCAGCGGCTGTGGCCGCCAAGCCGGTGGACACTTATCTCCACGGATCCGCCGCGATGTATATCCAGGGACGGCACCAAGAAGCCGGTGTGGAGGTTGAGGAAGGCCTCCGTAAATATCCGAACGATCCCCGGCTCAAGGCCTTGGCCGACCAACTGAAGAAGATGAAGGACCAAAAGAAGCAGGATCAAGGCCAAAGCGGACAAGGTAGCGACCAGAACCAGGACAAGAAGGACAAACAGGATTCCACCGGCCAGGGAAACCAGGACGGAAAACGGGACGAGAAGGATAAGGACAAAAAAAAGGACCAGGAACAAGAAAAGGAAAAGCCGGAGGAAGGCCAGGACAAGGAAAAGGAACCAGAACAGGGAAAGAGCGAGCCCCCCCCGGCTCCGAAGTCCAATCCCGAGGAAAAGCAGGATGAAGATGCCCCCGGCCACGCCGAATCGCCGGCCAAGCCCGGCGAGATGTCCAAGGAAGAAGCCGAACGATTGCTAAATTCCTACCAGGACGACGAGAAGCGCGAGCACAAAAACCAACGAAGGCGAAAGCCCCGGCCCGTGGAAATCGAGAAAGATTGGTAAGCCAAGGGACCGACTGGTCCAGGGTCGCTATCGGAAATGCAAATTGAAAACTGAAAGCCGTAGCATGGGCATCGTTTCCCACACTCTCATCGCCTTGCAAAATCGGGATCGCGACAGCCGCGTCCGATATTTGGTTTTGCAAATTTCGATTTTCATCGCGCTAATCACGGCTGCCCCGGCCCGCGCGGATGTCTCCGCCGAAGCGTCCATTTCCGCGACCCAGGTCGGGGTCGGAGAACCTTTCCAGGTCACGGTCCAGGTCACCACGGACGAAAATGCCGATGGCCTCCCGTGGCCCCAAGTCGAGGGGCTGGACAAATTCACCGTGGCCAAGAACACGAGCAATACCAATTCGACCCAGACCACCATCATCAACGGAAAAATTACCAACCGCACCCTCAACATCATCAATTTCGTATATACCCTGACAGCGCAAAAGGCCGGTGTCTTTGCGGTCGGCCCCATCCGCTATGCCCACAAGACCTATGACCGGACCCTGGGAAGCGCGAACATCACCGTGGTCAAACAGGAACCCGGCCTTACCAGCCAGCCCACGTTGTCGAAAAAAACAGCCTATGTCGGCGAGCAACTCATCTACAACCTGCGCATCATCCCGTCACAAGGAGTCCAACAGATCAACCTGCCCCAGGACCTGCAGAAACTGATCGGCGAGAAATTCTGGTTTCAGCGCCTGGACAAGAATGTGGAAGCCAAGGTGGTGAAGATAAACGGCCAGAACATCCGCGTCTTCGACGTTCGCATCGTACTCTTTCCCCTGCTTGCGGGCAAGGCGGACCTTTCCGGCATCCCGGTGGAATATCAGCAGGCCAGCCGCACCCAACGCCGCCGCTCGGGTTCCGTGTTCGACATGTTCGAGGATGATTTCTTCGGCGGGGGATCGGTGGTGAATATGACGGCCATGGCCAGCCCCATTTCCATGGAAGTCCTTCCCTTGCCTAACGGGGCGCCCGGTGATTTCACCGGATCGGTGGGCGAGTATTCCCTGACCGCCTCCACGGACAAAACCACCCTGCCATCCGGTGATGCCCTGACTCTGACGGTAACCATACGCGGGGATGGTGAACCCAAGACTATTACCAAACCCAAGCTTCCCGATCTGGTTCAATTCGAGGTTTTCGATCCGGAGGTAACTACCGGAACTTCGGTGCATGGCGCCACCCTCACCACGACCAAGACCTTCAAATACGTCATAGTCCCCCATCGTCGGGGGGAATACAACCTCGGCCCGGTGGGATTCACCTATTTCGATCCGGCCAAACGCGTCTACGCGGAAGCCAAATCCCAGCCTATCGTCATTTCCGTGACCCAGGGCAAGGAGATCGCCTCTTCGGCGAACCGAATCATGAGTCAACGCGAAATCGCCGACATCGGATCGGACATACGCCACATCAAAGGCGGCTCCCAACCCCTGCGAAGTGAAAACGACTTCCACTACAAACATCCCTGGTTCTGGCTGCTCTTCCCCCCATCCCCGGTCGCCTTCGCCATGCTTTTGCTCGTACGCGGTCGTAGCCGCCGCCTGGCCACGGATGCCACCCTCAAGCGTAAAACCATGGCCGGAGCCCAGCTCAAGCGCCGTCTCAAGGAAGCGAATGAAGCCTTCAAGCAGAAAAATGCCAGGGAGTTCTACAAAGCGCTCTCCCAAGCCGTCGTGGGGTTCGCCAGCGACAAGCTTAACGTGGAATTCCGGGGCCTCACCGTGGAGGATGCCAAGGCGCAGTTGCGCAAGCGGGGTATTTCCGAGGCGTCCGTGAACGAATATGAAAAGGTGCTGCAGATGTGCGACTTCGGGCAGTTCGGCGGTGGCGCCAAGGACGAAAAAGCCTGGAAGGAATCCCTGGATTCCTCGGAAAACCTGCTGCGCATGATGGATCGGGAATTATGAAATCAACTTCTTCCGCACAACCCGTCCGGAAATCTTTCCTCGCACAAGCCATCACGCTTATGCTTCTCCTTTCCAGCCTCGCTGCGGCCTCGCCGGAGTCCATCCAACGCGCTACCAAAGCCTACCAGCAGGCCAACGCTTCCTATGAAAAGAACGATTACGCCAAAGCGGCCGACCTTTATCGCAAGGCCATCGACGAAGGCATCGCGGATTCCCGCCTGTACTTCAACTATGCGAACACATTGTTCCGGCTGAACCAGGCCGGCATGGCCATCCTTTATTTCGAAAAAGCGCGCAAACTCGACCCCAACGACGAGGATATCGCCACCAACCTCCGCTTCGTCAACGCGCAGATCGTCGATAAGAATCCGGCTCCGGAGACCAATGCCTTGACCAAGGCCATCGCCATGGTGCATTCCGCCTTCTCCATCAATGAAGGCCTTTGGATTGTATTGGGCCTTTTCACGGGTATTTTCCTTTCCGGAATCCTCGCCTTGTACGCGGGGCCCACCCTACGAAGCGCGCTTTTCACGACGATGGTATTGGCGGGCCTGGTATTGGTCGCCGTCTCCCCTTCCCTTATCGTAAAAATCCGGGCGCAGGAAACCCTTCAATACGGAATCGTATTGAAGCCTGCGGTGGAAATGTTCAGCGGGCCCGGAGAAACTTTCCAGCTGCTGACCCAGGTCCATGAAGGAACCAAGTTCGAGATCGTGGAAACCCGCGGTGAGTGGGTCTCCGTGAAATTGGCGAACGGCAAGGGCGGCTTTGTGCGCCTGAGCGATTTGGGCAAGGTCTAGGAAGCTCCTGAAGTAAGGAGTGGGGAGTTTGCGAAGCAAACTCTATAGCGACGAGCCTAGAAAAGATCCTGAATGCGAGGAGCGGGGAGTTTGCGAAGCAAACTCTATAGCGACGAGCCTAGAAAAGATCCTGAATGCGAGGAGCGGGGAGTTTGCGAAGCAAACTCTATAGCGACGAGCCTAGAAAAGA
>JALYSE010000258.1 GCA_030854955.1 Fibrobacterota bacterium | reverse complement strand
GGCGATGATTGCGCCCGAGATTAGGGACCAGGCAAGAATGGGCCCGACCTGGAAAAAAAATCCCGAATGGCGGATGAATGCGAAATTGACCATGGCCAGCTGGATTAAATTGAATCCCGCGGCCAGCAGGATGCTCGATCCCAGGATCCCCATCCAACCGCGCCGGTAGGCCCAGGCCACCGGTTGTCCCAATCCCAGCAATGCGAGAGCCCCGGAGCCGCTGCCAATGAGGAAGGTGGTGAGGGGCTGGCCGCCGTAAAGGACGGTGATGAAGTTACGGGCCAGGAAAAGCGCGAAGGCCGCCCGTGGACCGTAGTGGAGTAGAAAGGGCAGGATGACCACGTAGGAAAATCCCATGCGCATCCATGGGAACAAGGGAATGCGGGGGAGCAGGTTTTCCATGATCTGAAAGCTGGAGGCCACAAGCAGAGCGAGGGCGAATGCTTCCGGAGTTACCTTTGTGTTACCCCATCCGGACCGCAGTTCCCTTTCCGGATCTGGGATGGCCGCGTGAGCCGAAGCCTCAAAAGGTGACGGCATCGGTCCCTTCCCCGGATCCATCCGCATCCGCGCCTTCGCTTTCGAGGATGACCACCATGCGTGCCGGCATGCAGACGATTTCCGAATGGCTGCGGCTGATGGCCCCGGTCTTCACGCAGATCTTGTTCCGGCAAGGAGAGGAAACCACCCGAGCCGATCCCCCGCCGATTTCCAGCTCCATGGGGCCGATATGGGTGGATACGAAGACTCGGTGCCGGGAGGAGGACAGTTCGTACCAGCCGTACTTCTTGTTGCCGACATGGACAACGGCCTTAGTGCCTTCGGAAATGCGGAAGGCGAGGAGCCCCCAACCCGCCGCGGCGGAAACCGTCAGAATCAGGATTGCGTCCAGGGGACGGAAAAAGGTGCGTGGGCTGAACATGCCGTAATAATGTAGACGCTTATTCCCTCTAGAAAGTGGGCTCTGAATTCCCCTCGGACGCCCACGCATCCAACCCGCCGGAAATCGCCATATTCACCTGGCTCCGGAACTCCTGGTACTCGACGCTTATCCGGGCTGCGGAGGGCTTCCAATCTGCCAGGCGCTTTTTGACGGCATCGGCGAAGTCCAGCCGGGTCCCGCCTTGGTCCGCATGGTCCCGGTTGAGTTGTTCCAAGACCTTGGACGCCACGTCCTCCGGGTCGGTCAACTCGGGAAATTGATGCCTGGGCTTGCGGTGCTTGCCGTCCGCCTTGTCCATTGCGTCGAGTAATGCATTCACGAAACCGCCGCCCAAACGTTCCGCTTCGCCGTTCCGACCGCTCTTGCCCGCCGCGTCGTCGGTCTCGATGGTGATAGTTTGGGAAACCTGGAGCGAGCGCGCTTCGATGCTCAGGGTGAATGTGTCCCCGTCCTTGCTGCGTGCGCATTCATCGCCTTTCGGGGGGCAGGCATTTCCGTCGTTAGGGGCCGCGCCTCCGGCAACCCCGTTCTTCTTTGTGCCTTCGGTAGTGGAAATGCGTGCATAGAGGCTGACCTGCGTATACGTTTGCCGGATCGATATTTTTTCCATCGTGAATCCAATGGGGAGACCATGCGTTGCCTCCCGCATCCCGGCCGGAATCCATTCCGGTGGGCCTGGATCTATTTTACGGGCGGATGGCACGCGAGTCAAAGCCCGCGCTGGATGTCAACGTAGAAGTTACGTATCGGTGACAAACGCTGGGCGAAGTTAAAGGGAAACTTAAAGTGGATGCTATTGTCTTTTCGCGCGGGCCCATCGCGCTTTCAATGCGACAGTCAGCGCGGCGGGGAAAGCGCGACGCCGCAGCGCCTGCAGAAGACCGCGTCGTTGTCGTGGTGGTCCGCTCTGCAACCGGGGCAGCGGTTCTCATCCTGCATCTTGCGGGTAGCTTGGGCGATTTCCACGGATACGATTCCGGTGGGCACCGCCAGGATAGAATAGCCCAGCAACATGACGAGGGCGGCGATGGCCTGGCCCGCGTCGGTCTTGGGAACTATGTCTCCGTAACCGACGGTGGAAAGTGTGCTGACGGCCCAGTAGATGGCCTTGGGCATGCTCGTGAATCCGTTCTCCTCGCCTTCTATCAGGTACATGAGGGCGCCCATGCAGATGACGATTCCCAGCAGGGCCGTCAGGAAAACCGTGATCTTGGGAAGGCTCCCTTTCAAGGCCACCACCAGCACCCGGGCTTCCCGCATATAACGGATGAGCTTGAAGATGCGGAAGAGGCGCAGGAACCGGAAGGTCCGCACCACGGAGAAGGCCTGGGCCCCAGGAACGAATAGAGCGAGGTAGGTGGGCAGGATGGAAAAAAGATCCACGTACCCGAAAAAACTCATCGCATAGGCGAATGGATTGCGCAGACTGAACAGTCGGAGGCAGTATTCTATGGAGAACAGGATGGTAAAGGTCCATTCGATGACGTCGAACAGCCGGCCCACCCTGGCCCGGATACCGGCGACACTTTCCAAGAGCACGGCCGCGACGCTTAAAAGGATGGCCCAGACCAGAACGATATCGAAAGCACGCCCGGCCCGGGTATCGGTCTTGAAGATGATGCGATGGCAACGCCGCCGGAAGCCGGCCAGGAAGGCGTCTTCGGGGACCTCCTCGAACGGTTCAATCGGCACTCTAGCCTCAGTTCATCAGGTTCAGGGCGCTTCCCGCCTTGAACCATTCGATCTGTTCCTGATTGAAGGTGTGGGTCACCTCGAAGCTCTCGCTGGCCCCGTCCGAATGCTTAAGCGTGACGTTCAGGTTCTTGCCCGGAGCAAAGGCGGTAAGGCCGGTGATGGCCACCCGGTCGTCTTCGCGCACCTTGTCGTAATCCGCCGGGTTGGCGAACTTGAGCGGCAACAGCCCCTGCTTCTTCAAGTTGGTTTCGTGGATGCGGGCCATGCTCTTGGCGATTACGGCGCGGGCACCAAGGAAGCGCGGGGACATGGCGGCATGCTCCCGGGAGGAACCTTCGCCGTAGTTCTCTTCACCGAACACGACCCAGCCCTTTCCCTTCGACTTATAGTCGCGCGCGATTTGCGGATAGGTCTTGCCGGTTTCGCCCGTAAGGACGTTCTTCGCCGTTCCGATGGCGCCATTGAAGACGTTTGTCGCGCCCACGAGCATGTTATCGGAAATCTTGTCCAGGTGTCCGCGGAACTTGAGCCACTTTCCGGCGGGGGAGATATGGTCGGTGGTGCACTTGCCCTGGGCCTTGGCCAGCACAAGGGCGTCCTCGATCTCCTTGCCGTCCCAGGGTTTGAAAGGTTCTAAAAGCTGCAGGCGGCTGCTGTCGGGGGCGACCTTCACTTCCACGGTGGAGCCGTCCTTGGCGGGGGCGATGAAGCCGCCATCGTTGAAGGCGTATCCGTTTTTGGGCAGGGCGTCCGCCACCGGCGCTTCCAGCTTGTAGAAGGTGCCGTCCGCGGCTTTGAGTGAATCGGTGAGGGGGTTGAATTTAATCGTACCCGCCAAGGCCATGGCCGTCACGAGTTCCGGAGAACCGATGAAGGACAAGGTGGCATTGTTGCCGTCGTTGCGGCCGCGGAAGTTGCGGTTGAACGAGGTGATGATGGAATTGGCGGTGCCTTCGGCCAGGTCCTTGCGCTGCCATTGGCCGATACAGGGACCGCAGGCGTTGGCCATGACCACGGCGCCCATCTTGTCCAGGGTGTTCAGATAACCGTCCCGCTTGGTGGTGTCGAAAACCTGTTCGGAGCCGGGGCTTACGAAGAACTGCGAGGCGGCCTGATTGCCGCGGGACAGCGCCTGCTTGGCCACGAAAGCGGCGCGTCCGATATCCTCGTACGAGGAGTTGGTGCAGGAGCCGATGAGGGCGGCGGAAAGGAGCTCGGGATACTTTTCCCTTTCGATCTCTTCCTTGAACTTGGAGATGGGGCGCGCCTTGTCCGGGCTGTGCGGGCCGACCACGTAAGGCTCAAGCTTGTCGAGATCGATCTCGATGACCTCGTCGTAGAAAGCGGTGGGATTGGCGAGGACCTCGGGATCCGGATTCAGGAAGGCCGAGTATTTTTCGGCTAAGTCGGCGATGTCGGCGCGGCGGGTGGCGCGCAGGTAGTCGCCCATGGATTTGTGGAAAGGGAACAGCGAGCAGGTCGCTCCCAGTTCCGCGCCCATGTTGGTGATGGTGGCCTGGGCCGTGCAGGACAAGGTTTCCACGCCCTTGCCGAAATACTCGATAATCTTGTTGGTGCCACCCTTGACCGTCAGGATCTCAAGCAGCTTGAGAATGACGTCTTTGCCAGAGGTCCAGCCGTTGAGGCTGCCCTTCAGATGGATGCCCGTGACCTTGGGATAGAGCACTTCCCAGGGCATGCCGACCATCACGTCCACGGCATCGGAGCCGCCTACGCCCACGGCCATCATTCCCAGTCCGCCGGCGTTGGGGGTATGCGAATCGGTGCCGATCATCATGCCGCCGGGGAACGCGTAGTTCTCAAGGACGACCTGGTGGATGATGCCGGATCCGGGTTTCCAGAAACCCATTCCGTATTTGGCTGCGGCGGAGCTGAGGAAGTCGAAGACCTCCTTGTTCTCGTTGTTGGCGATTTCCACGTCGCGGGTGGCGCCGTCGCGGGCGATGATCAGATGGTCGCAATGGACCGTGGTGGGCACGGCGACCTGGGGCTTCTGCGCCTGCATGAACTGGAGGATGGCCATTTGGGCGGTGGCGTCCTGCATGGCTACGCGATCGGGGCGGAGCAGGGCGAAGGATTTTCCGCGTTCCATCCGGGATTGCGCGGGATCGTGGAGATGAGACCAGATGATCTTTTCCGCGAGCGTGAGGGTCTTGCCCAGGGTTTTGCGGGCATGGGCATGCTTGGCATCCAGTCCGGCGTAAATCGATTTGATATCAAGGCCTTCCATCTTCACTCCAATACTTGGGGATGCCGCCATCCGCGGACGTCCAAAACCGGCATAAACGTTAGAATTTTGCAGGTTTTCCGGCAATTTAGGTTTAGGAAGGCGGTGGCTTTCCGCCGCCATGAAACTGACCGGTTCGTGCCTCAATTGACCGAAACCGGACATCCCAGTCGGTTGATAGCGGGCAATCGAGGGGATTTGGAGGCTGGTCCGGACTGGCCGTGCGGCCGCGTAAGCGGTAGAATTTTTGCCTGAGGCCCATGCATTTTTACCAACCCATTGCGTTTCTCGCCCGGTTCCGTCTGCCTTCGCAAGGATCCTTCCTGATCGCGCTCGCCTGCCTTGCCGTTCCCGCCTCGGTTTCGGATGACCAAGACGAATGGGACAACGATTCATCCCAGCCTTCCTTCGAGCGGCCGTATCGACCGTCCGGCATTCCCCCCGCGGCCAACTCCGCCACCCGGAAGCTCATCACCTTGAAGGAAAAGGCGAATGCCCTGTACCGCGCCAAGCGCTACGAAAAGGCGGGCGAACTCTACCGTGAGGTGGCCGACTTGAACCCGGCCGACGCCGCGGTTCGGAACGATCTTGGCTTATGCTTCCTGAAACGGGGCATGAAGGATTCGGCCCTGGAAGCCGGACGCGAAGCCTTGCGCCTTGCGGACCGGAGCCTGGGCGGGGAGGATTCCTCGGTCTGGTCCTTTCCGGATCTACGCGCGCGTAAAAGCGCTTACTTCACCTTGGACAAACTGGGCGGGCCCATGCCGGAACCGCGTCGTGGAAAATGCGAAACCTGGTCCGCCTTTTCCACCTGTAAGGCGCGCTTGTATGTATGTGCGGAAGCGGGCCGCAGTCCGGCTCCCGGAGGGGAATTGCACTGGGATATCCTGCGCATCGGGTTGACTCGGGCCAAAGCGCTGTTCTCCTATGATGAGCTGGAGGTCCCCTCCCAAGTTCCCCATCCGGAAATAAGGGACATGGAAGAGGTGTCCATTGACGGGATGCCCGAGAGCAGGATGAAATGGCTGAACCGAGACTCCTCCGTGACCATCCCATTGGGAGACGCGCTGGAATCGGCGGATCCGGCGTGCGTGGGGAATTGCGGAAAGCTGGAGAAGGTCCGATCGGAATGTCGCGTCATCCATTTCAACCCCTGTTCGGGCGTCGTGGGCGTGGCCTGTGAAATCGGGGACGGCGGGGCCGGGGACAGGATCGTGGTAGGGGAGTACTACCTGATCCCGGCTAAGTAGTTTTTCAGCTTTTCAACTTTTTGCGTTCGTCAGCAGCCACTCGGCG
>JALYSE010000046.1 GCA_030854955.1 Fibrobacterota bacterium | reverse complement strand
GTGCAAGGCGATCCAAGCGCCGGGCACGTGGGCGATGTTATTGACCCAGAGATCGGTGGGATTCCAGCCGGGCATGGGGCATTGCTCGACGCGGTACTGCAGGCCGCGATCCTTGGCGGCCTTTAGTAGGGGGATGAATTCCTTCTCGAACATGTCGTAGTTCTGATCCATGCTCAGCTTGCTGTTGCGGCCCACGAACCCGCATACGGCCTTGATGCCTAGCGCGACGGCCGCGTCCATGGCGCGGATCATGAACTCGCGCTTCTTGAGGCGGTTAGCGTCGTCGTCGGTGAGCATGTTGTCGAAGTAGCCGATGTCGGTCATGCCCACGCGGGTTTCCTTCATGGCGGCGAGCACGCGGTTAGCGCGTTTGGAGTCGAAGGGCTTGCGAAGATCGAGGGTATTGGCGACGGGATCCAGCATGGCTTCCAGAGGTACGTCGGATTCGGTGGGATGCAGGGCGGCGGAGAGCTGGATATTATCGACTTCGAGTTCGCGGGCGAATTGAAGCCAATCCTCGATGGCCTTGTCGGGATCCGGATCGCGAACATCGCGGGGCGTGAGCTCCTGCAAAGCGGCGGTGAGCACGCTCATCTTCATGAATTTCGGTTCAAAGGGTTTCACGGCCATTAGGTCATCCTTTCACAAATTCAGAATCAAAAAGCTCCGCATTGCGGGCGGACCCCCGCCTTGCTGGGGCGGACCCTAGCCTTGCTGGGGCGGTTTCCCGCCTAAGTGGACCTGCGAGAAAACGCAGCCTACAACCGGGGTCAAACCGTGCCTGGGGACGGTCGTGATATATAGATTAATCCCCCGAAATGGGTCAAGGTGCCTGAAAATGAGGTTCTGGTTGCCCCGCATGGATCGACGCCGTTTTTTTCCATGTCCACGCGGCTTTTATACCAAACCACTCTATACGACGGCCTCTGGTCGGAACGAAAGCGCTCACCCCCGCTCCAAAAAGTCTTCTACCGCGGCGCCAGCGATGGGGTTCAACGGTACTTTTTCGTTGACGCTGTTTTCGGTATGCCGGCGCGGCTGGCCCCTGCTTTCCTCCCGAGCCAGGGTCGCCCGCCCACCCGCCCAGTGAGCGGCGTTGGTGAGGACTTTCAGGATATCCTGGCGATGGTAGATGGGATAGGTTTCATGGCCGGGGCTGAAATAGAAGATGCGCCCCAGGCCCCGTTCGAAGGTGACCCCGCTGCGGAAGACATTGCCGCCTTCGAACCAGGAAATGAAAATCACCTGATCCGGTTCCGGAATCTCGTGGCGCTCCCCGTACATCTCGTGATGATCAAGGATGATGGTATCGCCGATGCCCCGGGTGATGGGATGCCCAGGGGCGATGTTGTGGATAATTTCCTTCTCGTCCGCTTCGCGCCACTTGAGGCTGCAATTGGTCCCCAACAGCGCCTTGAATACCTTGGCATTATGGCCGGAGTGGAGCACCACCAGACCCATTCCCGCCAGCACTTCCAGACGGACCCGGTTCACGATGGCGTCGTCCACCTTGTCATGGCCGACGTGGCCCCACCAGAACAGGACGTCGGTCTCTTTCAGCACCTCTTCGGTGAGTCCGTGTTCGGGCTCATCCAGGGTGGCGGTGCGGGCCTTGATTCCCGGTTGCGCCGAGAAATGGGCCGCCAGGGCCGCATGCATCCCCTGGGGGTAGATTTCCCTAGGCTTGCCGGGCTTCTGCTCGTGTATAAACTCGTTCCAGACGGTAACTTTGAGGTTTCCTGCCATGGTTCGGCCGCTCCGGGATGATGCGATAGTGGGCGTCGGAGTTTCCGGCGCGCCTTGGGAAGAGGAAAACGCAAAGAAAATAGATCCAGCGGGGATCCTAGGCAAGCGATGGCCGGAAGCGACGGAAAATGGAAGGGGCCAAAGGCAAGGATGGGGATTTACCCGCCACACCTCAATCTGAGCCGATCAGGCGTCGATCAGGCGTTGATTATGGGTCGATCAAGGGTCGATTATGGGCGGACGATTAAATGCAGGCCCGTGCCCACCGCGGTGCGGAGGCGGACGAACATTTCCTGGCTGGAGACCGGAAGCTTCCAGGTGCCTTCAGTGGCATGGGTCGCAACGCCGATGAGAGCGCCGCGGGAATCGAAGCATTCCACGGCGAAGACCCGGTTGGCCTTGAGCCACGACCCGCCCAACCTGCCGTCACGGACCCAGAGGTCGCGGCCGCCGGTGCGCGCCACGTTATTGATGCCGGCGAGGGCCCCCAGCTTCAGGGTTTCCAGAGCCGTTTCGACATCCTCATAGGGTGGGATGCTGGATCCAACCCGAACCACTGACATGGCCGCGATGGTGAAACTGACGCCATCGGCGTTCAGGTAATACACGCGGAAGCTCCCATTTTTCAAGGGGGCGGCCATAGGCACTTGCGCCATGATCTGGGCGCTCAGCTTCGGAAGGCTGTCGTACTTGAATTTCTGCCAATGGACCTGGTACTTGCCGATGGTCTTGACTCCGCTGGAATCCTTGGTGATGGTTCCGCCGAGGGTGTCGGACATGGCGGTGGAGATGGAATCGATGTTTGGGAGGGTCGAACCCGGCTCCGCGCCGAGGGTGGCAATGCCACTGAGCCCAAGGTGCTTGCGCAGTATGAAGGACGTCGACACGGTATCCCACCCCGCCGAAAAGGTAATGGCGTAGTCGTCGCCCTTAAAGGTCTTCTGGGCGGAAGCCGTACCCGGAAAAGCGAATCCAATGGATACCAGGGCCAGCGCGACCGTCCAATTGTTCCATATCTTACGCATAACCAATCCCTCCAAACGTTCCAGCACGGCCGGAAACTTGCCCCCGAACGCATACAAAGTCGAGTCCACTTAGCCAATATAAGCTGGATCGAAAGGAAATCCCTGGGGGATTTAGAGGGATTCATGCCCCTGGGAGCCGGAAAACGGTGGATTGGGCCCCGTAAGCGCCCCTCTCCGGGCTTTAACTGGTACCCCCGGGCATTTAAGTCATTTCCGTGTAGATGGCATCCTCCACGTCCAGAGCGGGTTCGGCCTTGAACTCAAAAGCGTCGTTCTTGAAGGACACCGAAAGTTTGTCCCCGGATTTCAACTCGCCGGAAATGATCATCCGGCTCAAGGGGTTTTCCAGATGGGTCTGGATGTAACGGTTGATGGGCCGAGCCCCGAATTGGGGATCGAAGGACTTTTCCGCGATGGCCCTCGCCGCCGCCGGGGTGATTTCGGAATCTATTCCCCGTTCCCGAAGTCGCTTAGCCAGATCCTGGAAGCGCAACTCCGCGATCTTGACCAGCTCCTCCTTTTCAAGCCGTTGAAAGACGATAATCTCGTCGATGCGATTGATGAACTCGATGCGGAAAAAAGTGCGGATATCCGGCATCAGGTCGTCCACGATCACCGGACCTTCGGACTGGGCGATCTTTTGGGACCCGATGTTCGAAGTCATCACGATGATGGTGTTCTTGAAGTTTACCATGCGGCCCTGGGAATCGGACAGGTGGCCGTCATCCAGCACCTGCAACAGGATGTTGAAGACGTCCGGATGGGCCTTTTCCACTTCATCGAGCAGAACCACGGCATAAGGCCGGCGCCGCACGGCCTCGGTCAGCTGGCCGCCCTCTTCGTAGCCCACATACCCGGGAGGCGCGCCGATCAGCTTGGATACGGCGTGCTTCTCCATGTATTCGCTCATGTCCAGCCGGATCACGTAATTCTCGCTGTCGAACAGGAATTCGGCGATGGCTTTGGTCAGTTCCGTCTTGCCGACGCCGGTGGGTCCCAGGAACAGGAAACTCCCGATGGGCCGGCCTTCCCGCGCCAGGCCCGAGCGGTTGCGCAGGATGGCGTGGGATAGCGCCTCGATCGCGAGCCGCTGCCCCACCACCCGCTTGGCGAGATGATCGGGCAGGTTCAACAGCTTATCCTTTTCCGCTTCCTTGAGGCGCGTTACCGGAATGCCGGTCCAGCGCGAAACCACTTCGGCAACTTCGTCCTCGGTCACCTCTTCGTGCAACTGCACGCCGCCCACGCGCGCCATGGCGGTCTGTTCCTGGCCTTCCGACAGCTTCCGCTCGGCATCCCGCAGCGTCTTGTATTTCAGCTCCGCGGCCCGGTTCAGATCGTACTCGGCCTCCGCCTTTTCGATCTGCAGCTTGATCCGATCGACGTCGGCCTGCAGATCCCGGGTCTTCTGGATCTGCCGGGCATGGGCTTCCCATTGCCGCTGCATGCCCTCCACCTGCTCACGCAAGGAGGCGATTTCCCCCTTGAGCACTTCCAGCCGTTCCCGGCTCTTCTCGTCCTTCTCCTTGCTGAGCGCCTTCTCCTCGATCTGCAATTGCAACAGGCGTCGGCTCAGGGTGTCCAGTTCCTCCGGGGCCGTGTCCAGTTGGGTCTTGACCATGGCGGCGGCCTCGTCCATCAAATCGATCGCCTTGTCCGGCAAAAAGCGGTCGGCGATGTAGCGGGACGAGAGCTTGACGGCCGCGACGATGGCGTTGTCCTGGATGCGCACGCCGTGATGGCGATCGAATCGCTCCTTGATGCCGCGCAAGACGGAGATGCTCTCCTCAAGGGTGGGTTCCGGCACCAGCACCGGCTGGAAGCGGCGCTCCAGGGCCGCGTCCTTCTCGATATGGGCCTTGTACTCCTTGAGGGTGGTCGCGCCGATGCAGTGCAATTCGCCGCGCGCCAGCTTGGGCTTGAGCAGGTTGCCCACGTCCATGGAGCCTTCCGCCTTCCCCGCCCCGACGATATTGTGAAGCTCATCGATGAACAGCAGGGTATTCTCGTCGTTTTCCAGTTCCTTGAGCACCGCCTTCAGCCGCTCTTCGAATTCGCCCCGGTACTTGGCGCCCGCGATGAGGCTGCCCATGTCCAGACTGTAGATCTTCTTGCCTTTGAGCGATTCCGGCACGTCCCCCCTCACGATGCGCTGGGCCAGGCCTTCCACAATGGCGGTCTTGCCCACGCCGGGTTCGCCGATGAGCACGGGGTTGTTCTTGGTTTTCCGGGAGAGGATACGGATGACGCGGCGGATCTCCTCCTCGCGGCCGATGACGGGATCGAGCTTTCCCTCCCGGGCCTGAGATACGAGTTCGATTCCGTATTTCTCCAGGACCTTGAATTCGTTCTCGGCGTTTTCGGAGTGGGCCCCTGGACCTTCTCCCGAGCCGCTGGCGTTCCGGTTCTTCATGATGGCTTCCTTCGCTTTTTTGAAATCGATTTTGTGCTTGGCAAGCGCGCTTTTGAGGTCGAACATCTCCGCCTTTTCCAAGGCGAGGAAGAGATGCTCGGCAGTAACCACGGTGTCACCCATGTCGAGGCTGATCTGCTTGGCTCCGCGCAGAACACGGTGCAAATCGGGAGACACCATACCATCGTCTCCGGCTCCCTTCTGGGCCTTGGGAAGCCGTGCGACGGTGTCCTCCAGGTCCTCCGCCAATGCGATGGAATTTATTCCGGCATCGCTCAGGGACGGCTCCAGAAAATCGAAGGCGGCCCGCATGAGGCCGGCCGCGAGATGCAGGGAGGTCAATTCCAGATGGCGGTCGGCCATCTTGATCTCCTGCGCTTTTTGCAAGGCCTCTTGCGCGATATGAGTGAGATTCTCCATGGGATTACCCCAAAGCAAACGGGATGCCGGAAAGTCGCCGGGCGGGACCGGTCCTGATTCCAGGAGAAAAGTCCTTTTATTAAAATAGATTCGCCATCATCCGAGGTTTGAAACGTTTTCCGTTCCAGATTGCAACAAACGTCCAAGCCCCGGTTTGCCGAATTGTCCGTGTCCTTGCCACGGATGCCTAGCGTTCAAGTTTTTCTCAAGTTTTCCACCTCTCAATCCGAAATGAATCTCTGGCCCACTTCCGGAAGGGTCAGGGGGAAATATTGCCGATCCTGATCGGCCCCCCGGCAAACCTTTCCGCTCTACCAAACGGGCCCTTCCGGAAAGCTTCGGGAAACCCGGAAATCAGTTCTTAATCGCAATCTGCAAATCCGGTACGGACCTTGCTTTTGAATTGAGCATGGATATCCGCAAGTTCCTCTTCGGCGGCGATACTCGCCAAATGGTCTACAAGAGCCTGGACGCAAGCGTATTGCGCGGCAAAGTCATCTCCCAGAATCTCGCCAACATCCAGACTCCCGGGTATCAGCGTAAAGAAGTCAATTTCGAAGAGCAATTGCAGAATGCGAGGAAAGCCAAACTGGACGCGTTCAACACCCAGGAAGGCCACATGCCGGGCGGCAAAGGTTTGGACCTGACTAAGATCTCCCCGTTCGTATTCGAGGCCAAGGACGAAACCCTGCCCGGGGAAATCAATAATGTGGACGTGGACATGGAAGCGGCGAAGATGGCCGAAAACCAGATCTATTACTCGTACCTTACCAATTTCGTTGGATTCGACAAGCTGAAATCGGCTATCTCCGGCCAGGGACGGTGACTCGATCCGGCCATTAGGTAGTTAGAAGGCCAGTGCCTTGGAGGCTTGCATCAGAAAGTTGAGATCCCTCTCCGCGTTATCGAACATCTTCTCGATGTTCTCCCCAGCCAGCCCCGTCCCCTTGGTGAATTCCAGAGACCAGGTCCCTTTATAACCCCGCGCCTGCATGGCCGCGATGATCTTCAGGTGCTCTTCGGCGTTCTCCTCGAGCTGGATCCATTGACCGCCTTTTTTCGCCTGGACGCCGAGGTTGGCCACGAAGTCACCGGCGGACTCAAGGGCCGCCTCCAATTCCTTGGGCGCGAACAGAAAGGGATGCAGGACAGCCTGGTAACGCCCACCCCCCAGGGCGTTCCGGGCCGCTTCCAGGCCTTCCGGTCCGACCGATTCCGCGCCGTCGAAGAGCATGGTGATTTCCTTGGGAACGTCTCTGGACCATTCCTTGATGAACTCCAGGGAGTCCAGTCCCGTGGTCTTGGCCTCGGAAAGGCTGAACTTCAGTCCGTCCGGGTTAAAATAATCGCAGGCCTCCAGGACCGTTTCGCGCAGACGCTGGCTTTTGTCCGAGTTGTCGGCCGGTAGGACGACGGAGATCATGGAGATGGGAAGGTCGGACTCCGCCGATCGTTCCTTGATCAACTCCCACTCTTCCCGGGACGCGAAAAGCAGGTGGTTCATCCAGATTTCCAGACCCGCAAAACCAGCCTCGCCGGTTTCCTCCATCCAATCGGAGACGAGCAGGGAGGGACCTTTTCCGTTGCTTCTGTTTTTTTCCAACAGAATGGTGGAGAGGTAAACTGCGGGACCGGTGATAGCCATTTTAGGGGGTGTCCTTTTCCGATAAATATTTAAAAAAGGGCCCTTCGGCGGCAATGGATTATTTCAATTCTAGCCCGGTAGGTGGATAAGGCGTTTGGACCGCGATCCTGGCCGGAAGCCCCTTGAAGTCCTATTTGCATACTATTTCAGTATGCATACTAGGACGTCAGTTAAACCTATAGACAAAGTCGGATATATATTCGCCAAAATTTTAACGATATCGTCACTTGGAAGCAAAACTTCTCCGGCATTTACCAGACTAAAATAATATGTTATATATGTTATTATTGGCTGTCCTAGACGAAAAGGCATCATGGAACACGATCACCTGGACCAACTCGAAAACCAAAGCGTGTACATCCTCCGTGAGGCGTACGCCAATTTCAAGAACCTCGCCATGCTCTGGTCGATCGGCAAGGACAGCACGGTCCTCCTATGGCTCGCGCGTAAGGCCTTCTTCGGTCATGTGCCGATCACCCTGGTGCATATCGACACCAACTACAAGCTCCCGGAAATGATCCGCTATCGCGATCAGCTTGCAATGGAATGGCACCTGACCATGGTCTACGGCCAGAACACCGGCGCTCTGGAACGGAAGGAAACCTTTCCGGACGGCAACATCACGCGCCTGCAATGCTGCAAGAACCTGAAGACGGACGCCCTCAAGAATACCCTCTCCGGGGAATGGCCGCGCTTCCGTCTCAATCTGCAAACCGGCAAATACGAAGTGGACAAGAACAAGGATCCCTACACCGGCGTCATCGTGGGCGCCCGCGCCGACGAAGAAGGATCACGCTCCAAGGAGCGGTATTTTTCCCCGCGCGACAAGAACAACGAGTGGGACGTGGGCGATCAGCCTCCGGAACTTTGGAACCAGTTCAAGACGGACTTCGCTCCGGGAACCCATCTGCGCATCCATCCCCTGCTGGACTGGACCGAGTTGAACATCTGGGAATACATCGAACGAGATAACATCCCCATCACGGACCTCTATTTTGATAAGGGCACGGGCAAGCGCTACCGATCCCTGGGATGTTACCCCTGCACGACCCCGGTGGACTCCACGTCCAGGAACGTGGCCGAGATCGTGGCGGAACTCAAGACCGGAAAGTTCGTGAATATCGCCGAACGGTCCGGCCGCGCCCAGGACAAGGAAGACGGCGGCGGCCTGGAAACCCTGCGACGCGACGGATACATGTAAGGATGAACGCCATGGAACAAACCCGCATCGCAACCCCTTTCGCCCCTACCGGCATCCCCGGCAGCAAGGTGGAAGGCCGTATCCGCATGAACATCGTCATCGTCGGCCACGTCGATCACGGGAAAAGTACCGTGGTAGGCCGGCTCCTCACCGATACCGGATCCCTGCCGGACGGCAAATTGGATTCCGTGCGCGCGTTCTGCGAGCGCAACTCCCGGCCTTTCGAATACGCCTTTCTGCTGGACGCGCTCAAGGACGAACAAGCCCAGGGCATCACCATCGATACGGCCCGCATCTTCTTCAAATCCGCCAAGCGTGATTACATCATCATCGACGCCCCCGGACATATCGAATTCCTGAAGAACATGGTGACGGGCGCCGCCCGCGCCGAAGCCGCCGTGCTCGTGATCGACGCCAAAGAAGGCATCCGGGAGAACAGCAAGCGCCACGGCTACCTGTTGTCCATGCTAGGGATCAAGCAAATCGCCGTGGTGGTGAACAAGATGGACCTGGTGGACTACTCCAAAACCGCCTTCGAGGACATTCGGGACGAATACATCGCCTTCCTCGCCCGTATTGGCGCCACCCCCAGGTTCTTCCTGCCCATCTCCGCCTTCAACGGAGAGAACCTGATCGCCCCTTCGGACAAGATGCCCTGGTACAAGGGCCACAACCTGCTTTCCGCCGTGGACGCCTTCGAAAAGGAGCCGCCCAAGGCCAACCAGCCCTTCCGCATGCCCATCCAGGACGTCTACAAGTTCACGTCCCTAGGGGACGACCGTCGCATCGTTTCGGGTCGAGTGGAATCCGGATCCATCAAGGTCGGTGACCCCATCGTGTTCCTGCCCTCCGGCAAGAAAAGCCGAATCGCCACCATCGAAGGTTTCCACGCCGCTCCCCGTATGGAAGTGGGCTCGGGCGTATCCGTCGGTTTCACCCTGGCGGAACAGATCTACGTCGGCCGCGGCGAGCTCATGGTCCGGGCCGCAGATGTTCCCGCCGAGGTTTCCCGCCGTCTGCGCATCAACCTTTTCTGGATGGGAAAAAAGCCATTCACTCCGGGCAAGACCTATTACCTGAAGCTGGGCACAGCCAAGATCCCCTGCCGGCTCGAGAAAATCAATTATCTCATCGACGCTTCCGAATCGGGAGGACAGACCAAATCCTCCGTGGAGCGTCATGACGTGGCGGACTGCATCATCGACCTGTCCAAGCCCCTCGCCTTCGATCCCATCGCGCGCCTGGAAGCCACCGGCCGATTCGTAATTGTTGATCAATATGAGATTGCCGGCGGAGGCATCATCCGCGAAGCCCTCCCCGAAGAGGCCGCCGTGCATGCCAAAACCCGGCCATCGTTGCTTACTCGCTCCGCCGTCGGGAGCGAGGTCCGCGCCAAGCTCCTGAACCAGAAAGCCGCCTTGGTGATCCTATCCGGGGGCCCGGGACGGGATCCTTCCTTAGCGGCCAGGGCCTTGGAAGCCAGGCTGATCGGCCAGGGCAGAAACGCCTTCTACCTGGGGCTCAAGGATTCTCAGGAGGAGGCGCCCGAGAGCTCTTCCGAAAGCGGCAACTCCAAGGTGGACGCCGGTTGGGAAGCCGAAGTTCCGGCCGCCAAGCTGGGCGAAGCCGCCTCCCTGCTCCTGGACGCGGGTCTGTTAGTTGTGGCCGCGACCAAGGGTCTGGATTCCGAGGATGTAAAGGTTCTGGAGAACCTGGTGAAGCCGCATCTTGTCCTGCAATTGGAAGCTCCCGCCGATGCCGAAGAGTCCACCGGCGCCGCAGCGGGAATCGTCGAGGAAGCCCTGACCCAATTGCGCGGTTTCGGCGCCATCTGATCGCGATCGTCAGGACCTTTGACACTAACCGGCCCGACCAAATAACTAGTTTAGAACCCATGGCAACATCGGATCAGGAAAAACCTACGGAAGACGCCAAGACCAAGAACGTGGTCTGGCACAAAACCTCCGTGAACCGGGACGCGCGCATCCGCATATCCGGACAGAGAAGTGCGGTCCTGTGGTTCACGGGCCTGTCCGGTAGCGGCAAGTCCACCCTCGCCAACGCTCTGGAAATCCGCCTCAATCAGGCGGGTAAGCTTTCCTATCTGCTGGACGGCGACAACGTGCGCCTGGGGCTCTGCTCCGATCTGGGCTTCTCGGAAGCGGAACGGAAAGAAAACAACCGGCGCGTCGCCCACGTTTCCAGGCTCTTGTGGGATGCCAACATCATGACCCTGGTCTCCTTCATTTCGCCGTTTCGGGCAGAAAGGGAATCCTCACGCAAACTCATCGGCGCAGATTTCCTGGAAATCTTCGTGGATACGCCCCTGGCGGTTTGCGAAACCCGCGATCCTAAGGGTCTGTACGCCAAAGCGCGCAAGGGTGAAATCGCCCAGTTCACCGGCATCTCCTCTCCTTACGAACCGCCTCTCAATCCGGAAATCACCTTGCATACAAACAAGGAAACCGCCGAGGATTCCCTCGACCGCATCATGGCCTTGCTCAAGGAGCGCGGCTACCTCTGAAGGGACAAGGGCGGCCTTATCGGGCCGCCCTTTCGATTGATGCAATGCGGAAGATTCCGCCGCATCAATTGATTTCGATGGTCCGCGACAAGGATTCCTTGGCCTTGGCGATCCTCAGGGTAAGCACGCCGTTCTGATACTCGGCCCTGATGGCTTCTCCCGAGACGTTCCGCGGGAGCTCGAAGGAGCGGGCGAAGGATCCGTAGCTGCTTTCAACGTAACGGTATTCCCCGCGTGGAGACTGTCCATCCTTGGCCGCCCAGGCGCTTTCCTTCTTGCCGCTCAAGGTGAGTCGGTTTTCCTTCACTTCGACCTTGATGTTCTCCTTGGATACGCCCGGCAACTCGGCGCGCAGCACATAGTCTTCCTTTTCCTCGACGATGTCCACGGCCGGCGCGAAGTCGTTCTTGTTGGTCAGAGCCTTGTCGAAGTCATTGAAGAATTGTTCCAACCATTTGTTAGGGCTTTGGCTGTAGACGATTGAGTTGTTCATGACGTTTTCCTCCTTAAAGGGTATCGAACCGGAATGGTTCTCGATACAGGATTGAAAAGCAACGGTCGTGCCATTTCTGCGATCGGCTCCGCAAGCCCCGGAAAAAACCATTCTGCCCACATCGCTCTCCGACGGGTTCCTCCCGGTAAGCGGATGGGCCGACGAAAATGCGACAGGTCCGTGAAACGCCCGTCCCAACTTGAGACTCCGGGGCCGGAAATGGGTTTTAACTATTTTTAAGGCACGCTTATGACGACTAACCAAGACCGGACGACTACCCAAACCCGCTCCCTGACTTTGTCTCACGCCGCTCTGGAAAAAATGTTCGCGGCCTTCCATATCCGCCCCGAAGAAGACATCGTCCTCTTCGCCTTGCGGGGTTGCCTGCCCGCGAAATCCGCTTCGGGATGGAGCCGCTCCGTGAACTTGCGTGTGACCCCGGTCGACTACCTTCATATGCGCTGCACCCTGGGGATATGGGATCGCCGGGAACGGCGTGTATTCGCGGCGCCTGGTTCCACCGTGCCCCATAGGGACAACGTGGAAAAGGCCGCGGCCCGGAAAGGCCCAGCCAAGGGCCGGGGGACGAACCAATTGGAGCCGGGTTATTATACCGATCTGACCAAGGGCGAACACCTGCAAGGCAAGCGCAACGGGCATCAGGCCCTGCGGCAAACCGCCTATCGCCTGTATCGGCGCAGCCGCACCGGGGTGCCCTATGGGGAATCGTCACCTCTGTTCTACGGTAACCCCTATGATAACCTGCATTGCGGATGGAACCTGGACGGAAAGCCTCCGGGGTTTTCCAGCGCGGGTTGCATGGTGGTGGCGGGAATGCCCCATTGTCCCAGGCGCGAGGACGCGCCGGAAAACCAGGGCCCCTGGAAAAACTTCCATGACCTTCTTTTTGCCGCAGAGCAACGGAAGTTCCCGATCCTGCTGATCACGGGAGAAGACGCGGCCGGGGCTTTGGCAACGGGGCGGGGCGCCGGAAAGGACAGGAAGTTGTTGGTCTACGGGTCGGAAGGTGATGAGGTCAAGTTGTTGCAAAAACGCTTGGCGGCTAAAGGCGTTTATCGGGGCCGGGTCCACGGCCGTTTGGATGCCCGCACCTACAAGGCCTGGAAAGGCCGCTACGCCTAAGTTGAACGGCCTGGAATTCCGGCCTCATAGGCTGGATGGATCATTTCATCAGGTTCCTCCGGTAGGCCGCCCTTTTCCTTCAATGGGCGGATAGCTTCATCGAACTCTTCCGCGCCGGTGGGCTCAAGCCTGCCACCACGAAAAATTCCGAAATTAATCCCTTGCATCCACCGCCAATGGGCGATGAACAGGGTCAAACCGACACCTGCTCCGTACAAAAACTTAATCCAAATTATCTTGGTAATGACAACACCGATCACAGATACAAAGGTGAACCCGAGCAAAGAGAGGTTCGGATGATTTCGCCGCTTACGTCAATGCAGGCTCTTCATTGAACTAATTGACCTTGGCGCGCCATTCGTTCGCTCTAGAAAAGAAACTGCAGCTGGCAATAGAGCAGATCGTTCGGGGACCGGTTCTCCACTGCTTCTTCGTAGGTCCGCACATATTGGGCCGAGACCTTGAGACCTTCATAGGCCGCCGGGGACGGACGCCAGGCTCCCCCGAAGGTAAGCAGATGGAGGGCGTCCGCAGCATAGAGTCCATCGGTATTGTCGAAAAACTCGTACCGGAAATAGGAGCCCCATTTTTCCGTGTGGTCGAACCGGATCAGGGAGGAGACGCCCCAGGTTCTGGTGGCGCTCGAATCCACCGGATTGCGAAGGCTGCGATTGAGTAGGCCCATCGCCTCATTGAACATGTGGAAACGGCCCATATCCATCTGATGGTTCAGGGAGGCATCTACGATGGGATTGGTCTTGAACCAATAGCCCACCTCCCAGCCTTCCCGCCCTGGACCCACGAACTCGTCCCAGGACTGGTGGGCCAAGGCACCCACATGGCCTCCCCATACCGTAACGGGCGAGATGCGCCAATCCACGGCATAGTCCAGACCCAATGCCTGGGTCGAAGCTCCGGCCACGCTACTGGGCTCGTAGTTGAATACGTTTTCGCCATTGGCGTTATGGATGAAAAACCGATTCTTCAGGTTTCCCGAGAAGAAGTCCCTTTCGGCCTGGATTCCGAAATCGCGGAAATTGAGGCTGCGTTTGTACGCTCCCCAGGCGCGGGCGTAGGCGGGAAGATTTACCGTCGTCCGGTCGAACTCATCGCTTCCCATTCCGGATTTGAGGCCGGCTCCACGAAATTTTCCCGCCAGGAACCGGTAATTGCCCAAAGTTTTCCGCAGGTAGAGATCCTGGATATCCGAGCCCATCAGGTTGGCTTTGGCCACGCCCGAGAAGGTGCTGTCGAAATCGATATGGGACTCGAGCCGCAATTGCGCAATGTAGAAACCGCCCCGCCCCGGGTTGGAAAGCGGGTCATTGGCGATGGATGGCCATCCGACTCCGTTCTGTCCGTAGGTATATCCCATTTGCGTCCCCCCGCGGAACGCGATCTTGTCCAAGGCGAATCCTTCCGCTAAGCCTAGCATCGCGAGACATCCTGTGAATAGCGCATAGCGTTTTCCGCGCAATTTTGGCCTTTCGCCGGGGGGAGTGGCCCATAAACATACAATTATGGATATCTTTAGGTTATGTCCCCACAGTTGAATTCCCAGCCCGTTTCCACCCTGGAATCCCGCCCCGATTCTATCGTCCCCGGGAATCACCCCTCCCCCGGAAAACCGGCTTGGCTCAAGGCGAAAATTCCAGGCGGCGAAGCGTATTCCAAGGTCCGCAGCATTGTTGAAGAGCATGGATTGAATACGGTCTGTAAGAGCGCGAGCTGTCCCAACCTGGGTGAATGCTGGGCCAAAGGCACGGCCACCTTCATGATCCTGGGCAACATTTGCACCCGCGGTTGCCGCTTCTGCGACGTTCCCAAGGGAAGGCCCGGCGCCTATGATCGGGATGAACCCGCCCGAGTCGCCCAGTCGGTGCGGTTGATGGGATTGAAGTATGCGGTCATCACCTCCGTGGCCCGGGACGACCTCCCGGATCAGGGCGCTGATATGTGGGCGGAAACCATCCGGGCAGTTCGGGAGGCCGCGCCCCATTGCCGGATCGAAGTCCTGATTCCGGACATGCAGGGCAACACGGGCCTGGTCGATCGAATCCTGGACGCCCGGCCGGACATCCTCAACCATAATTTCGAAACCGTTCCCCGCCTCCAGAAAAGCGTGCGTGGCAGGGGCAATATTGCGGACAGTAGTAAGGTGCTTTCCCATGCCAAGACCCGGGGCTTCGCCACCAAGACCAGTCTCATGCTGGGACTGGGAGAATCGGCGGGCGAATTGCAGGATATGATCCGGTATATCGCCTCCCTCAAGGTGGACATCCTCACCATGGGACAGTACTTGCAGCCCACCCGCGACCACCTGCCGGTTCACCGCTACGTGCCCCCGGCGGAATTCGAGGCCATGAGGGTCTATTCCCTGGAAAACGGAATCCGTATCTGCACGTCGGCCCCCATGGTCCGGTCGTCCTACAACGCGGACGTCCAATCCGCGCCCCTATTCCCCGACACGGTCGCCCATGCGCGCGCCTATGAAATGGACGCGGTTGGAACGGGCGCACTCTGAACGGGAGCGGAACTTTCGCCCCCCGGATCCCCGTTCTCCGATGGAATACGATTCCAGCTCTTCCGGTTCGCGCCTGACCCTCTGACTTTGGAGGATTGGGTTGTAGAAATTCGGGGGTGCCGCTATATTAGATTTCAGCTAATTTTCACATTTTCGGTCAAGATTGAACCACTATGCCACCCATGGAACCTCCTGGAAGGTCAGACTTGTTTCAGCCTGGTCAATCCTTTGGCAGGTTTTACCTGGTGCAATTAATCGGTGAGGGCGGCACTTCCCGGATCTTCAAAGCCCTGCAGCAGCCGATCAATCGGATCGTCGCCTTGAAAATCCCCTCCTTCGCGGATGCGGGCTCCGTTCTCACACCCGACGAATTCCTCTCGGAAGCCACCTTGATGGCGCGCATCGAGCATGGCCATGTGGTTAGGATCTATGACTTTGGCGTGCATGAGGACAAGGCGTTCATCTGCATGGAATACGTGGAAGGCTGGAACCTTCTCGAACTCATTGGAGCCCGGGAGACGGACCCACCGGGTGGGGGCCCTTCGGGTGGGGGCCCACCGGGTGGGGGCCCACCGAGTGGGCTTTCCGTTTCCGCGGTACTGGCTGCCGGATTGCAGACCCTTGAAGGTCTGCTCTACGCCCATTCGCAAGGAGTGCTGCACCTGGACCTCTCCCCCGCCAACGTGCTGGTGGCGAAATCCGGATCCGTCAAGCTTTCCGATTTCGGCATGGCGGGAAAGAAGTTCAAAGCCTCCCAAGGCCGGATCGTGGGCACCCCGGCCTTCCTGTCGCCGGAGCACGTGTCCGGAGAGCCGGGAACGCCCAAGTCGGATCTCTTCAGCTTCGCCTCCCTGCTCTATTTCGCGGCCACGGGAGAACCGCTTTTCGATCCCGGGGAAGGAAACTCCCGGGTTACCCAGGCCATACGTGAAATCGGATCCGCCCGGACGGCGCCCCCGGAGGATCGTCTGAAGCGCCTGCCCCGCCTGCTTCTCAAACCGGTAATGACCGCCTTGCAAAGCGACGATCCGGACGCGCTGATGCGCGAAATGCGCGACGCCTGGAAAAAGGTGGAGGGAGAGGAACGGCCGGAATCCGTGCTTTGGCGGGAGCTGGACCTGGGCGGAGATCCCATGTCGCCCGGAACCGTTTCCGACGAACTTCCGACCGGACAAGCGCTGCGCGACAAATACACCGGCCTGCGCGAAGTCGGCAAGCATCGCGAGGCCGTGGCCTTGTTGGAAAAGGCGATGCGCCGCCAACCCGACAACCCCTTGCTGCGGGAATTGCTGGCCACTCCCCCCGGCAAGGCGAAATCCGCCCCGGTTACGATGGACGTGAGCGCGGCCGGCCCTGCGGCGCAAGGACCCGCGCAAGGTCCCGCCAAAGGTCCCGCCAAAGGACCCTCCAAAGGCCCCATCCGTCTCATGGCGGGAGCCATGGGTATCCTGGTGGTTACCCTGGGGTTCATGGCCTGGAGCCAGGGGCGCGATGCCGAAGCGCCGGACAGTCCGGCGGCAAAGACCCGGGCGTCTGCAAAGACAGGAACCGCTCCCGACCATGCCGGCTTTCCCGCCCCGGAGAGCATGCCACCGGTCGCACTGGATATTAAAGCGGGGAACGAAGCCGACCCGGTCGCGACCCGTCCCATCGATTCCGGCCGACGTCCCGAATACACTCAGGTCTCCATGGTCTCGAAAAAAAGAATACCAATGCCCCCGGCGGTCTTCTTGTCCGGTCCGGCGGGCACCAAGGTTACGGTGGACGATACCGTGGAATGGATTTCTCCGGCTCCCGCGGGCGGATGGCCCCTCTCCCCCGGCCTGGTCAACATCACCCTCTCCCCGCCCGGCGGCCAGCGGCCCATCAGCAGCAGCCTGTTCATCGCCGCGGATACGCTCTACCTCCTCCATCTCGAAGCGGACGGTGGGTTCTCCGTCTCCCGCAAACGGCGATGATGAGGCCTCCAGCCATCCGCTGCATCTTGGCCTTCATGGCCTTTATTGCCTTTATGTCCCTCATGGCCCCGGCCCCGGCGGCGGAAACGACACCGGGCGGTTCGTCGATAAACCAGGCCGCAGCCTTCTACCACCAGGGGAAGTTTGATTCCGCCTTGGCCAACCTGGAAGTCTTAAAGGGGATGGGTCCCTGGAAGCGCCGCGACTCCCTTTCCTTCTTCCAATACCTGGGAATGTCCTCGGCGCGGCTCGGCCGCGAAGCCGAGGCGGCCGGCTATTTCCAAGGACTCCTGGGCCTGGACAGCCTGTTCCAATTTCCCAGGAACGAAGACCCTCTCGTAGCGAAAGCCTTCCAACGCGCCCGGGAGGATAGGCTGGCCCAGTCGTCCCTCCCACCCTCCGGAACCGGCGCCACGGCCGCATCGGCCGACATGAACGGGAAGATTTCCATGGTCGATTCGGGCCGCGTCACAGGAACCGTTTCCGCGCAACGGGGAACTGAAAAGAGCGCCGGTATCGGTCTCGCGATGGGAGCCATTCCCCTGGGAGGCGGATGGCTGGCCCGCCATAAAATCAAACACGGCATGAGCTTGGGGCTGTTACAGGCCGGCGGAATCGTCCTTTCCCTATACGCCTCGGCCAGGGTCACCCGGGAAGCCGGGGACGGCGACGGGATCCGGGACGAAGTCCAGCTCTCGACCGTTGAGAACTGGCAGTGGGTGCAACGGATTTCACTCTCCACGGCCTTGGGCGCTTATCTTTTCTCTTTGATCGCTTCGGCGGGAGATTGAGCATGTCCAGTTTTGGAATCGGCGCCCAGCTCGTCTGGGAAACCGGGGAGCATCCCCCTTTCCCCCTCAACAAGGTGATCACCACCCTGGGCCGCAACGAATCCAACGACATCTTCCTGGACGATCCCAAGGTTTCCTCCTTCCACGGCAACATCCTCAATCGCGAAGACGGATTCCATCTCCTTGATCTGAAAAGCCGCAACGGCACCATTGTCAACGGCAAGCCCGTCACCGCCTGTTCCCTGCAGGACGGCGACGTCATCGCCTTCGGGGACATCCAGCTGCGCTTCAAGCCCCTGACGCCATTTCCCAAAACGCCCATGCCCTTGGCCCGCCTGAACCAGAAAATCCATACCATGGCCATCCAGAGCCCGGGCCTGCGCAAGGAAGCGGAGGAAATCCTCCGGGAGGTGGAGCGCCACCAGGACTTCCTGAAAGCCCTGGTGGAAACTGTCAGCGGCCTGACCGCTTCGCGGACAGTGGGACTTTTCGCGGAAAGGCTGGCGGAAGTCCTCACCCGGAAGCTGGAATGCCAATCCGTGAGCCTGGCCGCGGAACGGACCGAAGACCTTCCCAAAGCCTGCGCCCTGGTCGGCGCGCCATGGGATCCCACCGAAGCGCGAACGGCCTCGGACGGAAGTGGACGCTGGCTGAAGGTTACCCCGAACACGACCGGCTGGCGGGTTCTCATTGCCTTCGAGCCCGCACCGGGCCTGGGCTGGATCGCCTTCATCGCGGACGGCGTGCCCGCCGAACCGAAAGAAGAGACCCACGACCTGCTCGACATGATCCTGTTGTTCGCCTCGGTATTGTGGCGCAACCTGCGGGAAATCGAAAGCCTGCATCGTAAGGAAACCGGGCGCCTGCTGGACGAGCAGGGCAAGGAAAGCCAGGGTCGCATCGAAAACCTGGAGCGGAAGAACCGCGAGCTGGACGACTTCCTGCGCCAGATGCGCAATCAGCTGGTGTTCTCCGAAGGCGGACCCATGGAAAAGGTGCAGGCCCTGGCCCGCAAACTGGCCACGGTGGATCTTCCCGTGCTCATCACCGGCGAGACCGGAACCGGCAAGACCTACATCGCCAAGCTCATCCATCATTACAGCGCCCGGGCATCCAAGCCGTTCCTGGTCATCGACTGCGCCACTTTGCCCGCCAATCTCATCGAGAGCGAACTCTTCGGCCACGAGAAGGGCGCGTTCACCGGCGCCATGGCGCGCAAGTCCGGCAAGGTGGAGGCTTGCGCGGGCGGAACCCTGTTCCTGGATGAAATCGGGGACCTGCCCCTGGAGCTTCAAGGCAAACTCCTGCGCTTCGTCCAGGAAGGGCGGTTCGAAAGGCTGGGCGGAAACGAGACCGTGCATGTGGACGTGCGTATCGTGGCGGCCACGAACTACGACTTGCAGGAGCGGGTCAAGGCCCAGAAGTTCCGCCAGGACCTGTTCTACCGCCTGCACGTGCTGCCGCTGCTGATGCCGCCCTTGCGCGATCGCGTCGACGACATTCCCGTGCTGGCCCGGCATTTCATCCACAAGCATTTCGGGCAGACGGCTTGGTCTTTTTCCCAGGACGCCCTGGATTCCATCCGTTCCCACGGTTGGCCGGGTAACGTGCGCGAGTTGGAGAACAAGCTGCAGCGTTCCTGGCTCTTCCATACCGGCAATATCATCACCGCCGCGGACATGGGTATGGAGCATGACGACGGCCGGGCCCATCGCCCCGTCGCGGGAGCCCCCAGCGAAGAGTCCATGGAGAAGAAGACCCTGGAGGAATACCGGGAGGAATACGAGACGGCGCTGCTCCGGCGCTGTCTGAAGCATTACAAAGGAAACATCACCAAGTGCGCGGAGCATCTGCAGATCTCCCGCAACACCTGCAAGAGCATGCTGCGCAAATACAAGCTGGTAGGCGATCAGGATGACGCGGATATCGGCGAAGCGAATGGAGCGGAAGGGTGAATGTCTCCGGACCGCGACCTTTGAGACGGTTGATGGCGGCCGTGGCAGCCATCGGTCTGCTTGCGGCCGGTTGCGACTATTGGGGAAACCTGGTGGATGATAAGAAGGAGACTCGCGTCCTGATCACCCTCTCCGTACAAGATGCCTGGACCAAGCAGCCCATCGCCGCCCGCTGCATTGATAATGCTCACGGCATTGATACCAGTACCGGCAATGCGGGACAGGTTAAATTGGTCACCGCGAAAACCGGAACCTATTCGTTTTCCTGCGAAAGCGATGGATATTTTCAGGCCCTGAAAAATTTGGAAGTAGGGACGAGCGGCGCTGCGGGGACCCTGGAAATGGCGCGCATGGGCAAGGAACATTGGTATCCGGGGGATCCCACCAAACAGGTCGCGTTTCACTTCGAAGAGTTGAACCATCGGTACCCGGATTCCCTTATCATCGGCGTGAATCCCTCGCATCCCAATGACCTATTTCGGTACGAATGGAGATTCGCGAAGAACACCCGCTTCAACCGGATGTTCCAGAATCCCAATTCCACGCAGGCCTACCTTTCCGTGTTCGTGGACACCGGAACGGTCATTCCCGGAGAGGATACCCTCATCGTCACCATGTCTTCGCGGCTGGGGGGCAGGGAATACTACCAGGTGGGTTCGGATACCCTTCCCGTAAACTGGGTCCGGAACCGACGTCCCCATTTCGACACCCTATACCTGACCAGCGCGCAGAAAACCTTCCGGGTTGATTGCGCCGGCGCCGCCGACATTCCCAGACTGGTGGTAACCGCCTCCGATCCGGATGCAGGGGGCATTTGCGATTCCGTGGTTCTGTACACCAGGGATTCCCCATCCGGCTTAGGGAACATTCCGGTTACCCGCGCTTGCGAAGACCGGAGCATATTCAGATTGCAATTGAAGAATCCTTTCGGCAAACCGCAGCCCGGAGACCCGGAGCGCGTGCTGCCGAACATCCTCCACATTTCCGCCTTTGACAACAACAAGGAACGGTTCGACACGTCCATTTCCTTCAACTCGAGATTCAACGCCCTACCGATCGTGAAGATCGCCAGGGTCGGTCCAGAGGTCAGTTTCCTGACTAATCAAAAGGTCAGCATGAAATTCGACATCAACGACAACGAGGACGGAGGGGCGCTCCAAGCCCTGATTGTCAAATGGGAAGCCGGCATCGAGGATACGCTTCTCCCGCCGGAAACTTCGAACTCCTGGTCCCAGGTAGCGGAGCATGCCTACGCGACGCCCGGACTCAAATATCCCACCGCGCGCGCCGTGGATTTCTGCGGGGACACCGCCATCTCCGACCAGCAGATCGGCGTCACCATAAAAGCTCCCGTCGCGCGTTAACCTCGCACCCGGACCCGCTCAACCCTTACGGTTGGCCGCCTTGCGCAACGCATCCACCCGTTCCGAATCCAAGGCCACGGAAGCACCTTCCGCCAAGTCGCCCAACTCCAGGGCGTCGATGGAAACGCGCACCAACCGCTTGACCTTGTATCCCAAGGCGTGGAACATCCTGCGGATCTGACGATTGCGCCCTTCGGTCAGGACCACGCGGTACCATCCCGCGCCCTCCGGCTCGACCTTGGCTGGCAAGGTGCGGCTCCCATCCAATTCGATTCCCGTCCGGAAGCGCTGCATCTCCTCTTCCATGGGTTTTCCATCGAGCTTGACCCGGTATGTCTTCTCCACGTGGAACTCCGGATCGGTCAGCAGGTTGGCCCACTCCCCGTCATTGGTCATCAACAACAGGCCTTCGGAGTCCTTGTCCAGGCGGCCCACGGGAAAAAGCCAGCCTCCCGCCTGGGATTCCGGCAGCAGATCGTACACGGTTTTACGGCCGAGCTCGTCGCTGCGGGTGGTGACGAAACCTGCGGGTTTATGAAGTGCGAGATAGACCGATTCCCGGGGCGGAACCGTCCCCGCTACGGCAACCGCCGCAGCCTCCCCTTGAGGCATGGATTCCGGTTCCGGCACTCCCGATGCGGTTCCAGCGGATTCGGGCGTGACTTCGATGCGATCATTTTCCAGATCCACCCATTGTTCCGGCGAATCCGCGCGCTCTCCATTGACGGACACGCGGCCTTCCTCGATCCAGCGTTCGGCGATGCCCCTGGAGCAAAGGCCCAGCTTGGACAGGGCCCGGTTCAGATGGGTGCGTTTGGATTGCGCCAACACTTCTCCACGTATTCCTTGATGATGTTCTGAGAAGCCTTGCCCTCGTCCAGCCCCTTGGTGTCCAACGGAGGGAAGATGGTAAGACGCACGGGGATGCGGCCGCCCTTGTTCTTATGGGCCTTGAGATTCTCTACGGCGTCGCGCGCGCCTTCGATCAGCACTGGGACGATGATGGCCTGGGCGAGAAGGGCTAGGCGCGTCCCTCCGAGCTTGAAGGGGAGCAGGCTACCGTCCCTACTGCGCGTGCCTTCGGGAAAGACAACCAGGGGTTTTCCGGTCATCTGCTTCGCGGCCTTCTCCAGGGCCTGGTGGGCGCCGCGCTTGTCGGATCGATCGATGATCACGCAGCCCAGCTGGCGCATCCAATAGTGGAGTAGGGGTATGCGGGCCAACTCGCGCTTGGCGACGAAGCCGGTGATCCGATCCATGGCTTTGGTCAGGACGGGAATGTCCAATTGGCTCTGGTGATTGGACATGATGATGATCTTGCGCCCCTCCGCTGTAGGCAGGTGTTCCCTGCCTACAATGGTGAGGTCGGCATCGAAGGTATCCAGCACGAAGTCGGACCATCTCCGGAAGTCCTGTAAGAGCCGGCTCTCGATGTTCCGCGAGCCCGTAAGCCGCAGCCATCCGTTGATCCAAACCCGGTTGAGCATGAACCAGAGCACTTTCACCACGCGCCAAATCACGATACGCCTTTCTTCCGGCCCCAGGCGCGGAACGTCCCGATCCATTTGGATGCGAACCCGGCGGCTGCGCCCGAACTCGTTTCCCCGCCGGCCTGACGCAGGAACGGGCTGGCCTTGGCTTCCACGGCCTTGCCCCTGAGCATCCGCCGCCGGCAGGAACAAAGATAGAGGAAACGTTGCGCCCGCGTCACACCCACATAAAAGATGCGACGCTCTTCTGCCAACCGCTCCGGAGGCAATTCCTGCCTGCCCCTGCGGTAAGGCAGGATGCCGTCCTCCAGGCCGGCGAAGAAGACGGCGGGATATTCCAATCCTTTCGCCGCATGCACGGTGCTCAAAATCGTTTCCGCCGCCGCCTCGGGTCCGGCCAGGCGCATAAGCATGGAACGGTAATACGGCTCCAGAACATTCAGGCGGAACAGGATGGCCATGTCCTTCCATGCCAGGCCCTCTTCCTTCCGCAACCGCTCCATTTCGCCGACCATCCACGCGCCTTGTTCGGCGCCATTATGATGCGCCACGGTGCGCACC
>JALYSE010000257.1 GCA_030854955.1 Fibrobacterota bacterium | reverse complement strand
CCTTTTGAGCAGGCGGGTTTTTCCTCGCCGGTGCCAAGTACGGCGGAAACATAGGCATCGTATTTCCGGTATAAATCCGGCATGCGCTCCTGCAATTCCGACTGCAAAGATCGATATCCTGCTTCACCGTCGCAACCAGCCGCAAGAACCTCAAGGGAAACCTTAAGATCCGCGGCAACTTCCCTAAGTGCTTCTTCCGCCGCCACGACTACCGCCGCAACAAAATTGAATACCGGTCCCTCCGCCAGGGTAGCGTGGGTTTTTTGAGGGTCGACCGTAACTCCTATGTTTACAGCGGTTTCCGGGCGAGTGGAGGTGGAATCCGGCGGGATACGGTAGGTATCAGATAACGGTTGATCTTTTCGGATGTTCACCCTTAAAATCTATCAAAACTTTCACGGAGCGCAAAATGCATCCATCCCTCAAACGCTTTAAAAGATTGAGCCTCGGCCTGGGGCTGGTCTTGGCGGCCTGCAACGTATTCAATCCCAGCGGAGAGGGCGAAACCGGCGAGAGCCGGGAGGCCCAGCTCACGGAAGGGGAGAACCAATTCCGCGCGCAGGACTACCTATCCGCCCAAGCGACCTTCGAGGCGGCCATCACTTCGGACAGCACCAACTCAATGGCCTATTACGGGTACTCCAAAGCGGTCATGCGCTACTGGCAGGTAAACGCCTCCACCTTGCTGACCGAAGTAAGCAAGGCGCAGGACAAGAGCGGGATTCCGTTCATCACCGCCGACGACTGGACCATCACACGTTACCTTCAGGCTACCTCCAGGGTGAGGCTGGCGCTTGGGGCCATGACCCATCGCGACACCTTGACGCGCTGGTATAATTACACCCTGAACCCCACTTCGACCGAGGCCCTCAAGGACCCCCTCGCCAACAAGCGGATCGAGTTCATGAAGGGCTATTGGGTAAAGGCGGACAAGGGCTTCAAGGGTTATTACAAACAATCCGAATTTCCCATTTCGGACCTCAAGATGGCTTCAAGCAAGATCATCGCGGATTACGGTTTCGTTGAACTAATCTACGCGGTGACCCATCTTCGCGACCTGAACGGCGACAACACCATCAATTCCGACGATAACCTTCTGAAAAGCCTGACTTTCAGCACCACCGGAGGATTCAAGGTGGAAAACCTGGAATCCATCGCCGATTCCCTGGATACGCCCGAAAAGAAGGCGCAATTCAACAACCTCATCCAGAACGTCGCAAGCGGTCTTTCTTCGGCGGGTACGGTGATGGACCTTCTCGCCCCGGCGCTGGCGAATCAGTCCGCGACAGGCGACACCACCAATTCCAAGGACCTGAGCCAGAGCGTCACCCAGAATATGGACAGCGTGATCACGAGCCTCGGCGGTGCCATCACCTTCTATCAGTTCGGCGACTCCAGGGATAATGATGGCGACGGATGCATCGACGAGGAAATCCCCGACGGTAAAGACAACGACGAAGACGGTCTCATTGACGAGGACGCCCGCCTCAAGCCCGCAGATGGAATCGACAACGACCACAACGGCAAAGGGAAGAACGACTTTCTCTCTCCCGATCCTTCGGAACTGATAAATGCGGATTTCAAACTCATCTACACGGCGGAATCCGGCTTCACGATCCAATCCAAGTACAAGGACAAGGCGACCCGCATCTGGATGCAGTCTGATTCCGTGCAAGTGAAGTACGACTTGGCCGGTTCTGCGGCGGCGATGGATATCGAGCACCGGGAAAAACTGGATTCCGCGAAAAAGGTCATCGGCGGTTGCTGGAACAATTACAAATAGGCGGAAGGAATAATGCAAAAGCATATGAACACGACACAATCGGAAAAGCAGAACCGCTCAGCCCTGATCGTCGCCATGGCGGACGTCCGCACCTTGCTGGTCTTCGCCGTGCTTGCCTTGGCCATGGGAGCGTGGGGCCGTTCGGGACCCGAGCATCGGACCCTGAGGCCTTTGGCCATGGGAAATGCCTTCGTGGCGGTGGCGGACGACAAGGACGCGATGCATTACAATCCCGCCGGCCTGAACCTGATGGGCCGCCTGGGAAACGCCAACTTGCGCCCACGCCAACAGCGCTATCCCCTTGACAAATTCGACATGCACATGGATTTCCTGGGTACCGCTATACCCGTGGATGAGGCTTTGGACATCCTGAAGTTCTATCAGGACCACCAACAAAGCTTCAGTAATATGGAGTCGCTCCAGAACGATTCCAGCCTCGTGACCGATATGTCCGCATTCGATCGCCGGCCCGTGAAGGTCGCGGTTCTGCACGGCGGGGAGTTGGCCATGCACAACTTCGGCATGGCGTATTGGGCGGACGCGCAGATGGCTCCGTATGCGGATGTGGGCGTCCTGCTTCCCCAGGCCGGTATCGAATACATCCAGCTGGACATCGTCGGGCAGATCGCCGCCGCCACCAGCTATTTTGAGGATCGGTTGTCCGTCGGCCTGGGATACCGGATGGCCAAACGGGAGCAGATGGGCAATTTCCAGGTGGCCCTCACCGACCTGTCGAACGACGATGGCCGGAAATCCGTCCAAGGCGCCATCCAGGACAGCGTCGACGAGAAGATCAAGGAATTCGGCAACCTCGGAACCCTAGGGCATGCAGTGGATGCCGGAGCGATGTGGCAGCAAACCCCGGATCTCCGCCTTGGCATAGCGGTCCAGAACCTTTTCATGGTTTTGAACAACAAGCCCGTCACCCCGGAACTCACCATGGGCCTGGCCTATTCCCCCATGCTGTTCGAAAGCAACGGCCGTTGGAAGCGCAAGGTCAATTTCGCCCTCGACTTCGAGGATGTTCTCAACAACGACTATAACTACAAGCCGGTTAACAAGGTGAACATGGGCGCCGAATGGGAGCAGACCCTGATTCCCTGGGTGCTCAAAGGCCGGCTCTCCCTTGGTATCAAGGGCGGCTATCCGACCGCCGGCCTAGGCGGCTCCCTCTTTACGATATTCCACTACGAAGCGGCGACCTGGGCCGAAGAGGCCGGCTACTACACCGGTCAACTCGAAGATCGGTATTACGTGATGAAATTCGGCGTCGGCATTTAAGGCTATTCACCTTTTTTATTATTACGGCGGGATCGCCGTTTGCCGGGATTCCGCCCCGGGGAGCCTTCCGGCCGACCGGGTATACCTGACCAAGGGAGCCGCCACGTGGATGAAATGCTGACCAGGGTAACCGATCTCGATGAAATCCTCGGCCCCGTACCGCGCAGCCAAGTCCACGGCAATCCCTCCCTGATCCACCGATCCGTGCATGTTCTGGTCGTAAACCACGTCGGACACCTTCTCCTGCAGAAGCGGTCCCTGCGAAAGGACACCCAGCCCGGCAAATGGGATACCTCGGTCGGGGGCCACGTCGGGTTCGGGCAAAGTTACGAGGAAGCCGCGCGTAGGGAAGTCGAAGAGGAGCTGGGATTGATCCTTGGCGATCTCATCTTCCTATACCCCTCGAAAATCCGCAATGCGGTGGAATCGGAGAACATCCATACCTTCTTGCACGTCTCGGATGGACCGTTCCGCCCGGAACCGGGCGAGATCGACGAACTGCGCTTATGGTCCAAAGCTGAAATCCAAAAAGCATTGGGAACCGGTGTATTCACATCGAATTTCGAAGAGGAGTTCGCCCTCTTCCTGGCTTCGCAGCAGGGATCCCTATTGAATTAGGGGCGGGGAGTCGTTCATGGGACCGTTGGCGCTTCCGCCGGTCGAATGTTCGATTTTCGGCAGCCAGGGGTGGATTCCCGTGAGCTTGCCTCTTTCCAGACGGACTCCGGCCTTGTTGGCCAAAGTGCTGAGGCGCAAAGCCTTCAATTGCTTCTGAACGGGAGGAGGAACCTGCCCGGAGGCATCGATCATCTTCCCCTTTTCCTCCACGGTCAGATAACCCATGGCCTTATCGAACCGATCCCCCTGGACCGATTCTACGAATAGGGTAAGCACGTCGATCACTTTTTCCAAGTCCGGATCCAGGCGCGAGCCTTCGTCACTTCTTGTACCCGAACAGGCAAGGAATATCAAGGTGGCCGATGTCCAGATTCCGAGTCTACGCATACCTATACTGATCATAACGCCGCAAGACCGCCCTTTTCAAGGATTCTGCAATCGGTCCGAAAAGGCAGGCTCAGTTAAGCCTGCGGATCTGGATGCGGCGGTTGTCCGCGCGTCCCTGCGCCGTGCGGTTCGATGCAAGCGGCTTGGCGGCTCCGTAGCCGACGGATTTCAAGCGGCGGGATTCAATCCCACGATTGACCAGATATTCGACTACGGCCTCCGCGCGGGACTTTGAAAGGGCTTTGGCGCCGGCCCCTGCCCTATCGTCGAGATGGCCCTGGATTTCGATGGTGGTGCCGGGATAGGCGAACATCCGCGCCGCAAGCCCGTCCAGAACCAAGAATGAGGCCGGCAAAATTTCCGATCCGCCGAATTGGAAGACTACCCCGGTGAGGATAGCGTCGCGGATGGATTCCGGTTTCTCATCCGGGCATCCGTCTTCGTCCTGGAAGAAATTGGCGATCTCGTCTTCCCGAGGGCATTTGTCCCTGGAATCCGGGATCCCATCTCCATCGGTATCGATTTCCGGACATCCATCGTCGTCTTCCACTCCGTTCCGGTTTTCCGTCTTCTGCGGGCATTTGTCCACCGCATCGGGAATGCCGTCCCTGTCATCGTCGAGATCGGGGCAGCCGTCTTCGTCGAGGAATCCGTCCCGGTCTTCGGGATCGTTGGGACACCGATCTGCAGTATCCAGGTAACCATCGCGGTCATTATCCAATTCCGGGCAACCGTCTCGATCTTCGAAGCCGTCATGATCCTCGCTCGTATAGGGGCAATTGTCGGAATCGTCCGTCACCCCGTCGCCATCATTGTCTGGATCCGGGCACCCATCATTGTCCTGAAAACCATCGCGATCCTCCGGAATAGACGGACACCAGTCCCGCCCGTCCGGAGTCCCGTCCTTGTCTCCATCCCGGCCCAAGGGGAAACCCTGCCATGTCAATTGTAGGTATCCGGAAATGAGCGGCTGCAGCCGGTAGGCGAAATCCTCAGAGGAAGCCGGATTCGATCCGATGGAGAGTGGGATATAGTGGTTCCAGGCGGTTGGCGCGACTATGGCTCCGCCCCTTACGCTGAAACCCCACAAGGTGAGCCATCCAAGCCCGGCCCCAATGGTTGTCGATTTGCCCACCGGGCGTCCAAAAGATCCGACCTCTGTAATGAGTCTCTGATGCCGGAATTCGGATTCCAGCCGCACACTCTCGGCAAGATAGGCCTCCAAGGCGACGGAAGCGGCAAAGATTCCCAAGGGATTCATGGTTGCGGGGGCCAAGGTCCTATCCCCTGAAACGTTTATGTGCAGGCCCACTCTGGGACCCTCCATGGCGTCAGAAAGGTTCCAACTAACGCCCGCGCCCAAGCCGGCCCTTGGCACCGCCATTCCGGAGGCGTGGGAAACCGCGTCAGGCAAGCGGTTGGTGGAGGGATGGTGTGCCAATTGCTTCGGCAGCAGAATCCCGTCCCGGGAGGAGCTGGGTGCGGAGCCGGTGAGGAAAAGGGATAAGGAGGTGTGAGGGATTTCCACCGGGATTCTGGCCTTCATAATCGCCGAAACATCCCCGGTTCCCCATGCTTCCGGTGAGGTCTTCGAGCCCGGAAGATATTCGTAGTAGAAGGGCATGGTGAGAGACAGATCGAATCCTAATCCCAAGCCAGCGGCAAGAAAGGGCCTGAGCGTGGAAATGGCGGCATCGGTAATCATCCTATCGGTGCCGGGAGTAATGATGACCCCGTCCTTTACGATGGATATGTCGCGGTTGAGCCTACCGCCCATGCCCAGTATCACGGCACCGGGTTTAATCGATTGGGATGAATGTGTTTCGAAAACGCCGGGCAAGCCATGCTCGTCCGGAATTGAGGTTGGAGAACCGCTCGATTCCGCCCCCGCCCAGGCGGAAAGGATCGAAATCAGGGCCGCGCACAATTTCAGCATCTGGCAGATTATATTGCATTGGATAGGAAAAGTGCAAGTCGTTGACCTACATTTGGTTGCGCAAAAATCCACACTTTGGGCAAGACCGGGTAAAAGCAGGATGGAGACTACGGAAACGCGTTTGCAATCGGTCGACTCCACCATGGATTCGGCCAAGTCCATGGCGGCCTCGCAAGATTTCCTGCTGGTTTCCGCGGAGACCCAAACAAAGGGCAAAGGCACCCGTGGTCGCGCTTGGCATAGTC
>JALYSE010000256.1:3328-6260 GCA_030854955.1 Fibrobacterota bacterium | reverse complement strand
GCCGGTGCGGGAGATGATTTCCGCGATCAGGGAGGGAAGCGGCTCGTTGGCGGCCAGGTTTCGCAGGGTATCCAGCAGGGTGACGAACTCGGCGATGCGCTTGGCCGCACCGCCGGAAAGGCCCGCGGCCTCGCCATGGCGCAGCGCGTCGATCAGTTCCATGCGATGGTCGGAAGCGTAATCCATGATGGCACCGATGCTCTTGTCGCCGATGCCGCGCTTGGGCACGTTGATGATGCGGGACAGAGCCACGCTGTCGTGCGGGTTGGAGAGCGCCCGCAGGTAGGCCATCAGATCCTTGACCTCCTTGCGCTCGTAGAAGCGGATGCCGCCCACAATCAGGTAGGGAATGCGGTGGCGCCTCAGTTCGTCTTCGATGATGCGTGACTGGGCGTTGGTGCGGTAGAATACGGCCGTGTCTCCAGGCTTGAACCGTTCGTCCTCGCGGATGCGGCGGGCCACCCAGGCGGCCTCGAGGATTTCGTCGTCGAGCTCGAGCATGGTGATTTTTTCGCCGGGCTCGTTGGCGGTCCAGATGGTCTTGTCCATCCGGTTCTTGTTGTTGCGAATGACGGAGCTAGCCACTCCCAGGATGTTGGCCGTGGAGCGGTAGTTCTGCTCCAGCTTGGTGACGCGCGCTCCGGGAAAATCCTTCTTGAAGCTGAGGATGTTGCCGATGTCGGCGCCGCGCCAGCCGTAGATGCTCTGATCGTCGTCACCGACCACGACCAGGTTGTTGTGTGCGCCCACGAGCAGGCGGATGAGTTTGTACTGGGCCTTGTTGGTGTCCTGGTACTCGTCGATGAGGATGTAGCGGAAGCCGGCGGCGAAGACTTCGCGGACTTCGGGGAACGATTCCAGCAGGCGGATGGCCATGAAGATGAGATCGTCGAAGTCCATGCCGTTGTTCTTCTTCAGATCCTCCTGGTAGCGATGATAAAGGTGGGCCATCTTCTCTTCGTACCGATCTTCGGCGTTGAGCTTGGCCTCGGCGGCCTGGATGCCCTGGTTTTTGTGGCGGCCGATGAAGCTGCGCACGGCATCGGGGGAGAATTGCACGTCGTCTTCGAGCTTTTCGACCTTGAGGAGCTGCTTGATGAAGCGCTTCTGATCGTCGGTGTCGAAGATGGTGAAGTTGGACGTGTAGCCCAGGCGCGTGGCATGGAAGCGGAGGAGGCGGGCGCAGATGGAGTGGAAGGTGCCCACCCATCGGAGGTTGCCGGAGTAGCCGATGAGAGAGGCGATGCGCAAGCGCATTTCCTGGGCAGCTTTGTTTGTGAAGGTGACGGCGAGGATTTCCCAAGGGCGCAGGCCCCTCTCCCGGATGAGCCACGCGATCTTGTAGGTTAGGACGCGGGTTTTGCCGGAACCGGCTCCGGCCAGAATCAGCTGGGGGCCGGGGCTGTGGGTGACGGCTTCGAGCTGGGGGGGGTTGAGGCCGGCTGCGAGGCTGGCGGCGTCGAGTTTTACGAGGGTTTGGCTTACATTCATGTGGTTGTAAAAATAGAAAACGAGATGGGCGGCGGAGAAGTTCAAGGTGGCGATGGAAACAGAGTGGGGATAAGCAGTTACGGATCCGGACTATTTTTCGGATCGAAGTCAAGCGAAGGATATTGCGGCTGGTGGACTGGATTCAAGCGGAATTGGATGCATACACCTCGGTAAGGGTGTGCGATTTCCCTGCCCGGGCGGGTGTAACAATTGTTTTTCTGAGATATGAGGATGCCCTGGGGTGACGGCGCTCACGGGGATGATACCAATCACCGAGTTGGAGCGTCTAATAGACGAAATTGAGTGTATCAGCAGAGGCATCCGGGACGGGTAACGGGAGGTCGGTATGGTTTCGTTTCCGCAGGCAGTCATAGAGGCGATGAAGTTCGTGGAGTCCCGGCAGACGGAGTTGTGGCTGGGTCGGTTGGAGATTGCCTTGGAGCGGCGCGGGATCGATGCCGCGCGACGGGAACGGTGGAAGCAGGCTCTGGCGCCGTTTTTGGCTCGGCATGCGCTGCGGCCAGAAAGGTTGCGGCCGGGCCAGGTGCAGGAGTTCATCGAAGAGCAGGCCGATTCCGGACGGTACGAGACACGCGTGCTCATCGATCTGATTCAGGCCATGTCCTTTTTCTATGAAAGCGTGGTAGAACAGCGGGAGCTGGCGGGAGAGGCGGGTCATCCTTTCGATATGCCCGCGGAGGATTGGGCCGTGTCGACGGTGGTGGAAACCGTTGGGGCACGGCGGGGCGGGTCGCAGGCCTCTGGGCCCCAATGGGGGAAAGCCCGCTTTTACTGATAATTAACCAGGGGAGCGGAACGGCGGTCCCAATCCCAAGCAACCCAACTTTTCCGGCTCCCGGCGACGACCTACAGGCCGTCTATGCGCTCCAAAATGCCCCTCCTGTGATATACTGAAGGAACACTTCCAGTTACGGGGGGACCATGCGTCCTTGGCTGAGCCATTCCTTCCTGATAATCGCATTGTGCGGTTCCGTATCGGACAGGGCTGCGGCCCTTGAAATCGATTTTACCGTTACGGACAAGCTCGGCAAACCCATCCCGGGAGCCAAGATCTGCCTTGAGGACGACGCCGGCCAGTGCACTCAGACCAACACGGAAGGGAAGTCGTCCTATTCCGGCACCGTGGGTACCCGTTCTGTTACTCCGGCAGGGGGATTCTCGGTTTCCTTCCGGAGCGGTCGTTTATCGGTGGCTTCGCCTTCCCCGGTAGCCGCGCGACTTTCCGGGTTCGATGCCCGCGGAAAATCCTTGGGCCAGGATCGGATTGTGAACCTCAAGTCCGGGAACAATGATCTGGAAATGCCCAGCTTGGCCGGTGGAAAGGAAGGGCTGATCTTCTTCCGCTTTACCGCTCCCGGTTTCGCGTTCACGGGCAAGGCCCTTTCCCTCGCCTCCGGCGGAAAAGGGGGCTCGGTCGGAC
>JALYSE010000256.1:0-3318 GCA_030854955.1 Fibrobacterota bacterium | reverse complement strand
ACTCCGCGCATGGCAGCCTTGGGCAAGGTGGCGACTGCAAACCTGTATCCCGTGGTCATTTCGAAATCGGGCTATCAATCCTTCACCTACCGGCCACGCACGGAACGGGATACGGGAATCGTGATTCGATTGCCAGCCGACGGGGATTCGGGATTCCGGTACGCCGGCATCATCCGCGCCAAGGTATCCGCCATCGATACCGGCAAGCGCAGCCTGACCTACACATACATAGACAAAGGTTGCAACGGGCCCACCCTCATGTCCGTGGAGAAGATCTCGACGCTTCCGTTCTACATCAAGGATGGCAAATGGTATTTTGCGGCGGGGAATTGCAAAGGCGTGGTTCTCGCCAAGGAAAGCCCGGGCTTTTATGGCCTTTGGAAAACCGAGGGGGTGCGGAACCTGCCTCCGGGACTGTTCCCGGTCACCTGCGATCCCTCCAAGGATTCCGTGGCCACGGGTATCCTGAATCTGTTTTTCATTCCGGAGGGCGGTGGATGGGATATCGACCTCAGGGAGGATTCCATGACCATCACCTTGAACCGGGTGCTTTGCCCGGGCAATCAGGCCATCTATAAAATAGAGTATTACGATGGGCTGGAAGGGCGGCCCAGGTTGGCCAAGAATACCTGCCGAGAAGTGGAGTTCAGGAACGCCGCCGCGGAACCCGGAATTTATTCGTTCCAGACCCAGACCGATTCCTTGCGCGGGGTGTTCACTTACAAGGACAAGACCTGCCCCACTCCGGCGGTTTCCCTGCTCTACGACTCCAACGGCTTGAAGCTTTGTCCGGAAACCCAGCCCACGGCCATGACGGCGGATTCCACGTTCCAGAAATGCACCCGGGAATCCGGGTTCATCTCCCCGTCTCCTTAGGCCCTTGCAAGAAGAGCTAATCTTGCAAAAGGGCCTGATGTCGTAACCGTATTCCAATGGACCCTATCGCTGGTATTCAATACCTTGAACTGCAAGCGCCCATTCCCCTTACGAGGAACTATCCGTGTGGGGCGCCTTTTACCAGCGGTAGTTGGCGCCCATGAACAGGATGGGAATAGGATAATTGGCGTCGAAGAACTTCCATTGCTCGGTTTTCTGATCCCGCATGATGAAGTTCGGGGTATTGAAGGCGTTCCAGATTTCCATGTAGGACGAGAATGGGTGGCCGAACAGCTTGGTCTCCTTGGAAAGCCGAATGTCCCAGCGGCTGTAGGGGGAATACCTTTCGTGGTTGCGGGGACCCAGGTAGAAAAGGGTGTCGCCGCCCACGGTGGCGCCGGGCAGTCCCGGGGTCTGGTAATCGGTATAGGGCAGGCCGGCGGCGAAGCGTCCGCGCAGGGACAATTCGTAATTGCTCGGCATGTGGAAATAATTGACCCAGTTGAAGGCCCATGGGCGATGGTAACGGAAATCGTAGACGCGCTCCCCGGGAAGGTCCCGCCGCTTGGAATAGCCGGCTTCGGCCGAGACCCAACCGCTCCAAAACCTGGCCGGATCGTAGAAGAAGGAGACCTCGCCCCCGGCCGCCTTCCCCACCCCCTGGTTGACGTATTCCATGCGCTTTTCGCCGAAGCGTTCGATCAGGAACGCCTTGATGGCGGGATCCAGCATTTCGAATTGGGCGCTATCGAATTCGATCAGGCCTCTCTTGCTGAAATCGATGCGGCCGGTACTCCTGATCACAGGCACGGCCAGGTCGTAGTAGTTCTTCTGGTAGACGGACAGTTCCATGCGATAGTGCTTTGAGAAATGGTGGCTCCATTCCGCGTTCGCGTGGAAGGCCTTTTCCGGCCGGAGCTCCGGATTCACGTCCCGCATATTGAAGGGAAAGTCCGATTGGGAATAGAGTCCCGTGCCCAGGGTGATCTCGTCCTTGTCCCCCAGGCTCTGGAAATAGGCGATGCGCGGACTTACGAACGCATCGCCGGACCAGGTGTCCAGCTCGGTTCGCACTCCCACGGTGAGGCGATGGGTGTCGTCGATGCTCCAAGAATCGGAGAGATAGCCGCCGAGGAAAGAACCGGAATGCCGACCGCCATAGTCGAACCGGACCAGGTCCGGCAGGGCGGCAAGGTAGTCCGCGTTACCGCCGGCTCCGGGATCGCTCTCACGGATGACCAGTCCCGAGGGGTGGAGATAACCGAGACCGTCGGTGGCGTCGATGCTACCGTTGACGATGACTTCATAGATGGTACGTTCCAGCTTGGTCTCGAAATCGAAGCTGCGGATGGATTGGAAGAGGCCCATCTTGGCCAGATGATTGCGTGAAGCCTGCCATTTCGCGTTCAGGTTCCAGTCGAAAGCCTGCTTCTCCAGCTTCAACAGGCGCACGCTGGGACCATAAGTCTTGTATCCGGCGTATCTTCCGCTGGGAGCGACGGAATCGCGCCACGTCACTTCGTCCGAGAATTTCACGTGCCATTCCTGCTGCTGGTAGGCGAAATTCTGGTTCACATCCCAGGCTTCGTTGGGCCGCCAGTGGAAGTGTATGCCGTGCACCTGGTTGTCCACGGCCACGTTGGCGATGGTGTCCAGATCCTGGCGCTGCACCCAGATGTTGTCCGGATCCTCCGGAATGCGGTTATCGCTGAACCAACGCGGGGAGACTTCCCGCCCATTGTGGTAATAGTGGGTGGCGGAATTGCGGGAATGGAAGCCGTCCCGGGAGATCAGACCGACATAGTCGCCTTTGATGCGATCGTTCATCCTCCAGTTGAGTCCCATCTGGAAGTCCCGGAAATTGGGCAGCTCCAGGTAGCGCCGGAAGTCCTGCTTCTGGGCCGAGAACGAGCTGTCGTTCTGCGTGATATCGGCGATGTCCCAGGCGCGATTGACCACCCAATCGTACCAGAATGCCTGCCAGGAGAACGAGACGGAGAGCCGGTTCTTGACGATGGGAACGCCTGCGTAAGTGCTGCCGCGTAGAAGGGAGAGGTCGGTGAACAGTTTTAGGCTGTCCAGCGGGGCCGGCCGCGACTCCAAGAAGAGGGCTGCGGACAGGGCGTTTCCCGCTTCCACGGGAAATCCGCCGCTGTAGAGGGTCATGCTCTCGATGGATTCGGTGTTGAAGATGGAATAGATGGTGCCGAAATGATAAGGCTGTAATAGGGGTACGCCGTCCCATAGGATCTGCGTTTCTTCGGCCTTGCCGCCGCGCACGAACGGGCGCACGCTCAGGTCGTTCTGATTGGTGACGCCGGGCAGGGTGCCCAGCACCTTGAGAGGATCCCCTTGCGCCGCGGCCACGCGCTGGAGATCCTGGCGCGAGAGACGAATGCGGCTGACCTCCTTGTCCCGGTGAACCTTGGAGCCGCGTGCTTT
>JALYSE010000045.1:21666-23599 GCA_030854955.1 Fibrobacterota bacterium | reverse complement strand
ACCCTTACGTTACCCAGGGGACGGGTGCACTTGGTGGACACGGCGGGTCTGGGCCGGCCGGTGGATGGGTTGGACGAGTTGGCCATGGAGCGGACGCGTAGGCAGTCGGAGCTGGCGGATATCAGGATTTGGGTGGAGGACGGGACCTCACAGGAATTGACTGGGCAAACCGGGACCTCACAGGAAATGACCGGGCAGACCGGGACCTCACAGGAAATGACCGGGCCAACCGGGTCGTCCGTGGGTCCGGCCGATTCCGCAGAGGCCGACGGCGGGTTCGCCCTTAGGATCCGGACCAAGGCCGATCTGTCCGGCTTCCGGGCGACGGAAGGATCCCTGGCGGTTTCGAACCGGAGCCGGGCGGGATTGGACGCGTTCCGGGAACGATTGGATGCCTTGGTGTTCAGCGACCGCGGCGCGGGTGAAGACATTATGCTGACCACGGAGCGCCAGTTCCGGGCGGTGGAAGCGGCCCGGGAGCGGGTGGCGGTGGCGTTGGAAGGAATGCGTGGGAAACCCGCTATCGAAATCCTGGCCTTCGAGGTGCGCGAGGCGGCGGGGTTTCTTCAGGAGTTGCTGGGGGAGATTTCCACGGATGAGATTCTGGGGAAGATCTTCAGCGGGTTTTGCATCGGGAAGTGATCGTTGGGGTTCCCGGCAGAGATCAATGGATTGGAGCTATGCAATTTCCCCGAAACGAAGGCCCCACTAATTGATCAATAATTTCTTAACGGGCTCTAACGGTCCGAGGCGTTTTGCATATCCGAAACAGAACCCACCCCACCTCGGCACATTAGAAACATAGGGATACAAAAGTAACAAAACACTTTTTCGGTATCTCTTACGGTTGAATGTATGAAATTTGGATCTAAGGTATTGACAAGCCCGTTGGAATTTTAAATTTTTGCGTCTGCTTAATTTCTCGCACATACCGCGCATACATTTTTTTTAAAAATCCTCTCGCACTGACTGCACAGAATGAGGGTGAGGTTACTATGCAATCGATTCTTTTGAAGTCGGCATTCAGGGGTATTTACCCGCTACTTTTGGCGGGTAACCTGGTCGCTCAAAATGTGCCGGCAGGCCGAGCGCAAATCGCAGTCCAACCGGTGGGTGTGACCCTGAGGGTCGGGGATATCGCACGATTCAGCGTGGAGGCGGCGGGTAGCGAGCCACTCACCTATGTGTGGCTGAAAAATGGAATGCCAATTCCATCCTCAGATGGACCGGAATGGGCTGTACCCGTGGCCACCGCCGCCGACGACGGTGCGCGTTACCGGTGCGTCGTCGCCAACAGCTTGGGTATGGATTCGAGCATCACCGTCACCCTGCATGTTTCCACCGCCTTACTTGCGCCCCACATCGTGGCGCAACCCGACAGCGCGCCTGTTGTGGTGGGCGATACTGCTTTTATCGGGATATCCGCGAAAGGAACGGATCCTCTCAGCTTCACTTGGTATAAGGACGGGATTGCGGTTCCCGGGGCGACGGCCTCGGTCCTGAAATTGTTTCCGATCTCCTGGGCCGATAACGGGGCCAGCGTGAAATGCCGCATCTCGAATGCGGCCGGAGTCGTGGAGTCGCGCCCCTTCGGATTAAAAGTCGTACAGCCGAACGGAAAAACGGTGGTATTGCAAGGTGACCTGCGCGATGCCCAGGGCCTGATCCTCGGAACCGACAAAACGGAAACCGTGGACGTGATCGTGCGACTTTATCGCGATGCTAAGGGCGGCGCACCACTCTATGAAGAGCGGTTTTTGACCGGGCAAGGACAAGGGGTCGCGGTCCGTCAAGGCCGCTTCGGGGTTGCACTTGGGCAGACGGCATCGACAGGAGACTTGTCGCAGATCGTCCAGTCCGCTGCGACCTTGTTCGTTTCCTTCGCCATTGCCAAGCCGGGATTGACTCCCGAAACCCTGGAACCGCGCACCCC
>JALYSE010000045.1:0-21656 GCA_030854955.1 Fibrobacterota bacterium | reverse complement strand
TAATCAAGTCGTCAGGCGCGCGGTACGTGCGCTCAAGCACCGGTTGGAGCCGGATCACACCGTAACGGGGGGCGACGACATGAAAATCGATATGCGACATGGCCCTTCGGCTCCCCGTTCGGGTGCCCCCCCGATAAGCTCAGGATGGATTCTACCCTTTGCCCTGCTGGTATGCGCAGCGGCCGCAGATCCGAATTTCACTTTTTCAACGGTGGGAACCGCTTCGCACTCTGGGAGCGCTGAGGTTTCCTCGACTGAGGTCCGTCTGAATGGGCAAACCTCCGCTTCGGCCGGGAAAAGAGACGCAGTCATACTGGCGGAATCGAGATCCGCCGGCGACTTTGATGCCCGAAGCGCCTCGGTGATCCCGGTTTCCTTGGCGGCGGACGGCGCGGCGGGAGTGATGGCCCGAACTTCCAATTCGGTCGATGCGCCCTTCGTGGCGGTATTGTTGGACGCGAACGGAAGGTGCTTTTGGCGCTATCGGGCCACTTCCGGTTCGAATTGGGCGGAGATTCCCCTGAGCGATGGGCCGGTGAGGGGGCTGGGATTGGGTCGGGTGGCGGGCGTGTTTTACGCCCGTATGAAACTGGGCGCAACTTCCGAATGGCAGGCCATGCCCACGGCGCTGGACTTGCCCTTTCCCGAGGTTTTGGGTTTGAGCTTGGTGGTCCTCTCCGCCTCCCCGGCAGCCCAGGATATCCGTTTCACGGGCTTAAGCGGGTTTCTTCCCCCGCCGGTGAATTCCCGGCCGTGTTTGGTTTTCGACTATCCATTCAATGATGGACGCTCGCCGGGGAACCTCCTTTTTTCCCCCTTGCGCCAGGTCCAGTTGAAAATGGGAGAAACCTTTCTCCGCACCACGAGTCCCGGCGGTGCTTGGCAATCCTCCCTGCTGGGTGTGCCCATGTCGACTCTACCTGTCGTGAGCGACACCCAACAAATCCGTTTTCGCGTGCGGGCGGACCGGGACGCGGCTCCGGCATTGAGGGCGTACCTGGTTTATGGCAAGGAGGGCGTGGAATTGCGCGATCGGGCCAAGGTGAGAACGGGCCCTATCATTTCCGGGGCGGGAATCATCATCGGCAATGACGCGGTATCGACGGGATCCCTGGAAGCCAAAGGTTCCCTGACCCTGCGGGATCGGGCCCGGGTCGAAGGTGACGTCATCGTCGGTCAAAGCATCCTGCGCGGAAACGCCACGGTTATAACCGGTACGGTCCGCACGGGAACGGCCGTGGCCATGCCGGCCCTCCCCGAAACGACCTGGACCTCAGGTACCACCAATGTGACTGTGAACCCCGACCAGACCAAGGACCTGGCGCCCGGCGTCTATGGAACGGTCACCGTCTATTCCCGTGCAAACCTGCACTTCCAGCCGGGCGTGTACCGTTTCGCCTCGCTTTGGATCGACACCGACGTGAAATGGCATATCCATAACACCGCGTTCGCAGGGGTCGAGGTTTTCGCCAATACCACCTTCCGAATGGGCGATCGAGATCAAATCGTACCCTACGACACTTCAGGCGGTCCCATCCTGCGGGTCTATTCGAATCAGATCGGGGAAATGCGCATGGGCACGGACATGAAGTTGAACGGTGAATTCATCCTGCCCAAAGCCAATGTCATCATGCCTTCGCGCACTATTTCCTTACGGGGTGGACTTTATGCCAGGACGGTGACGCTGGAACCGGATGCGCAGGTGGTGGGCGCGGTCGATGGAATTATGACCGACACCCTGCGGCTTACCCTTCAGGGGGCGTCCGGGTCCCCTTTTGTCCTGGAGCAATTGGTTTCGGGTGGCCGCAGTTCTATGCGTGACAAACTCAGGATCAAACCGCCCGGAGGCACATGGACGGAAAAATCCCTGGCTGCGGTTTCGACGAGCGGAGTGTGGCAGACATGGGATATGCGGCTCGTTCCGGCTGCGAAGGGCCGCGGTTACCAGTGGCAGCACGATGCGGGCGGGGGACTGCAACCCGCCTTTTCGGGAAGCGGCGCCATCGGCGGGGACACCCTTAAAAGTGTGACCTTGGAATACCTTGCCCAACCCGCACGCCTGAATCGCCAGATAAGCTTAGATGATATTCATGTGGGTTGCTTGAATCCGGCCTGTCCTTCTCTGGTGGTGACCGCACAACCCTTAGATACTACCCTCTGGCAGGGCGGGGACGCGCGTTTTGAGGTGAAGACGGCGGCGACGGGTGTGGGCTACCAATGGTATCTCAATGGGTCCGTTCTGCCGAACGAATCCTCGTCCCGATTGAACGTCCGGGATGTGACGCCGGCCCAGAACGGTCACCGCTATCGCTGCCGAATCCGCTCCAATTGCGACTCCGCTTGGAGCCGGGAAGCGACCCTCACGGTGCGCGCATGCGGAACCGTGTCAATATGGGCGCAGCCCCAATCTCAAGTTGTGCGTGAGGGCGGCGAAGCTCGTTTCAAGGTGAATGCGGGAGGCGTAGGGCAATTCAAATACACCTGGTATCGCAACGGCCTGGCAATGGAGAACCAGACCTTGGACAGCCTTTCCATACGTCCTATCGGGCTCAATGATCATGACGCGGAATTCAGGGTAAAGGTAAGCGATGGATGCGGCAGGTTCGAGTTAAGCGAATTGGCGCGACTTAAGGTGCAGGCCGATTCTGGTTGCCATGGTCTGGCGATAACCGGTCCGGATACGTTGCGCTCGGGAAAAGCGGGCGCCTATGAAGGCAAGGCCCATTGCCCGGGCGGGGCGGGACATTATTCCGTGGACGCGGGACCCTGGCGACCGTTGTCCCGGGGCGGCGTGGCCATTATGGGTCCTTTTACGCTGGACGGCAACAAATCCGCTGTTCACCAATTGCGCGTCGTATGGACCAATGTTTTTGCGAATGATACCGTCCATAAAAGCGTGGTCGTGGTACCCGGAAAGCCTTCCGCGCAAACGGTCGCCATTTCGGGCTTGCTTAAAAACGCCAATGGCGCGGTACAGGACGGTCTTTTCCAATTCGAAGCGCAACTGTTCGATCGGGAAGGGGGCGGAAGATGCCTCTACCGCGAAAGTTTTTCCCACTCTATGGTGCCCGTGATTGAAGGGGAATATACGCTATCGCTGGGGTCCGGCGAAGGCGGCGATTCCCTGGCTGCGGTTTTGCGTGAACATCCGCATGTTTTCGTAAGCCTGCAAGCGGGCCGCTATGGCGTGCTCGAACCCATCGTCGATAAATTACCCCTTACCGCGGCGCCCTTCGTTTTGAGGTCCCAACCATGAAATTCCCCCATTTCGTCTCGCGGTGCCTGGTTGCGGCCCTGTGCCTGGGCGCCCTGCCTTCGTCTGCCTCGATCCTGTATGTGGACTCGGCCCGGACTGCCAACGGAGACGGCAAAACCTGGGCTACGGCTTTCCGGGCTATCGAGCCCGCCCTGACCACGGCTTCAAACTTCGACACCATCCGCATCGCGCGCGGCACTTACGCTCCTACGGCGAACCCGGCTCTCCAAAACGTCGGCTTCACGTTGAAGCCGGGTATGACCCTGCAGGGAGGATTCGCCAGCGGGGGCGCCACGCGCAATGCATCGATGAACGTGACCTTATTGACGGGTGACTTCGGTAGGGATGACATCGTCTCCGAGACGGGATATCAGATCCGCGGGACCAATTTCAGACATGTCCTCAGCTACGATGCCGCTTCCAGCCAGCCTTTGAAGCTCACCCTGGAAGGACTTTCGGTTGCAGGTGGAGACGGGGTGGCATCCGGCAAGGAGGGCGGCGCATTGTGGGTCGTCTACGGAAGCCTGGAGATGAAAAACTGCCGGATATTCGGTAATCAGGCTTCCAGCGGCGGCGCTGTCAGCGGCAACTTGGATACCATCCTCATCGACAGTACCCAGTTCATCGGAAACAAGGCCGCTCGTCTGGGCGGGGCTTTTTACGTGTCGGGAAACTTCGTTTCCATGAAAAACACGGTGTTCCTGTCCAATACGGCCGTGGACGGCGGTGCGATAAGGATGAAGGGCCATTATTTGAAACTGGAAAATTCGACCGTGAAAAACCAACAGGTTTCCGGGGAAGGAGCCGGAATCTATTTCCAAGGCGATTCCGTGCGGGTTTCCGGTTGCTCATTCGAAAACCTGGAGGCGATGAAAGGGGATGGCGGTGCGGTGCGCTTCGATGGGCGCCTGCTGGATTTGACCCGAAACACCTTCAAGAATTGCAGAGCGGAATCCCTGGGCGGGGGAGTGCGTGTGCGTGGCAACAAACTGACCGCAGCCTTCAACAGGTTCGAAGCCAATACCGCCAAAAACGGCGGAGGCATGCTCGCCTATGCGGAATTGCTGTCGATGGATTCCTGCCAGTTCATCGGAAACGTGGGAACCGAAAAGGGTGGCGGGCTCAGCTTCGGCAGCGACGGCGAGTTAAATCGCATGGTGTTTGCAGGGAATCGCGCCCGAATCGGGGGCGGCGCATTCGGCGGGGCGTCCTCGAGGGCGATGCGTCTGGTCCAATCCCGGTTCGCGGGCAATCGCGCCGATAGCGGCGGGGCGGGTGCGTTCGATTATGGGCAGGTTATCCTGGATTCCTGCGTGTTGATGGACAACTCCGCGGCCAAGCGGGGAGGCGGGCTTTACGTCTTTTACAATATTCGGCTATTCATGGAAAACTCCCTAGTCCAGGGGAATACCGCTTTAAACGGCGGAGGGGTCTACGATGATGGCGGGGTCGCCAGCGACTTCATCAATACCCGCTTCGTCATGAACGCGGCCAACTTATCCGGCGGCGCGATCATGAGCGCGGTTTGGGATTCCGGGTATGTGGATCGCTGCATGTTCCTGTCGAATTCCGCGGATACGGGATCGGCCGTGCGCATGTATTCGACCAGTTACGGAATCACCAATTCCATATTCTTCAAGAACCAGGCGGGTGTACGCGGCACCGTGGCCGGCCTCGCTGCGTACCCGCCGGTAGCGGGCGCGGCATATGGCCCATATGTCCACCAGAATCTTTTCTATCAGAATCGGGCGGGGCATGGAACTGGAGGTTGCTTCGGATTCAAAAACAGCAGCCCGGACGCGCCTCAAATAAGCGGCAACATTTTTTGGGGCAATTCGAAACCGCAAACCGACAGCGTATCGTCGAACCAGGTTCAGAAGAACATCATCCAGGATATCGGCCCGAATTTCCTGGGCAATTTTTCCGCGGATCCCCAATTTGTGGCTCCTGCCGCCGGCGATTTCCGGCTACGGTCAAACAGCCCTGCCATCAACGCCCTTTCGGCCCAAGACCAGAACATATCGCATCCACTGGACTTTTTCGGAAATCCCCGGCTTTTCGGTACCTCCATGGACATCGGCCCGGTGGAATACCAGGGCGAGCCGTTCGCTGCACCCATCCTACTCAGCCGTTTGGATCATCTGAAACTGCTTCCCGGCAAAACCCTCGTGGTCGACCTGGACAGCGTGGATGCCCTGGGCAATCCCGTCTATGTCCGCTTTTCCGGTCCCCTTGCCACGCTACAATTCAACGTTGTCGCGGCGGATACCTCCGTAGCGGTGGAATACAATCCTTTGCGGCAGACCCTGGCCATTACGCCGAAAGCCGGTTTTGTGCCCGGGCAAGTGAAGTTGATGACGCTCAAAGCCGTGCACCCCACTCGTCCGGACCTGTTCGATCAAAAAATCATCAGTCTGGAGATGGGCGCGGCCGGTTTTGATATTCGGGGCGTCGCCTTGGCGCAAAACGATTCGGGCCTTTTCTTGGGCGATATCCTCGCGACGGGAAACGCCTATCCCCTGAACGCGGCCGCGGGAAGGATCTTTCTGGGAAGCCTGCCGGCGGGAGCGACGGCCGCAGGCCTGGCGACCTATCCCTATCTCAAGGACATCGGCATGACGGAATCGTCCTTGTCCATCGCCAGAGGGGGCTTTGTCGATCCAGGCCATTATGGTTTCCAATTCAACGGATCCACGGCCATGGTGTTTCTGCCCGGTAACAAACCCACGGGACTGACCTTGGCGGAATGGGCCGGGTCACAAGCGGAGTATCGTTCCACGGGCCGATTGGCGTTTACGCTACCCGTCACAGACGGGTTCGAGCCAGCGCGCCTCGTTACCGTAACGGTTTCTTGCCGGTTCGAAAGACCGGTCACCCGGATGCGCGTGGTGGAAAACCATGCCCATGAACAGACATTGCAATGGGTTTCCTTCGCGCGTCCTTTGAAGGCGTTGACCTTATGGGTTACCCCCCAAGGGCCCGGCGCCGGACCGGGATTCACCCGCACTATTCCAGCGGATTCCTTGAGCCTGAATCAAACGAGCGTGGCCGGATTGCAGGATGCGCGCTCCTATCATTACCGCCTGATTGCCGTGGATGTGGCCGGGAACACGGGCATCAGTGAGCTTTTCGCCCGAACGCCCAGCGACAATTATACCCTGGGGGGATCCTTCTCCGGTCTGTGGGTCGCCCGGAATACCCCAATGGCCGTTTACGTAGACCATTTCGTGAATGAAGGGTGGATGCCCCTCCTGACCATTCCCGTTACCGATTCCGTTCTAAACGATTGGCATTACGACGGAGCCCAGACCGGGGAAAAGTACCGTGTCACGTTCAAGGTACCCGGGTTTTTCGCCGAGCCGTCCGAGCATGTTGTCAAGATCAACCGGGCCTCCGGGTTGGGGTTGAATTTCCGCCTGTCCGCGAAACCGGTCATCGCGAGGGATTCGGTCAAGGTTGAGCAGCGTTTGGGTAATGGAAACCTGGTGGTGACCGCGCGCACGGCGAAACTGTTTGTGGAGGAAAAACCAGTCCGCTTGAAATTGCGGTGGGAAGGCGGCTTTCCCGAGCGCCAGGTGGACTCCCAGGAAATCGCCGTGTCTGGATTTGTTGAAACGGCCTTGGGCGACGGCCGCGCGGTTTGGACCCTGGAAATCCCCCGCGCGCAAATCGAGTCCTTGATCCTGGACCGAACCCACAGCTTCGATCGGGACGTCCGCTATTTGGGTTGCGAACTGGTGACCTCGGCTTTCGGTTTTGATGCCTACAGGGCCGGAACCTTCGACTTTCCTGCCTCGTCCGGGGACAAACTGATCGCCTTCGCCCCGCAACTCTACGCCAAGCCGACGGCACCGTGGTTAGGTCGCCCCGTTGCCTATAGCCGGGACGCTATCATACCCGTGGTCGGCGGATTGGGAAATCCCGGCGTGACGGCGGAGGTTTCCTTGCGTCCCCTCGCTACCGGATTGCCTGCGCATGGCGTATTTCCCATTTCGCAGGTGGGGCGCAGCCTGACCGGGAGCGGCTCGACATCCTTGGTTCCTTGCGACTTTGCACTGGCGACCCGTTTGGGCGCGGATGGCGACGTGTTCCGCGCCGCGGTGGGCCTGCGTTTTCCCGCATCGGGACAAGGTTCGTTGTTGCGCGCGACGGCGGTGACGAGAGAAGCCGTGGTCTGGCAAATGCGGTTGCTTCGCAAAGGAGCCTACCGTCCCTTCGTGCATCTGGCGCGCCGCGCCGACAAACCGGGCTTGCTGCGGCTTACGCGGATAAGCGATCGGGCCTCGGTCACGTTCACAATCGCCAAAGGCGACTCTGGCTGGCTGGGAGCCAAGTTGTTGGACGGCAACGACACCGGCGCATCCGAGTGGTCCCTGGCATCGGAGGGGAATGCCGGCCCGTGGGTGGACGCTCTCGCCCTCTCGATGAAGACCGGGTTCTTTTCGCCTTCAGCGCCCAAGGTCAACCTGGAACAGCTGCCGCCCCAGGTGGAAACCGGATCCAAGGCCATGGCGAGAGGATTCGCTCTTACGCCCGATCAGGATTACGAAGCGACGGTGACCTTGAGGGACGCCTTTGGTAACGTCAGTGATACCTCAAGGATCACCCTGAGGACCCTGGATAGCGCCTATTCGGGTGCCATAGCGTTGCAGCAGGATACTGCGACGGGAGCCTTGCGTCTCACCTTGCCTCCCTCGGGACAAGCGGGTCTTACCGCAACCTTGGTCCGATTCTCCTTCGCGGCAAGGCCATACGAAATTGCCGTGCAGGTGCCCGTGCGAGAAAACGCTCCTACGGAAGTGATAATCCCCAAATCCGCCGTCCCATTGGCCTTGCGCGCCAACCCGGCCTTTACGCGAACCCCCGTCTATACCCTTGGCGAAGTGGTATGGCAGCGCGCATGGGCGCCCTCGCTCACGGAATCCACCCGAATCCAGGTGACGAGTTGCGGAGCTTGCTCCCAATGCACCGAGACCCGATACAGCCTGTGGAATTCCTTGGCTTCGGCGTTTGTGTGCACTACGGACCGGGCGATACAGAACTTCACCGCCGTGGTCAAGGAGGGAGTGCCCTTCGAATGGCCGGGTCAGGAAGCCACCCGCTCGGCTTCGCAAAGCTATTTGACTCCGAACCTGCCCACTTGGAAGCATACCGGTCTTACCGCCCATGAAGTGAGGCTGGAAACCCATAATCTCGATTCCTCCGCGGCCGGCGGGTCACGGCGGCAATTGCAGGGCCGTATCGAGTTGTCCTGGAAACCAGGATCACGCTGCGAGGATTCCAGCCGCACGGAATTGCCGTTCCATACCCGCTTCAGAGCGCAGGCGGGATGGATTCTGTTATCGCCCAATTTTGATGCTTCGCGAGCTATGCAGGTTGGGGGGTGGCGCGCCCTGCCGGCCAATCCGGGGCCCGCCGTCCATGGCACACGTCATCAATGGCTGGACGTCAAGGATGCCGCCGGGTTTCCGATCTATGGGGGCTTTGTACCCAATTTGGGAGATTCCATCACTCATGCCGAGTTGTTCGGATCCACCTTGTCAGGCCTGCCTCGCTTGACCATGGCGATTCACGTGGACAGCCTGACGGCGAGCCGTGACGCGACCCCGGGGGAACAATGGCAGGTGTGGCTGCTGGCAGGGGCCGCCAACGGCGCCACCTCCCGTCGGTTGGCCGTGGGCCTGGACGGCCTGCCTTTGCGCGACGGCGAAGTCAGCTTGGCTGCGGATGCGTCCACATGGGTGAAGGGGCCCAAGGTCACCCTGATGGCCGGCGATCACAACCTGGAACTTTTCATGCTGGAAGATGGCGTCAAGGTGGCCGGAATGGCGCTTAAGAAATCCGATCAGGTGCCCTCATTCACGGCCCGAGAGCTGCCCCGCTGGGGCCAGGACGGTTTTTCCGTCGCCGCTTCCCTGTCCGGTCTGCCCTCCGGCACCGACATCACGGTGAAATCCCGTGCCGTGGACCGTTTCGGAAATGCCTCGCCGTGGACCGAGAATCATTATCGGACCTTGTCCAACGATTTGCCTCCCGCCTTGTTGACGGTGAAACCACTCGATACGCTTTATCAGGGGTTCATTCTCTCGACGACGCCGGCATTCGACGTTTCACTTTCACAGGATTACCCCGATTCCCTGGGCCTGGCGGTGATACTGGAGCGCGCCTCCGGAGGTTTGCCGGTGGCCTTGCCGGCACCGCAAATCACGGTCGAATCCCGCAACCATTGGCGCTTGCAGATTCCCGTGGATCAAAGCCTGGCGGCCTACCCCGGCGGCGATTGGGTCAGCGAGCTCAATAGCTATCGTCTATGGGTGCGCCCGGTCCAAATTGCCGGCGACACCGGTGACGCCACGCGCCTTTTATTTGGTATTCGGAGCGATTCGGCGACTGTGCCCATGCAGCCCACGGTACTCAAGCGCACGTTCACCTATTCTCCACATCTGCAATTGGCGTGGTTGCAGGGGCTGGAAATCGATTCGACTACCTTGGTGGGCGATCTGGTGGTGGGGCTCACCGGCTCCAATGTGGAACTGCCGGGCCAACGCATTTTGCTGAGGGGCGCAACCGTACGCGTGGATCCCTTGATCGACTCGACAACGGGCAAGGTTCTGGCGGATTCCGCAGGCAACCGGTATTTCAAGGAGTTGACGCGGGTGACCGGAGGCGTCCTGGATTTGGAATTGTGTCCGGAAGCGGGAGAGTGCCAGGCCAGGAAGACCATGACCGTGCCGTTAGGCAAATACATGGCCGAATTGCGGCTGGACTCCCTGCATTTCCTGGCGACGGCGACGGGGTTCAAGTTGGGCATCGAAGGCATGCGCATCCGGGACGACCACGGCGCATGGGCGCGCGCCAGCGGCGATCCTTTGCTTTCCACGGCCGTTCCCTTGACGAGCCAAGGCTTCACCGATTCCGTGTACGTGCATGAAGATGAATTCCATATCGGCCGCCTGGTGGGGGCGATCCAAGGTTCTCCGGGATTTGGTTTAACGGCCTGCCGGGCGAAATTTTTCACGGCCCTGACCGATTCCGGACCCATGCATTCCGTGAAGTTGGAAGGCGCATGCGCCAACTGCGGGCCCTACCTGGAATTCACCGCGCATGATCAGGCCAACGGGGATACCGCCTTCTCCCGGCGTGACGCCCTGACCTTGCCGGTGGAGCTGACGGCGCTGGGCTTCACGCCCTATAGCATGCGCTTTGAGGGCGGTTCCCGGAATACCTATGCAGCGAGTCGGCCGGACACGGTAGGCTATGGCGGCCTGGGATTGATTCTGAACCGCTATGCTTTCGACAACACCGGCATCGAGGTCCAGGATTTCGACGTGGTGTTGCCGAGCGCGGTATTTCCGGATACGCTGAATCCATCCGGGGCCGTGATTAAAGGCCAGCAAGGATTGCGCCTTACCGTTGCCGACACCGCGAACGGCCATCTGGTATTTTCGGGTGAGGGCCGGCCGATTGGAAGTCCCAAGCCCGCTACCCTGCAATTGCCGGGGGCGCAGCGACTGCGCGTGGGCGGCGATTGGTTCCTACGTCCAGGAATGATGACGCCCTCGGGGTCGGCCACCGTGCTAAGCATTGGGGGAGATAGCCTTTGGCTGCCCATGGATGGCGAAGCCGGTGCCTTTGCCGACGATTCCGGGATCACCTTGGCTCTCCGGGCTCTGACGTTGACACAGGGAAAAGTGACCGAACTTTCCGCGGACGTCGAGGTGGACGCGCGTTTGCGCCGATCCACTGAGGACGCTGCCATCCGCCTGCGCGCCAAGCTCACCACGGCGTGGATAGGGGAGGGGCTGCGCCTGGATGCGGCGAACAATGGCCGCGACTCCCTGTTTTGCCTAGAAGGCGGATGGTTCAAGCCCGGCGGGGGAGGGCTCGCAAGTTCGGCTTGCCTCAACGGCGTATTCCAGCTTGATGATCAATTGCGCCTGCAAGCCCTGGAAGGGCAGTACGCATTCGACCAGCCGGCCGGGTTTACGCCCCGGCAAATCCAGGGGCTGGACCTGGTTCAAGTACAGGGGTTCTCTTTGCGCCTGCAGGGAGGCGAAGCGCGCGTAGTGATGCAGGATCCGGTTTTCGACTGGGTGAGTCTCACCGAAACATCGGGAAACACCGGAGCGGTTGGCCGTTCCCTCGTGACCGAAGATGTGACCGCCGACGCCGGCGGTGAGTTGATGACCCTTACCGCGGGCGCGCAAATTCCCAAGGAATTCCGATCCTTGGGCGGGCTGGGCGGCTTTGGGGACTTCGCCCACAAGGTGTTCGACCTGGAGGCGGAGCACCTCTCGCTCGGCCTTAAGGAGCCGCCGGCGGGAACGGAAAAATCGTGGCTGTTCAAGGCCAAGGGAGCTTTGCTTTTGGGCGCGGCCTTCCATCCCGTGGGCCTTGAAGGCGCGCGCATCCGCGTGGAGGATCTCACCCTGACCCGGAGCCTTTCCGGTTCCGGCGTCGCACTCAATAGTTTGAGCGCCCGGATGGATAATGATCAACACCGCTTCGTAATGGTACCCGAGCATCCCTGGATCGAATTCCTGACCGCAGGCGGAGGCTTGCGGTATGATGTCCGGGAGGCATCGCCGGTTGCGGGTGTATCGCTGTTGAACCAGATCAGCCTGGAAAACTGGACCGTGGGTTTCACTGATTCCTTTCCCATCGAAGATCTGCGTGGATTGCGCCTGTTGATTGAATCTTTGAAAATCGACGTCGCCACCAGCAAGATCACGACCTTAAAAGGCTCTGCGGAATATGTGCCTCCGGGAGGCGCATTGAATTTTCCGGGATTCTCCTTGTCCGGCGTGAAAATGGGATTGGGAAGCGATGACAAGGGCGGATACGCGGAAATGAAGTTCGATAAAATCCGTTTCGGCGCCGATGAGTACACGCCGAGCCTGACGGATCCCACTTGCACGAAGGCAGGCCGGATCTATTTCGATGGGAACTTCCAATTCAACGTTTGCATCGAGGTGAATACCCGCATCCCGGTGTACCCCATAGTGGATGAGGAATCCCTACAGAAAATTTACCTGGCCGGAGGCCAGGACGGGAACGGGCCCGCGCTTCTCAAGATCCAATTCAACAGCCAAGGCGACGTAAAGTTGAGCATGGAAAATCTCAGGCTCAAAAGCGTCGATCCCATGCCGGGGATCAACCGGCAATTGGACATGACGGTCGACGCACGGGTGGGGTATGACATCCCCAACCACCGGTTCAAGGTGGAACAATTCTCGGGCCGGCAGTCTTTGGCGGAACCGTTCCTGAAAAAGGCGCCCTTCGAGGTGGTGCTCGATTCGTTCGCGGTGGGCTACGATCGGTATTCCGTACCGCTGCAGGGCAAAAGCGGAACGCTCTTTACCTTTGCGTTGTTCCCTACCGCCCGCTTCACCGCGGGCTCGGCATGCGATTTCAAAATGAGGGGATATGCTGGATTGGTAATCGATGTCGATCATGACCAGGTAATCGAACCGATTTGGAAATTCAGCGGCGATGCCGAATGTTCGGTCGAAGGTCTACACTTTGTCATGGAGGGATTCACCCTGGCGCCCGACCGGGTAGGATTCGAAAAAGCGGCGCTATCCCTGGATGACGCGGTTGCGCAAGCGACTAAATACTTTGGGGATAGCCGGCAATCCCCCAATCCGAATTTGGGACTGCAGAAGCCCATCATCACCAAACCGGGATTCTCCGATATCAGCGTGGGCGCCTATTTCAAGGGTTGGTACCTCGTGAAATCCGGAGGGGATTGGACCCTGCAACCAGGAGACGTGGTTCCCACTTTCGCGGGGCAGATCAAGTTCAAAGTGCTCGACCAAACCGTGCGGGCCACGGTCGATTTCACCGGCCTGTTCCGTGAGCGGCCCGAGATAGCGTTCAAGCAGGTTGTCGTGCAGACCAACAGTACCTTGGGCGGCTACACCATACCCACCGGCTTTTCCGTGCGCATCAACGGCGTCTCGCCGTGGTTGCATGCCCGAGAGGAATGGCCCCGAAAGGTCATCCTTCCCCTACCCAAAATCGCCTTGGGCAAGGTGGGTTTGCAGGATGCCGAGATCGAATTCGGGTTAAGCGACGACGGTAAGGACAACTGGTACCTGCGCGGCAAAGCGGGATTGGCCTTGCAGGGCCTGTTCAGCAATGCGGAAGTGGGATTGGAACTGGAAGAACCCAGCGGGGAAAACCAGAGCGGCCTGAGGAAGGCACGCGTTTTGATACGGCTGGCGCCGGGCGCCCGCATTCCCTTGGGTACCACACCCTTCTATATCGCCGGATTCGAGGGCGCGATTTACGACGGCTCCGCGGTGCCGGAAGGGGCCATCGCTTGTGACATCGGCAATCTGCCCAACGGGCTCAAGATGGAAGCCGCCATGCTCATCGAATTCCAGAATCCCGAAGTGGCCAACGGCGATTTGGGTTTCTGGATCCATTTGCAGCAACTTAACCTGGGCATCAATGGGGAACTGAAAATGCTGAAGGGCGTGGCGAACGCCAAAGCCTGCGTGGCCCTTTATCGGGGCGGCTCCGCCCTGCACGGTAAGTTCCAGGTGGAAGCGGATCAAGGCATGGCCATGCGCGGGCTTTTCGTGGTGGACATCTGGAGCGACAATGCCGGGGGTAATCTGACCAGCACGGCCACGGCCGAGCTGGGCCTCAAACGGGGCTCGCTTTTCAAGTCAAGATGGCTCAAGATTCCCGGCAGCACCAAATATTTCGGCGGCATCAGCACCAAAATGGGCAAGTTCGACAATGAGGATAACGGATTCACCGGCGGCGTCCGGGCATTGGGCAAGACTTGGGGCGTGGGCGTCATCGGCGGCGATTTCAAGGTGGGCAACGTGGGTAAATACCGGCTCAAGCAGGCGCCGCTGATGGGCGTAGCCGGTGCCGGTTTGAGGAAATCCTCCGCGCTGGCGAAGTCTGCCGCCACTGCCGCCGTCACTGCCGCCCTGGCCGACACGGTACCGGGGCTCGCTTTCTTGCCTCTGGGCATCAGGCTCACTGGCGACGAAGTGGTGGCGGTTTCGGCCGCGGTCGATTCCGGAGGCGGCCTGCCCGATCTCAATCCCGAGAATGTTTCCTTCAACACGCACAATACCTGGCCGGAACATTCGCTACGCGTGCTCGCGCGCAATCGCAATGGCGTGCCCGGGTACACCCGCGACGACAACGACAGCCATTACGTGGATTTGGCGAGCGGCCATTCGCCCGCCCAGGCCGAGGCCTCGGAAAATACGCTGAGCCGCGTTTGGCAAAACCCGGCGCAAAACCCGGTGACCGACTCCCTGGGCTTGGCGGTACCGCGCATGCCCGCGGGCCGGGACCGGGAGAAATACGAATACCAGGTGTTCGCGGGACTGCGCGCGCCGGTGCGGAATTTGTTCGGCAGCACGGGATCCGACGGGCAAGGGGCGTTCATCGTCCTGAACGGCACCCTCGATCATTTCCAGCGTGATACCCGCATCCTGGAACGGGGTCGGCCCGATGAGGCAGGCGCGATCAAGCTGGATACTCTCTTCAAAGTGCGCCATGAATTCGAACTCGGCATGGGCCTGTACGCGGGTGAAGGCAATAACGGCGATACCACCGAGGCCGCGCAATTCGGCATCAATTCCGTCGTGGTGTCGCCCGCCGCCGCCGAGGGCGCCGCCGCCGCGAAATCCTGGCTCCAAGTTCCCGGCGTGACGTACGATACCTCCTCCCGCACGCTTACCTTCAATCAGGTGAAAGTCCGTCCTCCTGCGTTGGGCCTGGGCCGCTATGCGTTCCGAGTGGATGTGCTTACACGGGACTTCAGCGTGGTGCGCGCTTCGGACAATGGCCAACCCGAAACCCGGCGCCGTATCCTACCGGACTCGGTGATCGACAGCACCTTCGCCGTGGGTCAGGACCCGCTACCCTTGATGGACCGCGAGGGCCATGAGGCCATCCTGGCTATAACCGATGCGCCGGCTCTCGCTCCCATTACCCCGTTAACGGCTACCAGCGGCGTCCTGGCTCGTGCCCCGTGGAGCCCCGACACCACGGTTGCCGGCAGCCAAGGCGCCGATGAACGTCGCACGGTATTCCTGCGCTGGACGCATTCCAGGGAAAACGGCCCGGTGGGGTATCGCCTTACCGTCATGCCTACCTCCTGCGGCCTGACGTGTACGGTAGCGGACATACGCCAATTCGCTTTCGGCCCCAGTGATCATTTCGAAATGACCTTTCCGACCCCGAGCCGGTTGGCCGTGGCCCAATGCGTAAACGCCGAGACCGGGCTCAACGGCTTCGCGCGCGCCTGCGGCGACAGCCTAGTGCGCGCACTGGAATGGTTCAATCAAGGCGAATACAGTTTTTCCCTTACGCCCACCGAAGGCAAATGGAACCCGGCCACCCGTAAGGTGGAGACTGTGGAGCGCCGCGACCTGGCGGTTTCGGCCACGGCGCGCCTGGGCGTCGCTTTTCCCGGGGAAAATCCTGCCACTCTCGTCTTGTCGCTTCCCCCCGGAGACAGCACCGTCGATGGGTTGCCTGTGTATCGCTTGCCTCGCAATGAATCCCGGCTGTTGACCTTGGATTTGGTGGCATCTTCCAGTGGCTTGCCGGCGACGGATACCGCTTGGCAATACGCCGAGGCTTCCGCCCTCATCACCCAGGCACCGGCCGGCGTGGGTCCCAAAGCGCTGCCCCTGGTGGGCGCGGAACGTCCGCACTTCGCTCTGCAGGCGACCCGGTTGGGCATGAACCAGCCGCTGACTGTGCGCATGCGCGCGATTCCCGACTCGCAAACTTGTGGCCAGGCTCAGGCCAAAAGGTGCACCAAGGATTCTTGTCGCACGCAAGAGGCCCTGGAAAAGGGACCCTGTCCGGATGGCGTCAATGCCCTGGTGCGTGAAAAGACCCCGAACGGTTTATATCGCATGGACATGTATGCGTTGCAGGCCCTGGCTCGTGAGAACGTGGGACCGGCGCCGGCGACGACGGTGAAAACGGAGTTTTACGTGCAGGTGACCGCGCCCCGCCCGGTGCTGCAGAACCTGGAGCCGGGTTTTGTGCGCGTGGATAAGGCGGATACCTTGCGGTTGCAGGCCTCGGGAGTGGATACGGGGGCGGTGCGGTTGGGGCGGTACCGTTTGCTGTTCTTCGATTCGGTGGGCGCGGTTTTGGGAGAAAGTTTGGTTCAGGTCGATGGCAAAGACCTAAAGGTGATAGTTGACCAGAGAACGTTTAATCCGAGAATCAGGAGCTCCATTCAGTCCTTTGCGGCTTTGTCAATTGATGGATTGGTTTCGCAAAAAATTCCCCTGGATCTGATTCAAGTGGGGCAGGATCTGGAATGCCAGGATAAGGAATTTCCCATTCTGACTGATCGCATCAATGCCATGGATTATCTGGGGATTTATCCCCGATATGTGGGTATGTCTCGTAGTGAAGCCGAAAAATCCGATTCCCTGGTTCTTCGCATATCCCAGGCCACGGAACTCAAGCACAATGTCTACAATTTGAGTATTAGGCGAATTCCAGGTGGGGATAGCATACCTATTACAGGATATGCTTTCGATAGAGACGGAGTGCGATTTGCTCTTCCCTCGGAACTTCTAGATGGGCAATATCGGGTAATGGCGATCAATGATAATATTGAATCGCGCTGCATCCAGAAAGGTGCGTCAACCAACATTCTGGTCTACACCAAACCCAAACCCGCCTTCACCTACACTGACCCTAAACTCTGTATCACCAATCCCTCCCCATACCGTCGATATTGGTTCCAACACCTGGGCCACATTCCGGAATGGACGCGCCTGGGAGCCGGGGAAAAGTGCATCGACGTGAAAAAATCCGATCGGGTGACCTTGGTCTCCACCGATCTGGACGGTAATAATCCCGATACCGTCCTGGTACCGGTGGTGAAATCCGTGCGGCTCATGCTGGTGGACGGACGCGGCCAACCGCTGGGAGACAGCCTTGATGTTGCCCGTGTTCCCGGACCCATCACCCTGCAAAACCCGGAGTTGATCGGTTTGCCCACCACGGAACGGGTTTCCGTGGCCGCTGTGAATTGTTATCGCCTCAACCAGGATGCGCCCGTATGCGGCGAAGCGGAAATCCGCCTCAAGCCCAGTGACCGCGGTATTTTGGCCGTCTATGTTGAGTATCGTCCCTATGACGGTTCGCCGGGGTGGACTGGTCCGGTTCGCTACATCGTACTGTATGGTCCCGCAGTCGCCCCGCTGGGCGGAGCGTATTACGCCTACGCCTCGGATGTGATCCCGCCCCAAGGAGTCCTGCCCGCCCTGCTGTTGCCCCGGGCGACTTTCCTGGCCACGGCGAAGTCGGTCTGGTCTCCTATGCAGCAGGTTCATCCCTTGCGCGCCTTCGCACCTTACGGTTCCCCAGAGGATCAATGGCTGGCGGCGGATTCCTTGTCGCAGCGCGAAGCGGGACTGAGTCTCACCGCCGATACCTTGACGGTAGCGGTGGCGGCGCCCAGGGATACCCTTCTGACGGGCGCTGGTCAGGTGATACCGGGCCGATTGGGCGGGGCCAAACGGCTTACCTCGGGCGCGGCTATCTCTGAGTCCATCCGCCGCTACCTGCCGGCCGAGCCCGGGTTCACGTTCCAGACCTGGCTTCGCACGAACCAGGATCCTCATTCATCCTTGTTGGACTTTACCGCCCTGGATGGCATCGACTTCAACCTTTCCGGGCGGTCCGATGGGGGAGTGCGCCTGCGCGTTGGGTCCGATTCTTCGTCCTCACTGCCCGGTGTACTGGTCCCGCAAAACTGGCAGCATGTGGGTCTGGTGTGCCGGAAGTTGACGACGGATTGGCATTGGCAGGTGGTCGTGAACGGCATCGTGGTGCTGGAACGCACCCTTCCATTGGCGCGGGTGAACCCCCTGGGTAGCGGCACCTTGACTCTATTGCAAATTGAGGGTGGATCCCTGGATTATGAACTGCTACGCCTGCGCCCCCAAGCAGTCGCGCCCGAGGCCCTGGCCTTGGTTTACCGGGCCGAACGCGATCGGCGCGACGCCTTGCGGATAACCGCGCTCTCCTCGGAAGTAACCTGGAAGCGCGATATCCGGGAAGGGGATGCCTGGCGTAGCGACGGGTCCCGCTATCTCCTGACAGATTTGGACGAGGCGCTGCGAGGCGGTCAGCTCATCACCCTACCCGGGCGGCCCATGCTCGGGAATACCGGTGAATACGTAATCGATCTGCCGGGCCCCGCGGAGGTGCATGCCGTGCTGGCTCCGGAGGCCTCGTATACCCAAGGCTGGCTGGGCCCGTTCGCGCCCGCAGCAGGCGGGGCCTATCTTCGGGCGACGGCGACGGGCGAAGTGGTCGCGGCGCGGCATTACGTGCTGCGCGCCACGTCCGGCATTACCTTGCGCATTCCCAAGAACACCTCCGAGGCCGATTTGCCCGTACTGATTTTCAAGCCGGAAACCCTGATACCGCCGATCCGTATCAGCGTCGTTACTCCAGGCCTGCGCTTGCAAATGGACTTGGGGGCCGGCGCCCTGCTCTACCCCGATCGCGAGGATACTGTGATTGCGGCTCCCGCCGCATGGCGGAAGGCAGCCTTCCTCATGCCGCCCTTCGCCCAGCGAGCCGATGGAAGCGCGGAGCTAATGCGCTTCCAGTTGCAGGATAGGGCGGTGGTGCACGTCTTGGTACCTTCCTCCTTCGTGACCGCAGCCGCTTGGTTCATGCGGCATCCTTGGCGGCGCATGGGCGAGCTCTCCGCAACCTCCTTTTCCGACGGCGTGTCGCGAACGGAATTCAGCGCGGTTTTCGCTCCCGGTCCCGTGTCGCTTCCGGGGCTTGTCCACGGCATTTCCGGGCTGCCCGCCACCCAATTGCTAGCCTATGTCACGCGCCCGGATTTCGGATGCCTGATAGCCGATGTTGATCCCGCTTGGGGCGCAACCGATTGCCTTCCCGTTGGGGTCGGCTCGCCGGCGGCACTGAACAAGCTCACCAAGCTCACCTCGCTTCCCCCTGCGCTCCAAGGGGCGCAGTCCGTGGTGCCTCACCCGGTTCCCTCCGTCCCTACTGCCTGCTTCACTTTGGCCCAGGCGGCCGAGGTGACGATCGGATTGCCGGAGTCGGCGGTCTTGCCGGCGCTTTTGCCGGCGCTCTTGCGCACATCCGACGCGAACCTGGGTGCCTTCACGCCCACCTATGCCACCGCCGTTGCCGGCGATGGCACGCAATACCGCCTCTATCGCCGCGGCGCCCTCTCCGGCCGTCTCTGCCTGGACCTGGGCCCGGTTTCGCGCCCGGCACCGCTGATTTTCGCGCGCGCTTTGCCGGCACGTCCCGATTCCACTCCAGGAACGTCCGCTCCTCTCGTTTTAGACGTAGGCGCCCAGCCTTATCTCGATCGACTCGATGTCCGTGTGATTGCGGTTCCCGACGCCATGCAGGGCGCGGTACTGCTGCCCACCATGAATACCGCCACGCGCTGCGATACCCTAAGCCTGAGCCTTTCCGGCCCTTCCGAAGCCTTCGTGGCTTTCGCGCCGGCCCAGGCCGGGGCCTTCGCCCTTTATCTCGAAGCGCAAGGCTGGACGCGGCTGCCCGATTCCCTCGTTCTCACCGGATTCCCCGGCGCCCGCGGCTACGTGGTGTACCATCGCTTCAACGCCGCCGGCGGCGCGCAGCTTCCCGGTCGCGGGTGCTTCGATGCCGCTCCCGGCGCGGCGCAATGGGTGCTTGCCGTGCGTCCTCTGCCGGGCATCTCCCTAGGACTGCGCGCAGAAGAAGTGCATGCCGTTCTCATGGGCGGCGACCGCTCGGCCGCGTCCCGCACGTTCCGGCTGAAGCGCCTGGACATCAGCCTCACGCGCCCGAACCGCATGGCCAATAGCGGCCATCAACTTTCGCTGCAAGGTGCCGTCTCCCCGCAGCAAGCCCGTGGCCGCGAAGATACGTTGCAAGTCTGGTCGCTCTGGCTGGATACCCTGATCATCGCCTCCGGAACACAACCCGTGCGCATCCGCCGCTCAGCGCTGTTGCCCGACCTGATGCCGCAATGGGTCGATGTCGATTCGGTGCGGGTGAGTACGGCAAGCCTGCGCGTATCCGGAGAAATCCGTGTCCAGGTGGCAAACAAGAGCGATGCGGCCGCCTACCGCCGATTCGCTATCTTAATTTACCAGGATGGCGATGGGGATTACCGCTATACGCCCGAGGTCGATAGCCTGATCAGCCGTGCCATTGTCATGGGGCTGGCCGCCAATGAAGAAGCGACCTATGTTTTGCCTCTTTCGGGCCGGGTCATCGCGCCCGAACAGACTTTTATGGCCTTGGTCGATGCCGACGGCTTTATCGCCGAAACGCAGGAAGAGAACAACCAGATGGCGAGCCTGACGGTTTGCGAAAAGGTGCACCGGGATGCGGTGCGGAGCGTGGCGGCCGATTCCGCCTGGCTGCTGGCCCATACGGGTGTCCGCGCCGCGCGTTTCTACCAAGCCGGCGGGGCCGAGACCCAGGTGGCCTTCGCGCGCCTTGAGTCGTTGCGGGCGCAGAACACGGCCACCGGCGCGAACCTATTCTCCCCCGTGCCCTGGCCCGGCCTGGATACGCTCACCGTGCGCGATGTGGCCGGAGATGGCCGTCCCGAATATGTGCTACCCGCGGGTGTAGTAGCCGGCGATGGCCGAGTCCTCTTGGATGCCCGCACCTGCGCCGGAGCGCAACTTGCCGATAGCCTAAACTTCGACTTCAACGGCGATGGCGAATTCGAGGCGCTCACCTGCGAGGCGGGTCATGTCGCTGTCCGGGCCGATGATGGCCGTCTGGTCGCGATCCTCGGTGGAAACGACCATGCCATCCCCAATTCCCTGGTCGGCATTCCGGAAACGACGGCAGAGGCGCACCCTTGCCTGGATCTGAGCCTGAGCTACGCCCGCGTGGATACCACTGGCCTGGGCGCGGCGGGATCCGTCCGTTTCACCCTGCGGCTGGCCAACGGCGGCGAGATCCCGGAACCCCGTTCTCTTGGCGGGCAACTAAGCTATATGGGTAGCGGGGGCTGGATACCGCTCACTCTCATCCAGCCGATACCGGCCCCGCTTCCGGGGCAGTATGTAGACTGGACCCAGGAGGTGGATATGCCCGATGCTGCCCTCGTACCCGGAACCCGGTTCCGGGTCGCCCTGCCCGGCCTCCATCCCCGCCGGGAAATCGATACTCTCAACAACACTATGGAGTTCACATGGCCCCTTGCTCCTTAACTTCCTTGACCCGGAAATCGCCGCGCGCTTTTCCCTCCACCCTTTTGGTGCCCGGATTAATCCTTGCGCTCGCCTGCCATCTTGCGCATGCCCAACATGGCGTGGTGTTAGACAAGGCGACGGGCAAACCCATCGCCAAAGCATACGTGATGCACCGCCCCACCTGGAGC
>JALYSE010000044.1 GCA_030854955.1 Fibrobacterota bacterium | reverse complement strand
CCCCTTGGGGGCTCAAGGTGGAAGTGGTACCCGAACAGGGCGCGAATCCCTGGATGACCAAGCCCGACCATCCGGTATTCGCGGTGGCCAAAAAATCGCTCGGCACCGGCTATGGGCGTGAGGCCGTGCTGATCGGCTGCGGCGGCACCATTCCCTTCGTGGACAGTTTTACGCGCGTTCTCGGCGACATCCCGGCCCTGCTGGTGGGAATCGAAGACCCCTACACCAACGCCCATTCCGAGAACGAGTCTCTCGGGATCGCGGATTTCCACAGCTCCGTGCGGAGCCAGATCCATTTCTTCGCGGATTTGGCCTTGGCGGCCAAGGCCGATCCGCTTTTCTGGTCGGGCAAAAAAAAGCCGTTGTGAGTCCCGTTTTCGACGTGGTCATCGCCGGCGCCGGCATCATGGGACTCGCGTGCGCCCTGGAAGAGGCCCGCCGCGGGAAGTCCGTCGGCGTATTCGATCCGTCCACAAGCGCCGCCCAAGCCTCCTTCGCGGCCGCCGGCATCCTGGTCACCCGGGATGCCCGGGTTTTCGCGTCCTCGTTCCGCGAATTCTACGTGCGCTCCATCCGGCAATACCCGGAATGGCTGGCGGGGATTTCCACCATTCCCGGGGCGGAAGTCTCCCTGCATAGCGGCGGCGACCATCTGGTTTTCGATCTGGACGATCCCGCCGCTCGGGAAAAAATGGCAGCGAAGGAGCGCCAATTGGAGCGCGAGCATTCCCATGATTTCACGGTGACGGATGCTTTGCCCGACATCCTGAAGGGCCACTGTCCGGCGGGGAACGTAAAGGTTTTCCACTTTACCGGCGAGGCATACGTCCAGAACCGGGATCTGTTGGTGGCCCTGAGACTCGCATGCGAAACCGCCGGGGTCGTTTTCAGGTTCGGCTCCCCCACCCTTCCATGGGAATATTCCGGCGGCTTCACGCGCATCCGGTTTAACGACGAAGAGTGGGAGGCGCGCAAGGTGCTGATCGCGGCCGGTGCCTGGAGCACCGATTTGCTCGGGTCCTTGGGCATTGCCGCGCCCATGGTAGTGGTCAAGGGACAATTGGCCCGCATCCAAAAATTCCACGGGACCGACGGCATGATCCACTTCAACGACGACTTCTACCTGGTCCCTCGAGGAAATAGCCTGGTGGCGGGAGCCACCACGGAACCCGGGGTCTGGAGCGAAGGTTTCGATGAAGTCGGGGAAGCCTACCTTGAATCGCGGCTGCGGAAATATCTGCCCGAGATCTCGCGGCAACGCTTGGAGAGTTGGTCCGGATTCCGCCCGCGACCCAGGGATCGCCTGCCCTGGATGGGTTGGGTGGATGCGGACCGAGGGTGGGCCATCTGCACCGGACATTACAAATGCGGCATCAGCATGGCGCCTTTAGCCGCCCAATGCATGTCCCGATTGATGGCCGGGGAAAAAACGCCCTTCGACCTGGCCCCGTTCAATCCCTGGCGAAGCCGGGGATTGACGAGACTCAAAGCCGCCTAGAAGAACATTTCGTAATTAGCGCCCACCATGATGTGGCGGCGTTTACCGTATTGGATCACTCTTTCACGAAGGCGGAAGGTCTGACTGGGGCCCAGAACGTATTCGACGTTCGCCTGGACGCCTAGGCTCAGATCGTTCTTTTCATTGGACTCGGGATATTGTCCCACCGTCCCGGAAACATCCACCTTCACCCGGTTTTCGAGCAAAGGCTGTAAGAAGCCCATGGTGACGTTGTGGGTCGGCAATTGCACGCCATTATGGGAGAAGGTGTACGACAACCGCGGCAGGAACTGCACGTTGCGCATTTTGTATTGGAACATGCCGTTCACGATATTGGTTTGCGAGGTGGGAAACACAGGGAGCGTATCCGAAGGATCGGTCGACTCCAGGGTGAGATCGCTTTGGGTGTATCCATATAACACGGTAGTATGCAGCTTCGCGTCCGGCAATTGGAATTGATGATAACCGCCGGTGTTGAAGTTTAGGAAACTGGAGCTGAACTGATGGGCGTACACACCATCGGGCGCGATATTCGAACGTCCCCCGCCCACCCAGAAGGCGGGCTGGTAAGGACCGGGAGTGAACCGTAACTCCACCTTGAGGTTGCGCTGGGTCTGAGAGGCGATGCCCAAATCCTGGGCGTAACTTCCCAATTCCATCCCAACCGAAACGCGGTTGTCCAATACCAGGAGCTTTTGAATCAGGGTGAATCCGTCCCCGGGATTACCGCCGAGGAAGGGATTGCCTTCGCTATGGTATTCCAGCCCCAGATGGGAGTAGCGCAATTCCGTTTCCGAAACCACGCCCAGAAAGGGGAAGGAGGAGACGATCCCGGATTCGATGGCGCTGTTTGACAATATGAAGCCGTTGAGATCCACTCCGCTGAAACCGTTCTTGGTCAGGAGGTATTGCCATCCCCGGGTGGTCGCATTGAAAACGATCCAGTTTTCATAATCCTGAGGATTGAAGGCCACGTCGAAGGTGTCCGGATGGAAGGCACCCAGGGATTTGTCCCGGGTATAAAGACTCATGGCCATGTTGTTATACAGCTGGATTCGTCCATCCCATACGCCGATGCGGAGATCCAGACCGGGCACCAGGTTTTCCGCCGGCCGCTGGCCGCGGAGCAAGGTGTTCATCCGGAAATGCTCGTCTGAACCTTTATTGTCCGAAGCCTTCATCAAGCTGAGCCCCAGGTCGAACTTCGGACCGCCGCCCAGGCCAATCCGGAGCGCGGACAGGGTCTGGGAGAACGTCCCGGCAACCGTGTCGAGACGCATACCGTTTCCCGTATCGTACTTGACGAGGTAGGAAGGAATCTCCCGGCGGCTTTGCCCGCGCACCACCCGCAAGGAACCCCATTGGCTTTCACCCGTGACCAGGTTCATGGTCGCTTCGCCGCCGCGCACCCGTGTGCCGTTTAGGGAAAGGGAATTATACAGGGGATAGACATCGCCGGCCTTTAGGGACGCCCAAGGTCCGTATTTCACGTTGGCGGTAACACGATGGCTCGGCTGACGGAACCGATCCTCATCGGTTCGCAGGAGAACCTTTCCGTAAGCTTCCGCATACTTGTACTTGAGGTTATACGCAGCCTCGGTGACGCCTTCCAGCTCCTGGGAGACCGGTGTTTCCGGTTCGCCAGCGACGATGGTTTCCGTACCGGGCGAAAACTCCAGTTCGCTTTGGGACAGGATGCGCCCCTTGGCTTCTCCGTTTTTCCAATCAACCTTCGCGACCACGCGTCCGAATTGGCGATAATTTCCGGGCCGGGCCTTGCGGGTGGGCTCCGGCAAGCGGATGAAAAATCGGGCTTCCTGTTTCTGGATGATTTCCGTACGTTCGTTGAACAGAAGCAAGGTCAACTGATGCACTCCTGCCTTCAAGTTCGAGAGCCGGGCAGTCAACAGACCGTCGGCCACGGACAGGGGACTGGTCTCCGGATATCCGTCCACCAGCAGAACCATGCTGGCCGGGGGCTTGCCCGGCAAGGATGAGAGCACGCGTAGCTCGGGTTCGTAGAATACATCGCCGTCAATGGGGATGATGAATCCACCCACGGTGGGGTCTTCCGGAAGTTCCGGGACCCCATCAGTCTCATTTCGGGCCCCCTGGGACTGGCCGCCGGCATCCATTCCCGTAGGGACCGGGTTGGAGGTGTCTAGGGTGTCGCCGCTCTGGTCTGCGGCCGGAATCGCAACCGGGGCGGCCGAGGGAGCCGGGGATTGGGCCCATGCCGCGCCCGTACACACCAACAGGAGGAACGCGAGCAACTTCGGGCCGTTCAAGCGGGATTTTTCTCCTGCGAACAGGAGGCGTCCTCCTGCGAACATCGCTTGCGGCTGCGCGTTAAAAGTTGGTTTCATATTCCACTTCCAAGGTCGTGAATTCTTCGGTCTGGGGATTGAGGAAGTCCACTTCCACGGTGTTCTGGCGGAAACCCACCTGCTCCAATTCCGAATCGGTGGCATCGGATACCTTGATGCCGTTCAGATCCGACACGGCCTTCTGGCCGCTGCGCACCACGGCGGTCAAATCCTTGGGGCGATTGTAGATGGTCATCTCTCCGTCCTGGACGAGGAAGACCCCCACCCCCTTTTCATCGGACCGGCAGGAGAATTTTCCCGAAAGTACGGTGGCCTGGGTATGAAGGTTTTCGCATTGCACGGGTTCACTTTTCTTTTTCAATCCGAAGACGACTTCGCCCACGTCCAGAACGACACGGCGGACGCGCTTGTCCTTCGTTTTCACCCGCTTGATGGTGAACGTCGACTTGGGCCGGACCTCCATGAAGGCCTGGTCGGGGAGTAGCCGGATGACGGCTTTCCCGTCGTCGCCCGATTCGATTTTCGATCCCCCCGACACAAGGGAGGAAGGAATCAGATCCTTTCGCAAGGAATCGGCCAGGGTAACCTTCAGGTTACCCTTGGCGTATTTCACTACTCCAAGTCCAGGGGTCGCGCCGAAGGATGCGGCGGCCAGGACCGTCAGGAGAAGGATCGCGGAATGGATTTGGCGAATCACTGGAACCTCAGACGTGTCACCGAATGGCGGCTTTGGTGGAATTCCCTGGCGAGCCGTTCCAGCTCTTCAAGGGAGTAAGGATGCCCATTGAGTCGTATCTGGCCTTTGGCCGGGATCTTTCCCGCCCGGGACAGGTCGAAGATTTCGAAATTGTCCCCCAGGATTATCTTCAGGGCGGCCATCACCCGTTTGGAATAATCATCTCCATATTTGATCTGCTGTTCCAGGGACTTGATATCGCTGATTTCCGAGGCCGGCACGGAGGAACCGCCTTCCAAGCGCTCGTCCACCTTGAAGTACAAGGGATCCGAATAGAGGTAATCTGAAGTGGGTCCACGCAGGACGGCTCGCGCCCGCCAGACGTAGGTCATGCCCGGCTCCAGTCGCGGTAGATTGGGAGGATAGGGCGTAGGGGTCTCGATGCTCTGGGCAGGGGTGTTGAAGAGACCGAACTTGGCAAATTCCAGCCCGTCCATGACGTCTCTGGGATTAGTGCCCGTCGGTAGCTCCCACAGGAAGATTTCGATCCGCGCCTCTCCGGGGGGATATTCGTACACCTTGGTATTGAACAGTTCCGAGGCGACCTTGAAAATGGGGGTCACGGTATAAATCGCGACCGGGGTCTGGTTGGTGATTTTGGTGCCCGGGTAGACGGCCTGGATCATCTTCACCTGACGAAGTCGCCCGATCCCCTTGTTATCCAGATCGTTCGGGTCCAGAATCTGGATAGGCGCGGTGGCGACGCTGTAGAACGAGTTTGGGTCATCCTCGCAGGTGAGGTTGAACTTGAAAATCAGGTTCATTTCGGGCGCCACGCGCTTTTCCAGGATAAGATCATAAAGGGCGCTGTTCTGGAAATTGAGGCCTCCGATCCAGGATAATTCAAAGACATCGTTCGAACGCAGGGTGACGCCGATTTTCGTTTCATCGAGAGGCGCGGAAATGCGGTCGAAGCCGATTAGCGGATTGAGATTGCGCCCCAGGGAGGTGTCGGCGACAATCTGTACCCGCAACCTCAACTTGCCCGCCAGAGGTTTCAATTCCGGTGCGATGGTTAGCAGGAAGAGAGTGGGAGCGTTTTCAGGATTGTCGGTATCGAACCAACTCGGATCGAAATTCGTGACGGTGTATCTGAGGGCGGGGGTCTGGACCAACAAGGTACCGGGATTGGGGCTTGCCTTCGCCTCCGGACATGAGTTGATCATCGCCCGGGCCTTAGCGTTGACGGCGAGACCCGCCATCAGGGCCGAGAATATCAGGAATCGCCTTGTAGTACCCAAATCATGCCTCCCTGTACCCTGTAGCCTAGGCAAAAATGTCTTTTATCGGCGGTTGATTCCGTGTCCGGGATCACACTATTCGGAATGGGTCACGAACATTTTGGATTCGGGAGCCGATAGACGGCAAAAGCTACTAAAAAGGTCCTAAAAGGGTTCGAAAAAATCGGTCGTCGAGGCCATGGCGACCAACGGATGGCTGACATACCCCAGGGGTATCCTAAGGCCAAGCGCTGGACCGGATGACCCGCTGCCAAGGCGCGGCTTTTTGGGAAGAGCGGGTCCGATGAAATGGAACCAGAATCCCTCTCGGAGATTCTTTGCAGCTTCAATCCTACCGTTATGGCAGTATAAGTGATAGAGAAGCTGGGCCATGCTGCGGCTGTGGAGGTCGTGGGGAAACCCGTCTTCCAGGATCCGCTCCGCCATTCTCCAGCATCTCGCCGCCCATTCCGCGTCCCATCCGAATCCCAACTCCCGCATGGCCCTGCCGGAAGCCGCATACGTGCTCAAGCCCGCAAGGACCAGCCCATACAATTCAAAGACATACGGATCGTTGATTCCCGCGACGAAGGCCTTCCGCAGGCAGGTTTCGGCGAAAACGAAATACCCGAGGCGATACTGGACATCCGCCAACTCAAGCCAGGCCTGCCCGTTCCTGGGGGCGCCCTCCAGTCCCCGGCTGTAATACTTCCGGGCCTCCTCCCATTGACCTTGATCCTTTAGGAATTTTCCGTAGGCGATCTGGATCTCGAAGAGGGAATCCTTCCAGGTGGATTTCTGCCGGAGAAACGATTCCCAATCATCCCCGGCCATGAGCATCCGCAACAGATAACCCTTGGCGGCGTTGGCCCATTTATTTTTGGGGTCTCCCTTGAGCACCTCATCGACCAAACCATGAGCGCGGGCGAAATCCTTGCGGCCCAGATACAGGGAATACAGATTGCGCCAGGCCACTTCTTCGCAGTCCGTGCCAGCCCTGAGAACGGCCCGCCATTCCTTTTCAGCATCGACGGGAAACCCGGCCAGAAACAGGATCAAGGCCCGATCCACGCGCAGGCCGGACCGCAAGTGCGGCGGCGCGTTGGAGGCGATGGCGGCCATCTCCTCGCCGGCCTCCCTGACGCGACCTGAAAGGAGGTTCCGCAAGGCCGCCAGCATGCGTCTTTCGGATGCCAACAAAGTCTTTACCTGCCAATCGGACGGTCGGACCATGGAGTCGGCCTTGGAAGGTGAGGCTTCCAAGTAGGCCCGGACCGATATCTTCCCCACCGTATCGGGATAGGCAAGGTAAAGCGGCACCTCCCGGATATCTCCACCTCCGCGTGCTTCTCCCGGCGCCCTGAGCTCAAGGTACTGGCACCCGCTCCCGGCCGCTTCTCCTTGCCAACCGGCCAAGGCCGATGCGAACAGGAACAGTAATACCGCCGGTTTCATGTCCACAAGTTAAAAGCAATCGCATCGCGGGCAAAGTCCCGGGTGCGATTCCACCCCAAGGCAATTTTATACCTTTTTCCCAAACGGACAAAACGGAGAGCGGGCGCATGGTTCTTACGGGCAAGGAAATCTTGAAACAGATGGAATTGGGCACCATCCATATCGCGCCGTTTGTGCCCTCCAACCTGGGCCCAAACTCCTACGATGTCTGCCTCAACCCCAAATTGCTGGTATATGATCTTCCCCCAGGCGCCGTACTGGACATGAAGAAGGAAAACCCCACCCGCTCGCTGACCATACCCGAAGAGGGCATGGTGTTGGAACCGGGCTTATTGTACCTGGGTTGCAGCAATGAAACCGCCACCAGCAACCGATTCGTACCCATGTTCGAGGGCCGGAGTTCTATCGGCCGATTGGGGATCAATACCCATATCACGGCGGGCTTCGGCGATGTGGGCTGGGGCTATCTTCCCGACGAAAACGGAAAAGCCCTCTGCCAGTTCCCCACCTGGACCCTGGAAATCGAGGTGGTCCACGCCATCCGGGTCTACCCCAATGTCCGCATCGGCCAAGTCTATTTCATGATGCCGGAAGGGGAAATCACCTATTATAAAGGGAAATACACCAAACAGCGGGAACCGCAGGCCAGTAAGCTGTTTCAGGATTTCAAATAAAGCAGGGTTAAGGGGTTAGTATCCTAACCTCTATGAAGAATCAACCCAGCGTGGTCTCTTGGCACACCATTAGCTCTGTTTGGGATTATGCCCCAGGTACAATTGGGGTCTTGGCAAATTGCGGTGCTTGGAATGGTATGCCGAAACCCGTGATTGGAAGGGAAATCAAAGTTTATCGCTCCTACCGATTGAAATTGGGTTTAACAAATTCAATTTGGATCAAGGCGCAATGGGGGTTTTTGAAGGACAAACAATGACAACATCGGCCAATTGTTAACTTTGGTTTGGTATTGTCACCTGATGTCGCATTTAAAACCCTCCGAACTTTTTTCTACTTTCCCCAAGTCATTTTTTAAAAGACTGGGCCTTTCAAGGCCTAATCAAACATTTCAGGAGAAAGACAAGACGATATGACCCCAGCCGAAGTCATGAAACTGGCCAAAGACAATGGCGTCCAATTCGTGGACCTGTTATTCGGAGATATGTTTGGACAGCTGCACCATTTCACCTTTCCGGTTAGCCGGCTGAATGATGCCATGTTCAAGGAAGGGATGGCCTTTGACGGCTCGTCCATCCGTGGCTGGAAGGGTATCGAGGCTTCGGACATGATCATGAAGCCGGACCCCGTTTCCGCCTTTCTGGATCCGTTCCGCACCATTCCCACCATGGGAATCTTCTGCGACATCATCGAACCCCGCACGGGTCAGCCCTACAATCGCGATGCGCGTTCGGTCGTAGGCAAGGCTCTCGCCTACCTGAAGAGCACCGGCATCGGCGACCTCGCCTTCATGGGACCGGAGCCCGAATTCTTCGTCTTCGACGGCATGCGGTATAACAGCGATCCCCGTCAGGCCATGTACGTCATCGAGACCAGCGAAGGTCCCTGGACCAGCGGCGCCGAGGGCGGTCTCGGCCACAAAATCGGCTTCAAGGGCGGATACGCTCCCGCAGCCCCGCAGGACACCCTCATGGACATGCGCAGCGAGATGGTCCTGAACCTTGCCAAAATGGGCATGGTTCCGGAAATCCATCATCATGAAGTCGCTACCGGCCAGTGTGAAATCGGCATCCAGTTCAACACCGCCGTCCTCGCGGGCGATCAGGTGCATAAGCTAAAGTACGCCGTGAAGAACACCGCCGCCAAGTACGGCAAGACGGCGACCTTCATGCCCAAGCCCATGTGGGGCGACAACGGTTCCGGCATGCACGTGCACACCTCGATCTGGAAGGAAGGCAAAAACCTTTTCGCCGGCGACGGGTATGCCAACCTGAGCAAGCAGGCCATGTGGGGTATCGGCGGAATCCTGAAGCACGGACGTTCCATCCAGATCTTCTCGAACTCATCCGTGAACAGCTACCGCCGCCTGGTTCCGGGCTACGAAGCTCCCGTGAACCTGGCCTACTCGGCCACCAACCGCTCCGCGTCCGTGCGCATCCCGCACGTCCAGGGCGACAAGGCCCGCCGGTTCGAGTTCCGTTGCCCCGACAGCTCCGGTTCCCCGTACCTGACGTTCGCCGCCATGCTCATGGCGATGATCGACGGTATCAAGAAGCAGATCGATCCTGGCGCTCCGATGAATAAAAACATCTATGAGCTGCCCCCGGAAGAACTGAAGACCATCCCCTCGACCTGCAAAAACCTTGAAGAGGCTTGTGAAGAGTTCGAAAAAGACAAGGAATGGCTCCTGGCCGGCGACGTATTCGACGCCGACATGGTCGACGCCTACCTTTCCTACAAGAAGACCGCCGAAATCGAACCCATGAAGCTCCGCCCGAACCCATACGAGTTCGAGCTGTATTATCACGGATAAGTCCGTCGGCCGATAGGGCCGATTGAATCGCTTATTTGAGGGCTCCTGGCGACGGGAGTCCTTTTTTTGTTGCTATTTTAATGGTGCATGGAGCATCTGACTCCCTCCGACAAAAAAGCCCTTATCCTACAGAACGCCTCTGGATTTCCGCCCAAGGTGGTTGAAGACCACTTGTCCCGTCTGGATTCGGACTACTTTAACGAGTTCACCCCCGCGGAAATCGAAAATCACTTGGCCCGGATCGCTTCCTTGACCCCATCCGCACCCTTTTGGTTCGAATTCACCCCGTTGTCCGAACGCAGCTGGGGCTTCACCGTCATCGGCGAAGACCTTCCGGGATTTTTCGCTACCCTTTCCGGGCTGCTCGCCAGTTACGACTTCGACATCCGCCTGGGAAAGGTGTTCAGCTACGGTTCCGAATCCCCGGAGGAGAAGTCCCACGGTCAGGGCCACAGCGACAAGGCCGCACCGTCCAAGGGCAAAATAATCGACTACCTAGTCCTGGAACATCCCGTGTCCGGCATCCTCACCCAGGGCTTCCAGGGCGGCCTGCTCGCCGACCTGGGGCGGCTGATCGAACTGCTCCGCGCGCGCAAGACCCAGGAACTGCGGGTGGATCTCTACCGTCGCATCGGCGCCTACCTGAGCCGCAAAGACGAAGCAGATCGCGCCGCCCGCCCCGAAGGTGCCGATTTGAACCCCACGACACATACCGCCCTCACAGGAAAAGCTCCGGAATCCCGGTTGCCTTTGGAGATCCAGGCGGACACGGACGATCACCATGCCATCCTCACGGTGCGCGGAACCGATCGCCGGGCCCTGCTGTTCTCCCTGAGCAATGCCCTGGCGCTTCAGGGCATCTCCATCCAGAAACTCATCACCAAATCCGATGGGCGGACGTTCGAGGATCGCATCCACATTACCGATTCTTTAGGGAAGCCGGTCACGGATACCCGCACTCTGGAGCGCTTGAAGGTCGCCATCGTCCTAATGGAACGATTCATGTCTACCCTGCCCCAGGCCACGGATTATCCTGCGGCTGTGCAGGCCTTCAACGATTTCATCGACGCCTTGGTCGAACAGACCGGCGGAAGGCCGGATCTACCCGCCTACGAGGATTTCACTTTCTTGTCCACCCTGGCCAAGATCCTGGGGACCGGCGCCTACCTGTGGGAAGAGATGACGAAACTTCCCCTGGCCAATGTAACAAGCCTGTTACGCCGGCTGGACGACGAAAAGAGGCCGGCCACCCGAAGGGAATTGGAGTCCATGCTCCGCGAATCGATGGACAAGGAGGCGACCCGTGCGGGCAAAGAGGCAGCCCTCAACCGGTTCAAGGATTTCCAGCTGTTCCGGCTCGAGGTGGTCCACCTTATCTATCCCCATAAGACCCTGCAGGAATTTTCTACCGAAATCACCCATGTCGCCGAGGTGACCTTGACCGCGGCCTTGGGCCTAGCATTTGGCGGCCTTGTCCTCGACCATGGCGAACCGCGCATGGGGGAATCGCCCTGCCCTTACGGACTGTTCGCCCAGGGAAAGCTGGGCGGCCGGGAGCTAGGATACGCTTCCGACCTGGAAGTGCAATTGGTGTACGGCGGCATCGGCGACACTGCGGGGGGTCCGGAATCCCTGAGCAATGCGGAATTTTTCTCCCGCCTGGTCCGGGAAATGCGGAAAATCATCGCGACCAGGACGGAAGGGATTTTCGAACTCGACCTGCGGCTGCGTCCCCATGGAGACAGCGGACCGCTGGCGTCCCAACTGGAAAGGTGGCAGGAATATTATGGCCAGGACGGCGGCGCCCTTGAATACGAACGCCAGGCCTTGATCAAGCTTCGCCCCATCACCGGAGGCCGGGAATTCTCGGAACAGGTCATGGACGCCCGGGATTCGCTTGTATTCGGCGCCACCCCGGTGGATATCGGCCATACCCTGACCTTGAGGGAAAAGCAGATCGACCTGAAGGGAAGCCGGGGCATCAACGCCAAATTCTCTCCCGGCGGCCTGGTCGAGGTGGAATACGCCACTCAATTCCTGCAACTGCGCCATGGACGACGACTTGCAATCCTTCGCGAACCCAACACCGAAACCGCCATGGAAGCGCTTCTGGAAGAGGGCATTCTCGATCCCTCCGAGTTCGAAAAATTGTACCGGGGGTATGCGTTTCTAAGGCGCTTAATCAACGCTCTGCGCATGGTGCGCGGCCATTCGCGCGACCTCATCGTGCCGCCGCGCGGCTCGGACGGTTTCCTGTACCTTGCGAAGCGTATGGGTTACCTTCCCACAACGCGCTTCGAGCCGGACGCCCAACTCGATTGGGATCTCAAGCATGTTTTGAGGGACGTGCACGCTATTTTCGCCAATCGCTTTCTCGAACCGACGAACGGGGCCGGAGAAGGCACCGAGCCGGAAAACGGCAATGGATTGGAAGTGGAAATTTCCATCACGGCCGCGTTCCTCGACCCCGAGGCCTCCAGGGAAAAGATGATGGAGGCGGTGGAACGCTTGGGAGCCGGGAATACCGCCCTGGCCGCCGATCTGGTAAAATCGATGTTGGAGCTTGTTCGGGAAAAGGGAATCCTGTGCGCCGCCCTGGTGGTGGCCGCTCCAAAGCTTCGCGCCAGCCCGGACACGGAAGCGGTGCTCCGCCATCTTGGCCAATATCTTGAAGCGGTTCCCGATCCGGATTATTTCGTGCGCCAATTGCTCAACCATCCCTACCTGAATGAAATCCTCATCAAGGCGTTCGGGCACAGCGATTACCTGGCAAACATTCTCATCCGGCAGCCGGAGTACCTGATAGCCCTGGGCGATGCGAGCGCCCTGGAAAAACCCAAGCTATTGCCGGAATTCCAAAGGGACATCATCGAATTGACCCCCGGCGGGGATTACGAAGCCGCAGTGGAAGCCCTGCGCCGCTACCGCAATCGGGAATACCTGCGCATCGGCCTGCGCGATATCTGGCTCGGCGAACACCTGCATCGGATCACGGCGGAAATCAGCAGCCTTTCCAACGCGTTAGTCGAAGCGGTGTACGGATTGTCCATGGCCGCGGCGGAAACCCTTGCCCTGCGGGACGCCGTATCGGTGATCGCCTTGGGGAAGCTGGGTGGAAACGAACTCAACTACAGCTCCGATATCGACATCGTGTTCGTATTCGATCCGGACAAGGTCCCCAAAGAGGAACAGGAAATCCTGGAAACCTGGGCCCGCCTCTTCATTTCCGGATTGAGCCAGCCCGGTACCCATGGAAAGATGTTCCGCGTAGACACCCAATTGCGGCCCTATGGAGGCCAGGGCCCCTTGATCGCGTCCCTCAACCATTACGACGCCTATTTCCGGAACGAAGCCTCGGGATGGGAGTTGCAGGCGTGGCTCAAGGCCAGGCCGGTGGCGGGAAACCTGGAGATGGGCCGAGACGTGGTCCGCAAGGTGCAATCCATCGCCGTGTCTCCCTCCAACCGGGAGAAGATCGAAAGCAGCATGCGGAAGGTCAGGCAGATGGGACTGGAAAAACTCAGGCAGGAGGATCGTCTCTCCACGGAAGTGAAACTGGGACCTGGCGGCATCCGCACCATCGAATTCTACGTGCAATACCTGCAAATCCTGCATGGGCAATCGCTTCCGGAATTGATTTCGGGCAATACCTTATCGGTCATGGGGCGTCTGTATCGCTACCACCTGCTCAGCCACAATTACCACGACCTGCTTTCCAAGAGCTACGTGTTCCTGAGACGCATCGAGCACGTTCTGCAACTACAGGGATTGCAGCAGCGCCATGAACTGCCCGCCTCCCCGGAAGAATTGGAGAAGCTCGCCAAGCGCATGGGGTTCGAGGAACGCCTGGGACAGAGCGCGTCCACCCAGTTCCGCGCGCGTTACCGGCAACACATGCTCACCTTGCTGGAGCTTTCCGGAACCCTTTTCGGCTATGAAACCAATGTTCCGACGGGTGGTGCCCCGGGGGCTGGCGAATCACCAAACGTATCCCGGGAGAAAACATGAGACCTCGTAAACCAACCGGACGGGGCTCGGCAGGTCCGGGTCCGGGCGGTCCGCACTCCACCGGTCAGGGACCTGGAGCCAAGCCTACGTCCAAGGGTGTAGGCGCTGGTAGGCCGGAATATGTGGGCAACGGTCACGCCGGAAGGAATGCGCCCCAAGGGCAGGCCGGCAACATTCCCCGGGGAGGCGGATTCACGGGCAAGCCGATACGGGGGAAACGGTTCCCGCCCCAAGGCCAGTCGCCACCTATTCAGCCTTCCAAGCCGGCCCTGGGCCAATTGATGGCCCGCTACGGCGTCCACCTGCAACCCCAGACCCTGGACCATCTTTGGGCGTATCACCAATTACTCCGAGAAAACAATCACGACCAGGATCTCACGCGCCTGATTGGCTTCGAGACCATCGCCCAACGGCATTATGCCGATTGCATGATCCTGCATGGGTTGATGAAGGGCAAATGGCCCTCTCCCATGGTCGACGTGGGAACCGGGGCGGGATTTCCGGGCATCATGCTCAAGCTCATGTCCCCTTCCACGACCATCGTTCTTGCGGAACCGCGCCCGCGCCGCGTGCAGTTCCTGGAAATGGTCATCCGGGAACTGGGGCTCAAGGACATTTCCGTATTCGGGCACAAGGTCACATCGCGCAGCCTTACCCAGCCGTTCGAGGCCGCCATCACGCGTGCCTTCGAGTCCGTGGAACATACCCTCCCCCGCTTCGGAAGCTGTCTTCCCGTGGGCGGCAAGGCCATCTTCATGAAGGGACCCAAGGCGGTCGAGGAGATGGCTGTTTTCCACAGCGATGAATACAAAGTAGTGCGCAACCACGCGTATCGCATTCCCAATACGACCCAGGACCGCGTGCTCTTGATCTTGGAAAGGACCAAGGTACCAGAAGATGGTTAAGCGCAAGGACACCCTGGCGTCAATGCTGGCCGACCAAGGATTGGGCTCCCGCAAGGATTGCCAGAAACTGATCCAAAACGGCGGGCTGGAACTGGGCCGCTCGGACGGCACTGGGTTCATTTGGACCGTGGCGGAGGATCCTGAGAAACAGATCGATCCCGAAGGCCTCCATTTCCGCACCGGCGCCCTGGAGCTGCCCTTTCGCTCCGGGCTCTACCTTGCCTTCAATAAGCCGGCGGGAACGGAATGCAGCCATACTCCCTCCCATCACCGCAGTGTATTCTCATTCTTTCCCGGGCCGTTCCTGAACCGGGGCCTGGAAGCGGTGGGACGGCTGGATGCCGATACCACCGGACTGCTGCTGCTTACGGATTCGGGGACGTTCAACCATCTCCTCACCTCACCCCGCAAACATGTGCCAAAGACCTACCGAGTGGGAACCAAGCATCCGATTTCCCAGACGCAAATGGATCAATTGAAGGCCGGTGTCGATCTACGCGGCGAGGACGGCAAGACATTACCCGCGGCCATCGAGCCCCTGGAAGAAAGGTTATGCGATTTGACCGTGCAAGAAGGCAAATATCACCAAGTGAAGAGGATGTTCGCGGCCGTGGGCAACCGCGTGGAATCGATCCATCGCATCTCCATCGGACAGGTGCGGTTGGGGGAAGGCCTAGCGCCGGGAACCTGGCGCTGGCTGGAAAAGGCGGAACTCGCCTCGCTCGGATACGTGGAGAGCTAGGCGATGGCGAACAAGGATATGGACCCCTCCCTGCGGCTTTTGGAATCGGCACCCGAGGAAAGTGGCGAGCGTGCGCTGCTCATCCTCGCCGGAGAGGGAGGCCTGGCCGCCGTCTTGGCCCCGCGCTTCGGTGAGGTGGTCTGCCACAACGCCTACCATCCGCAACATATAGCCGCGCAGGCCATGGCGCGTGATCTTGGCTTGGGAAACGTGCGCTGCGTTCTGGCAGACCTTCCCTGCGCCGAACGTCCCGTTGCCCCGGGTCCGGAAGCCGCTGTGGAAACCTTCCTATCGGACCTCCGTTTTCCGAAGGGACATTTCGATTTGATCGCCTTCCGCCTGGGACGAGGGACCGCCCAGGTCAACGCGGCGCTGATGGAATCCTTCCACCTTCTCAAACCGGGGGGATGCCTAATTGTCGCGGGACACAACCAGGAAGGGATCAAGAGCTTCGCCAAACGCGGCGAGGCTTATTTCGGGTCCATCGAATTGCTTAAAGTAAAGTCTTCGTGCCGTTTATTGAGGTTCAGGAAGGAAACGGAATTGCCGGGCGAGGGCGTCGAGGAACCTCACTATTTCGAACCGGTAAGATTGGATCTCAATTTTTCCGGAGGCGGAAAAGTGGAATACCTGACCAAACCCGGAATTTTTGCCTATCGTTCCACCGATCCCGGCACCGCCCTGCTGGCCAAGCATCTTCCCACCTGCGAGGGAAAATCCGTCCTGGATCTGGGATGTGGCAGCGGAGCGCTTTCCCTGGCCGCATTCAAACTTGGAGCCAAGGAAGTCTTGGCGACCGACACCAGCGCCATTGCCACGGCCTGCGCGGCGCGCAATTTCGCCCTCCAAGGCATGCCCGGAAAAACCCTCTGTACGGACTTGGCCGCGGGCGCAGAGGGCGGATTCGATTTGATCCTGACCAATCCGCCCTTCCATAAGGACGGGGACACGGATTATTCCCTGCCCGGAAGGATTCTAGAAACGCTTTCCAGGCTCCTCAATCCCCATGGCGTGGCGTACCTTGTCGCCAACCAATTTCTCGATTACTCCAATCAAGCCCGCAAACTCTTCCCGGAATCCGGCATCATCGCCCGCGACCAAGGCTACACGGTCCATCGGATGGTCAAGGCCGGCTGACGGAATTCGTTATTGCCCCGGTTTGGTGGGCGTGATAAAATATCCTTCATGAAACGAATCCGGATCGGACTCCCGGCCTTGGCCGGCCTGGCGGTGTTTTTGGTCGGCTGCAACATCTTCAGGGACGCCATAGGCATCGATGCCGAAACGGCCGACGAGCACATTCTGGAAGGCCAAATCCTGCTGCAAAAGGCCAAGTACCCGGAAGCCCTGGGGGAATTCACGGCCGCGATCGCCAAGGACTCCTCAAAATCGGAAGCCTATTACGGCGCCGCCAAATGCGTGCTGCTTAACCAGCATATCAACATGTTCCAACTCATGCAGTCCTTCCAGAAAAATGACGGCAAAAGCATTCCTTTCCTGAGCGAACCCGATTCGGTCAAGGACAAGATTTTCGTCGCCAATCGCGGAATCAACTTATACCTCGGGCTCCTGGTGGATCGCGACCGGATCGGCAAAAGCGATCGCAAGATTCCGACCCGGCAGTTTTCCGCCGACTACGCCTTGGCTTCTGCCATCGAAGCGGTGCTTTCCCTGGCCGATTTCAATGGGGACGGGCGTATAAACGCCAAGGACAACATCCTGAACGGCATCATAGACTTTTCGGATCCCACCAAGCTGAATCCCGACAGTATCATGGCGAACATTGCGGATCTAAAGAATGACACGGCCAAGATCACGGCTCTCAACGGTCTCCTGGAAAAATCCCAGGAGTTACTGGCCAAAAGCGACAAGGCCATCGATCTCTTCCTGAACGGGGCTCTAGGAAAGGCCGATACCACCTCCTGCGCACCCGCCGATACCAATTGCCAGAAGCTTAAGGAAAAATTGGCCGGCCCGGGGAAGGAAGGGGTGGGCGACTCAGCCATCACCCAAGTCAAAAAATTCATCCAGGACGCCGGTTCCACCGTGGTCATCTACAAGGTGTTCGACAAGACCGACAATGATGGGGACGGATGCATTGATGAGGAGTTGCTGGACGGCATCGACAACGACGGGGACGGCAAGACGGACGAGGATTCACGCGGAGCCCCCGACACCGTCGGCAACGTCAATTTCTACGCCGACAAGGACAACGCGGACAACGACCTGGACGGGAAGTCGGACGCGGCGGACGGGGAGAGCGACGAATCCGCGTTCCATTTTCGATACCTGAAATCATTCGAAGCCTTGCAATTGCTGATGAACCCCGGTCGTAAAGGGGAAATCTATTGGGCCAATAGCGGTTCCGGATCCGTGGACAGCCGCCGCAAGGTGTTCGTGGTCCTGGACTCCACGTCCACACCCGAACGTATCGACACGGTTTCCACCTTCGATTTGTGCAAGGGCGCGGTAACCGGCTTCAAGCGGGGCAAATGATGAGAAGCGCATATGCCGTCGGCACCTTACTTCTATCCGTGGTCTCAGCCTGGTGCGTGCGCGGCCCCCAATACTTGAGCGGACGCGCCTTGGGAATGGGCGACGCATTCGTGGCCTTGTCCGACGACTACAGCGGCATTTATTACAATCCCGCCGGTCTGGCGCGGTTGAATACCCCCCTGGACGCAGGGGTATCCCTGAAGTTCGATCTGGGGGACCTGTTCGGCACCGCCGGAGACGCCCTCAACCTAGCCGGCTCCCACATCAATAGCTTCTCCAGTCTTGACAGCATGTCAGCAGACAATACCCTGGTGGACGACATCATGATCTTCGATCGCCGGCAAATCGGCCTGGGCACCCTTCCCGAAATGCATTTCGCCGCCCGCAGCACCGATCCGGACTTTCCCTTGGGAGTGGGCGCCGCCTGGTTCCTGGGATCGCAAGGGCGCTTCATGCTCGACAAAGGCATCTACGTCCCTTCAGCTGCGGCCAGGGTGCGAACGGATCTGGTGGCCAAGGTGGCCGGTGCGATACAACCCTTCCCGGGGCTTTCCATCGGCGTATCCCCCACCGTGGCGACCTACAGCACCTTCGAACAATCCATTTCCATCCAGGAATATGCGACGGCGTCCGATACCCTCCAAGCGCGCATCGACAGTGAGAAGGAAAGGATCTACCGGCCCGGTTTCGGCTTCGGAGTGACGGCGGGTGTGCTTTACGATATCGTGCCCACGGAATTGCGCGTTGGGGCCGTGGTTTACAATATGTTCCTGACCATGGACGACGACCGCGTACCCATGACCTACAGCATCGGCCTGGCCTATCTGCCGGCCGTGCTGCGGAAACAGGGGATGCTGCGCTATGTCAACTTCGCCCTGGACATCCAGGACGTGATGGCCGATAAGTCTTTTTTGGGCAAGGTGAACATGGGGGCCGAGATGAATCTCTCGCTGGCCCAGGTGCGCGGTGGCTTCAAAGCGGGTTACCCCACCTACGGTCTGGTCGCCAACCTGTTCTTCATGCAAATGGAGTTTACGTCCTGGGCGGAAGAGGCGGGCCTATATGTCGGCCAGCTCGAGGATCGTCATTATCTCTTCGGCCTCCGCATGGGTATCTGAGCGCCACTGCGGAAAAAACGTTTCCCGTGGTCCGCTTCAACGGCTCAGATTGAATCCGATGCGCACGTTGTTGTGGTCTTTGAAGTTATAAACCCATTCATAGGCCATGTCCACGGACAGGCGCATCCCCAGGTATCCATAGGCCAGGCCTCCGCCCAGGGAAAGTCGATGGGAAGCTTGGTTGGTGAACATATTGCGAGCATACCCAATCCGGCCGGCGAGCATGTCGTGGAGATAGGGCTTAGCCCATGAATCCGGAAGCAATTCGAAGGGAACAACTTCGATTCCCGAGGACAGCTTGGTCAGGCCGTCATGGTAAAGCGAGGGCACGAAGTCGACGACCAGATCCAGGAAGGGATCGGGATCAAACAGGAAGCCGTAGCGCAAGGTCACCGGGACATATTCGGCATACCGGCCAAGGGCGGTGCCCGCCTCATTGTCCGTGTCCCAGGAAATCCGGGAAAGAAGATCCTTCATGGTCACGCCCACCACGTACTTGGGTCCGAAAGGCGCCACCGTGGCTCCGATGTCGAAACCCAGCAGTCCCAATGCGGTGCCTTTGACTTGGTGGCCAAGGCCGGTTTCCGGATCGCGGAACTCACTGCCTCCCCCTCCGGTTCCGGCGAAGCGCAATTTATAGGTGGCTCCCAGGTGGACCCAGCCGCGTTCGAAAGCACCTCCCAACAGGACTTCGTTCTCGGAATAGACATCGTCCCCGTTCTGAAGCCAGGCGGCGCCGAGGACATACGGCTGTCCCTTGAGACGAAAGGTTCCGGAAGTGAAATGGAAAGGTACCAGGGCGTACATGTTCGAGTAGTAGTAACCACCGGTCCAGTCGCGGGTGGCGGTCATGGCGGCGGGATTGTACAGGATGGCTTCCACCCCCGCCGGGGCGGCGGTCTGGGCTCCTCCCAAAGCGGTTCCCCTGGCCCCGATCGATATGGGCGCGAAGGCGCCCGGGCTGCCCGACACTTCGAGGGCCCGTGCCGTCGACAGGGCCGACACAATCGCTCCCGCTCCCAAGAGGGTTCGCATCGCGTTGTTCATTTCAACATCACCACCTTCTTGAGGTATTGCCTGCTACCCTGGCCATCCTTGACGATCAGCTTCAGCAGGTATCGGCCGTTACGGCAGGCCACCCCGTTCTTATCGTGGCCGTCCCAGACGAATGGTCCCAGGGCCGTCCGGCGATCCCCGGAATTGACTCCGGCCTTTTTGGTTCCCGGCTGGATCAGGTCGCCTTTGCTCAATTGGGTTTCCTGGCTTTCGTAGACCTTGTCGCCCATCATGTTATAGACCTCAACTCGGACCCCGACCTGGCTGGAAACGTCCGAAGAAACCTTGTACCCCAATTGGAGACCCCAAGGATCCTGCGATGTGAAAGGGTTGGGAGTGACGATGAAATCATACGCCCCCAATGGCAGACTACCCATGATGACCGCATATTTGGAAAAGTTGAACACCTTTCCCCCGACGGCGGTATGGGCTTCCCGGCCTCCAACGGCGCTATCCACTTTTTCCCAGGTCAAACGTGACGAGCTCCAATGTCCCAGGAACACGGTGCGGCGCTGGGCGATGCTCTGGGTCACCGGCATGGACAAGGTCGCGCCGCTATCCGCCTTGAAGGGTTGGCTTTCACTGAGTTCGATATCCAGGATATCCCCCACCACTTCCTCTTGCGGCGAAGACCTGAGTAGTCCGCTGACCTTGGGCTTTTTCACGCTGACCGTAAAGGCCTTGCTCAGACCCGCAAGGTTGAAGTCCAGAAAAGTGCCTTCCCCGTTTGTCACTACCGAATGCCCATTGGAGGCCGGTACCACCTGGGCGAAGGTCGCCAGATTGGCCACGGAGGTGAACGCTGCGTAAAGAGGGGTTCCGGCATTATTCGTGGCGACCTGGAGGGTATCATTGATCCGCATTGCCGCGCTGCGGGCCACCACGGAATCGGGGATGAACACCCCCAATTGGCTCAAGGTACCGGCCGCCGTGTCGAGTCCGAGCGTCCAGGCCGGCGCAATATTATAAACGCGTCCCTCGGCGGTCTTCGCAAAGGCTGAGAAAGCGTATCCGGATGGGCTCCTGTTCGAAAGCGGCAAGGCGGCTCCGTCCTCCTCGAGCAACCGGTTTTCCTTGACGTACTTGATACCGATGGATGCGGGGGTCAGGTCCTGGATTTTCACGTAGAAGGTCTTTTTGAGGCGCACGGCGCCCATGCGGGCGGCGCAGACCACTGGGAACACGGAATCGAAAGGCGTGGTCCCTCCGCTGAATCCGCACACGCGGGGCGTGGAGGATGAGGGGTTCAAGGCCAAGCCGAATGCCTTTGCCCGCGCCTCATCCGCGAAACTCCAGGAGACCGAGAAACCGGTGTCGCCGGAGGCCGCCTTTTCGTCGAAGTGGACGTTCAGGTTGCGTCCGTTTTCGCCGCGCATCTGCACCTGGAAGATATCCCGGGCCCCCAAGGAGTACAGGGAGGTATCGGCCTCTAGCCGATGGGGCAGCAACGCGATGGAATGCAGAAGGAAGGGATCCCGCAAAGCGAACCGGCCCGGGGTCTGGATGTTCGTATAGGCCAGGGGCGCCGTGGAGGCCTTACTCCCCGAAGGGGTGACCGTTCCGATGCGGGCGCCTGACGGTGACCGCAAGGCATGGTAATACTCGTAGACGCCCGCCTTGGCCTGCTCCGGGACCATGCCCGAAAATCCCTTCGCCACGGAATCCAAGGCAACGGACTTCCAATGCGGCTCTCCCTGGAGGCGGTAGTAGAGGCTGCACAACACGCCGGGAGCCGGCTTCAGGGAATCCGAGCGGGCGACATTCGCCCGGAACGATGTGCCTAGGATGCTGTCCGGTATGGCGACCGTGAAAAAGGGTTGCGAAAGGGTGTCGGTCCGGACGCTGTCCCCGCCCAAGGCGATGAAATACGGGGCCAGGGGTATCAGGCCCGCCTCCTCATCCTTGATGACGGTTTCATAGGAGCCGGGATTAAGCTTGGCGCCGCTGACATACAGACCTGCGGTATCGGGGCGCTCCTGCAGCTTCAGTCCGTTGAGCGTCAATTCCACCCCTTTACCGCGACGGCCGTCTGAGGTTACGAACACCCGGATCTGGCTGGTAGGATAGGACATCGTGACGCTCAGGGTGGGATTCTTGGCGGTCAATTCGACCACCTTGGTCAGATCCTTGAACCCCTCGCGCTTCAGTTTGAGGGTGTAGGGTGCCGGGAGCCGCAGCAGACGGAAGGAATTGGGGGCCGCGCCCGTGAGAGAGAAGCGAAGGCTGTCATCGGGATGTAACGATTGCACGGTGAGGAACAGGCCATGCACCTGGTCCGCCCCTTCCCTGGTGGTGACGACGATTTCACCGTTGAACTTATAGTCCGCCGTGAGCACGATGTCCTGAGCCGCGGACCCGTCGGGGTCGAGGTAAACGGGAATGCTGGAACGCGTGAGATACCCGTCCTGGGAAGCTTCCAGGTTGAGAGGAGAGACGGATCCGGAAGGCGCGGCCAATTCGAAACGCCCCAGGCTGTCCGCGGTCGTCGCAGCCGGCGCACCGGAAACCGTCCGCACGGTCGCGCCCGAGATGGCCGTGTTGGTCAAGGCATCCCGCACCGTTCCCAGGATGAGATTCGACCGGCGGGTCAAAACCAGGTTCCACGTCGTCAGACCCTTGCCCGCGTAGACGACTTGCGCCGCAGCGGAAAGGAGATAACCGGGTTTGGAAGCGGAAAGGGAATAGGTGCCCGCTGCCTGGCCTCCGAATAGGAATTGCCCTCCCCCATCAGTCTGGGTTTTCAAATTATCCCCGCCCTTGGCAAGAACCACCAGGGCGGAAATGCCCCGTCCGGTCTCATCTGCCACCAATCCGGAAATTCCGACCTCGGTTTCCTCAAGGAGAAAATCCGAATCCGTCCGGATGACCCCCTTGGTGATCGCCAACGATACGGTCGGCGGAGACCGGTACCCTTTGCGCTCCGCGGAAATTTCATGGTTGCCGGACGCGAGCCCGTCGATCACGAAACGCCCCAGGGAATCCGTCAGGGTCCATGTAAGGGTTCCGTTCAAGACATTGCGGACCGAAACCATCGCTCCGGCCAGCGGCGACCCCGGAGCGGCATGGCCACCCCTCACCGTGCCGGAAACTCCGCCCCAGGTGTCCAGGGACGGATTGAGTCGCTTGGCGGTTCCGCCGTTCGCCTGGAATGAAACGGCTTGGGAACTGGTCGTCGCGTCCACGGCCTGCAGGGAATAGTCGCTCCGGTTCTGCAGACCCGTAAAGGCGAAATACCCGCCCAGGATGGACCGGAACATGGATATCCGGCCGCTGGCGGAATGCGAGAGGATCACCCTCGCCCCCGCCTTACCGCTTTCGAGCCGACCCAACACCGTGCCCGGAAAGGGCAGGACGCGCAAGTCCTTGTTTTGGGGGAAGGGACTCCCCACGATGGAATCGGCCAAAGGAGCGTAACCCGGAAGGGTCAGGGAAATGGCGTATTTCCTTCCGTCCATTAGGCCGTTGATAAAATATTGGCCAAGGGAATTGACCGTATCGCGCAACGTGTCCCCCGCTGCATGCGCCAAGATGATAGCCCCGGTTAGTTTCGCCACGGC
>JALYSE010000255.1 GCA_030854955.1 Fibrobacterota bacterium | reverse complement strand
TCATCGGGCCCTGGGCGAAGCTCGTGTAAACCTCGCTCATCTTCTGCATTTCCTTCTGCTTCAATTCGCCGTCGTCGTTGCGGGCCACGGTCACCTCGGCGGTGTTTACGAGCTTGGCCATCTTGAAACCGTTGGTGCTGGTGTTCGCCAGGTTCTGGGAATGCACGTCCTGTTTCGCCAGGATATTGCTCATCGCCCTTGAGGCCGTATACAGTCCATTAACCATTGGATTCCATCTCCTTGGAAGTCGCGCGCCCGGCAGACTGGCCGGGCTCACCTCCTTTTTAAGCAAGATCCAGACCAATAAAACGATGGGGTATGGATGCCGGATAAGGGGACCGTTTGGCCCGCCCTGGCAAATACTGCCCAGACTTGAGGAGGTTGGGAAAAAACTTCCCTGGAAGTTTCGCTTTAAAGAGCGCTTAAACCCGGTCGGTCGGAATCCGCTTTTACAGGGTCACGCGTTGCTGGGTAAGGAAATGCTCAACGGCGGCTTCTCCCTCGGTGCCGATGTCCCGTGTGAAGGCGTTCACGTAGAGATCGATATGGGATTGCAGGACTGGATCGGACATGGACTGGGAATACCGTCGGCACAAGGCGAGGGCTGCTTGCGGATGGGCGTAGGACCAGGCAAGGCTACTCCGGATGGCCGCTTCCACGGCTGCGGAAATGCCGGGCCTGTCGGCTTCTAGGCGGTTGCGGAGGGCGACCCCCCCAAGGGGGATGGGGTATCCGGTCGAGGTCTCCCAGAATTCCCCCAAATCCCGGACCAAGCGCAAGCCGTCCGAGGCGTAGGAAAAACGCATCTCATGGATAACCACACCCTGGCAGGGGGCGGGCCCAAGCAGGCGCCTATAGAGTTCATCGAAGGGCAGAAAGACCTTGCGAAAGGCCGCCGGAAGGGACTCCGCCCGCGGTGGACCCGACTGCCGGCCGAAAAAATCCAACAGGAAATTCGCCGTGGTATGCCGCCCCGGAATGAGCACCTGCCCTTCGGGATCCCAGGCATCGCGGTTGGAAAGCAGTAACGGCCCGCAACCCCGTCCCAAGGCGCCACCGCATCGCAACAACCGGTATTCCTCCCCACAATAGGCGTGGTTGGCATAACTGATCTTGGCGAGGTCCCACCGGCCTTCCTGCGCGCCTAGGTTCAAGGTCTCGAGTTCGTGGAAGGAAAAATCGAATTCCAACCCGCCCTCCGAAAGGCCCTGCGCCGACGCGGTGCCGGCGATCAGCTCCGCGAAGATAAACACATCATTGGGGCAGGGCGAGATTGCCGCCCGGATCTTCACGCGTTCCTCCCGAGCCAGGGCCCCATGTAAACACCCAGGTTACCTAAAGCCGGTTCGATGTTCTCCCGCCGCATGTCCCGGGCTGAAGCGATATTGCTTATGGCTCTGACCTCGCAGACCGGGATCCCGAGCTCCCGGCCCACCAGGGCCACGGCCGCTCCCTCCATGGTCTCGAAGTCCGCACCCGTGAGTGCCCTGCGCCGTCCGCCCGTTTCCTCCCGCCCCGCACAAGCGTTCACCGTGCAGCCCCGCGCGATACGGATGGAACCTTCGGATTCCCCCGCAGTCCGGCCCCCGAGGCCCAGGGGCTCCAAGGCCAAATCCAATGGCCTGCGGTATTCTTCGTCCGCCCAGGCGAATCCGGACAGGGGCAGGAAGCCGTCCGCTTCCGGCGTTTCCATTCCCAAATCCCCGAACAACTCCGATAGGCCGGCCACCACATCGCCAATCGAGAGACCCGAGCCGGGGTAAGCCCCGGCGATGCCCGCGTTGAGGATCAACTCCGGCTTGAGCATGGTGGCCAAGGGAAGCAGCTTGGCCAGGGTCATGGGTGTCCCCACTCCGGTCACTGCGAAGGCCAGCCGGCCCTTGGTGCGGACCCACGGTTTACCCGCGCCCGACGGGAACTCTTCAAAATGGAAATGGATGGGAGTGAGGCAGGCATCCAGTTCCATCAGGGTCGCAGCGCAAATCAGAATCATCGCAATACCTCGGTCATAGGGAGCAGGCGGCGGAAATCGGCTTCGGAATATTCCGCCGGTAAACGGTCCAGGCAGCTGGCGGAACCCATAGCCAAACCTTGCCGGAAGGCTTCCACCGGGTCCATCCCCTGCAACAGATGATGGACGAGCCCCGCGGTCACGGTATCCCCCGCGCCGATGGAATTAGCCACGGTGGCGAGACGCGGCGGGAGGATCCTTGCCAGGCAATCTCCTCCGCGTTGGACGGAAGCCTCGCCGCTCCCGGAAGTCAGCAGGAAAAGGGCTGCTCCGGTTCCGCCGGGACCGAGGCTTTCTTCCAGGGCTCGGTATTCCAACCGGTTCATCTTGACACAGGTGGCGGTTGCGAGGGACGCCGGCTTCATGCCCTGCCAGGCATCCACGACGGATACCTGCGGCCGGAAGCGTTTCAGCAGTTCCGCATAGACGCCCTCCCCCACCCCCGGAGGCACCGTTCCGCAAATGGCCAGGCCATCGAAAGCCTTTGGATTGGCCGGCAGTGCCTCCAACAAGGCCAGGTCGACTCCCGCTTCCGCGACGCGGAAGGGTTCGATGATTTCGGTAGCTTCCCCCGGAGTATCCGCCAGGTTACCATGGAGAAGAGTCAGGCATTGGCGCGTTTCCGCCTCCACCCAGAGATTCACGCCATGGACGCCCATGGCGTCGCAGGCGTCCCGACAGCGACGGCCGTTCTCTCCGCCCAGGATCTGCAATAGCCAGACTTCATGGCCCAGGCGGCGCAGGACCTTGGCGACGTTGATGCCCTTTCCGGAGGCCAGGGCTGTGGCGTTAAGGGCGCGGTTGACCGCTCCGGGGCGGAAATCCACAAACCCGAGAACCTTCTGCCAGGCGGGGTTCAAGCCCGCGACCAGGATTCTTGCCATGGAAGGAAAGGTAGGAAAGGGAGGGCCGTCAGTGCTGGGACTGGGGCACCGAAGCGGGCGTCAGCTTGACCTGGGAGAAATAGGAAACCTGATTGCGCCCATTCTGCTTGGAGGAATACATGGCCTTGTCGGCATTGTCGATCAGTTCCTGCTTGTTGGCCGCGTCGAACGGGAAGGTGGCGCTGCCTATGCTCACGGTGACGCGGAGGATGTTTTCGTCGTGCGCGATTTGCACCGATTCCACGGCCTTGCGGATGCGTTCCGCGAGGATGCGGGACTGCGCCTCGTCGGCCTGGATAAGCACCACCACGAATTCCTCGCCGCCGTAGCGGGCGCAATAATCGGTGTTGCGGATGGAGCCTTGCAGGGCCTTGGCCACCATCTGGAGCACCTGATCGCCCACGGGATGGCCGTAGGTATCGTTGAATTTCTTGAAATGGTCGATGTCCAGGAGCAGCAGGGTGAGCGGCGTATTGTACCGTTGGGAGCGCTCCAGCTCCATGGTCATGATGTCCTGGAACTTCCGGTGGTTGGCGATTTGCGTCAAACCGTCGATGGTGGCCAGCTTCTCCATTTCCGTATACATCCGCGCCTTGGTCAAGGCGGTGGTCACGTTGGCCATGATGGTCTTGAGCAATTGCAGCTCCGATTGCGAATACACTCCGGCGCGGTTGGATTCCAGCCCCACAACCGCCCAGACCGACTGGCGATCGTCGTGGATGGGAGCGATGAGGATGTCCTGGGGCTTGGCCACGTCCGGTTCGTCGCGGTCGAAACGCACGAAGCGCTGCTCCAGGCGGAAACCCTGGCTCACCACGGACTTCCGGTTGCGGAACACGCTTCCGTAAAGGCTGCGCGGATCGTGGATGTCGAATTCCATGCCCTCGACGATAGTGCCGGGATCCCCAATGATGCGCCAAACCGCCCCCTTGGCGGTGCCCGAGTTATAAGCGATTATGACCAAGCGATCGTGCTCGAAAGTACGCATCAAGGACTGGGTCAGCACGTCGATGACTTCCTCGACTTTGAGGGATTCGGAGAGTTTTTTGGCGATCTCGTATTGCAAATCCGCCTGGATGGCCACCTTGTTCATCTGGTAGGTCAGCTTGGCGCTCGTGATCATGGCCGAGGCTATTTGGGTGAACCGATACATCAGCTCTTTATGCTCGTCCGTGAAGGCGCGCATGTTCTCGGAATCGACCACCAGCAGGCCTTGAATACGCTTACTCTGGTTGTCCATGACGCGCATAATCATCATGGAATTGATATTTTCATGCTCTTTGTAATATTCCAGGTCGCCGGTATAGGAGCGGAGGTTGCCGGTGATGAAGCCGGCGGGCTTGTTCACGGCCGAGCCGATTACGCCTTTCCCGAATTCGATCATGCAATCGTAATTCAGGTTGCGGCTCTTGGTGACTACGGCATTCAGGGTGAGCTTATCCCCCAGCTCGGATACCAGAAACCCTAGGGACGTGTAGGCTTTGAAGTTGCGGCTCATGAAGTAGACCACCGTGTTCAGGATGTCTTTCATGTCCTTGAGGGCCTGGTCCCCTTGGTTTTCCAGGTAGACGCGGTTGAAAAAGGAGGTGGCCGTGGCGGAATCGAACATCTGGGAATCGGAGGACATGATGACCGACCCCTTGGGGGTGGGTCTATCGTCCCGGAGGGCGGGGGCAGGCTGTTGTTCCAGCGGGAGTGCGGCCTTGGAGCCCACGGGTTTCCCGCGCTTGAACCCGAGGAGCACCACCTGGAACAGCATCACGCTGACCACGGGGAAAAAGACGGAGAAGACGAATTCGGGAATGTTCTGGACCGTGGAGGGCGGTGTGCCCGGCAGGAATCCGTAAAGGCGGTTGGTCACCACGGCCAAGGCCCCGGCGATGGTCAAAAGGATGATATAGACGGAATGGACGGGGTGGGCCTGGGTACCGATCAGGGCTGCGGTCGCGAAGGCGATGGTGAGATTCAATTTGAAATTGAGGCCGCCTAGCAGATGGATGGCCATCCAACCAAAAGCGAAAAGCCATACTGCCTGGGTGAACGTGGCGATCCGGTACTGGGTATCCGGCGCCCGGGTCAGGAACAGGAACAGAATGGCCTCGGCCACCATAACCCCCAGGAGGGTGGCCTCATAGTTGCCGATGGAAATGGAATGCAGCATCGGCGCTCCCACCAGGCATAAAAGGAGGGCCGGAACGATTTGCATTGCCGTGAGGAAAACCATCATGGGTGGGTACAGAGGTCCATTTTGGGGATGGTGTGGATAATTTTCAATCCTTTAAGAATTATCTTTCCCCAGTATAATCCATATGGCCCTCCGAAATCCAGGTCGCACCCCCGTAATAGGGAAACGCTGGCCATATAAAGCCCTTAATTACCTGCCTCCACGGCAACTTTGGAAGTTCCTGGCCAGGAAATCGGGTGGAACCCTGCCGGAAGCGCCCTTCCACCTTGGGAAATCCCTGACCGAGGCGCGTCGGATCCTGGTCGTTCTCCCGGACGGATTCCAGGAAATCCTAGTCGCCTTTCCAATGGTCCAATGCCTTGTCCAGGATCTGCCCGGATCGGAATTCCTCTTTCTGGCCAACCAGGACCTTACCGGATTCGTTTCCGCTCTCTTCGGGCCGGATCGGGTCTTGGGAATCCGATCCGGTGAATTCTTCTGGGGTGAGGTCCATTTTCGGGAGCTCGTCGCAAGGGCCACGGCCTTCAAGGCCGATATTTCCATCAACCTCCGCGGGGAGGCTTTTCCCTTGATGCATTTCCTGCTGCGGTCCAGCGCAGCACCCATCCGCATCGAGGTTTCCGGCGATGCGCCGAGGCCTTTCGCCAACCTCCTGCTAAAGCCATCCGATCCCGCCAATCACCTGAAACGGTTTCTCCAGGCGGTACGTCTATGGGATTTTTCGGACCGACCCATCACGCCGAAGTGGAGCAGGCTGGGGGCCAGTCCCGAGAACATCAAGGAGGCCCAGACCCGGCTGGTTTCCAAAGGCGTGCGCCCGGAAAGCACCCGATTGTTTCTCTGGCAGGATGGAGACCAAGCTCTGCAGCGCAAACTGTTCCAGGCGGCCGTCAGCGAGCGCGCCGGCCAAGGCGCGGCTAAATCTCTGGTGGTGGTGAACGGCGCCGGGCCGCTGCTCGCGACCTCGCCTCCGCCCCAGGATCTGGCCCAGAGCCTGCCGGCAATGGAAGTCGATTCCATCGGATTGCTGTTGGGATTGTTCGCTCAGACCGCATACAGCATCGGCATCAACGGGCCCTTGCTGCAATTGGCCGGCATTGCGGACACGGACGTGGAGGGGCATTTCCGGTCGGACGAGGCGGTATGGGACACCTCATTCCTGAACCCGCGTTTGCGGGTAAAATATGATCGGCCTGAGGAGAGTCCGAAGGAGGGGTTGTGGAGTAAGGGGTCTTCGTCTTCCCCTAACC
>JALYSE010000043.1 GCA_030854955.1 Fibrobacterota bacterium | reverse complement strand
CTCCATGCCTTGGAGCCTCGGGGTATGGTGCTCCAGGTCCGGCGACTGTCAGCCGTATCGGAGGGTTGGAACAAGCCGCGCATCAAAGCAAAGCTCGAATTGAGTGTTTTCGTGCCGGGATCCGCCGGTACATCGGCATCGGTTCCGGCCGCCCCCTCACAGGAGCTCCAACCATGAAGAAAACCTTCATGGCACTGTTAGTCTCCGCAGTCGCGGTCTGGGGTTACGTCTTGATGCAGATTGTAATGGTATTGATGGGAAAAACCGCCGCCATGGATGCTGCGGATCGGCTGAGCCCGCTGCCGATGGTCGCACAGTTGACCCGGCCCCGTCCTCCGTTGGATACCACCTTCCGCGATCCCTTCCAGTCCTACCTTTATGCCCAGAAGCCCGCTCCGACGCCTGCGACCGGAGTCGCGCACATTAAGGCGACTTCGGCTGCCATAGTTCCTCCTTCCGCCATTTTGACAGGCATACTCTGGGGAGATGAGCCTGTGGCCATCCTCAAGCAAGAGGGCCAGACCGAGTTAGTGAAAAAAGGCGCGGAAATCTGGGGTTTGAAGGTGCTTCGCATCGAAAAGAACCAAGTGGTGGTCATGAAACAAGGACGCCAGTTCACCTTGGGATATTGATGCCCAGCCAAACCGACCGCGGGCCCGGGGACCCGGGTCAGCGCGGAGCCGCCCTGGTCTATGTATTAGTCCTGCTGACTATTGTGGGAACCCTGGTGGGGTTGGGGTGGCGGCTGATCCGCGCCAATAACAATCTCGCGGCCCTCAATCAGGCGGAAGCGCAAGCCTGCCTTCTGGCCCAAACCGGCTTGAGTTATGCTCTGGCTCAAATCGGTCCGCCTGGACACGAGCAGAACCTCCGGTATGCAACCGAGGGATTGACCTACCACTTGGATGGGACGGGCCGAATCTTCGAACTCAAGGTGGCGTCCCTGGGCCTGTTCGCCCGGGCACGGTCCCGAGGCGAAACTTCCCTCCCGCGTCCCGGTCGGACCAAGGTCCTATCCGCGGTCTTGGGCCAGGAACTGGATTTGGGCAGGCTGCCGGCGCTCACCCTGTTCAGCCGGGGATCCAATCTGGTGCTGGCCGGCAAAAGTCAGATAACGGGACCGGTCCTCCTTTGGAGGGGTCGTGTCGAGAAGTCCACCGATGCCGCCGTCCGATTCCAGGGTGGCGCCGGCCATGTTGGGGCGCTTTGGGACAGCACCTCCCCGGCCTGGAAGGGGGTGAATCCCGATTTTAGCAGGGCGGAAGCCTGGATGAAATCCCAGTCCGAAGCCCTGGGTACGCTGGACCCGGGTAAGGATCCGGATTTTGATAGCGGGATGGTCCAGAATATCCGGCTTTCGGATTCCGCCGTCCTTTCGGACACCGCAATGGTCGGCGCCCGGATTATCGCCAAGCGAGTGCTCCGGATCGGGACAGGCGTCCGCCTTTTGGAATGTAAGCTGCTTTCCGGATCCATCGAGATTGAAAAAGGATCCGATTTGCGAAGGGTGGTTGCCTATGCGGAACGCAATATTACTATCCGGGGAGGACGAATCCGTGGCGGCCAATATCTGGCCGGGGACACCTTGCGGATCGCCTCCGATTCCCCTCTGGAGGGCTATCCGGTTTTTTACGCCCAAGGTAAGGTTATCAACCGTGGCAGTCCGGATTCGACCATGTCGGGGGCGATGATCCTGGAACGGGCCATGGGGAAAGGATTGTTCCTCGCCTCTTTCCGGGAAAGGCCAGTGGGAGACGAAAATATCCGCTTGGTGGTCAAAGCCGGTACTCGCCTCACCGGCCTCTTGTTCACCAATGGCTATGCCCAGATGGAAGGGGATCTGGAGGGCAGCTTGGTTTGCCAAAACCTGAAATCCATACATGGCGGGACGCTGTGGATCGGGCATTTGCTCGATGCGCATATCTGGGCCCTGCCCAAAGGCAATATTGTTCCCGCTCCTTTGCTTTTTCCGGCTTGCCTGCCGGCGGCGTTCGGAGGACATGGCCCATGATCCGAAAATCCCGCCATTCCGGGTTCACCCTGGTAGAGACCCTGGTGGCCATGGGCCTTATCTCAGCCGTGCTGTTGCCGGCTTGTTTCTGGCTCTACCGTTCGCAGGCGAGCCGGGCTGCAGGAGAAAGATTTCACGCTTTGCAAGTCTTGGAGACCAGGATGAACCGGGCCCAAGTGGCATGTCCGGAAAGGGATATTCGGGAAGAGATTACCGGTCATGGCTATATGCGACTCGAGATCCGGATAAGCCATCAGGGGTCTGAAGCCCACCTTTCAGGTTCAATCCGAAATCGAAAGGGCAGGGTCCTGGCGAATCTGCAATCGGCCTGCTTCAAGGGTGGAATACCATGAAGCGGGGTGCGACCATATTGGAGTTGCTGGCGGCCATGGTGATTTCCGCCTTGGTGGTTGTGCTTGCAAGTCGGATTTTCATAACGGGAAACCACCAATACCTTGCCCGGGTCATGGAATCCAAAGGTTTGGCAAATCTCTATCGAATGAAGGTTGCGGTCGCCAAGGCCCTGGGGGGTGAAATTGCAAAATGCGAAACGGGCCGATTATGGTTGCGGGTGGAAGATGCGGAGGTGGACCTGCAATCCGAGCTCAAGGGCCGTTTTCCTGAATTGGAATCCGCCGATTTCTATTGCTTGGAATTGGATCGGGGCTCAGCTTCTTTCCTGGATTGGAAAGCAAGGTTTCAGCCCAGCCTGGTGGAGTATCGTCTCATCCTAAAAGAGAATTCCGTCTGGGATTCCCTAATCGGATCCACGATCAAATAGTCGTTCCATTGTCACTACTCCCCCAACCCTTTATAACTTTTTAGAATGACGGGCCCAAGGAATGGTCCATGAAGAATACGGACTATTCGGAGGGTTTTTAACTAGCAGATCTGGACTTCAAGAGTTGAGAGAGTCAGGTAGAAAAGCTTGTTCCATCTCGTTTTTGTTCACGACCTAACCGAGATCTTCGGGGATATTCACGGTAATCAAAATTATGGCTCTTCGGGCGATCGAGTGGGTGATTTTAGCTGATTTTGTCACATGCAGGTTACCTTGGCAGATGTGTTGCCTACGCCAGGCGAGCCTCACCTAGTAACCCTATCCTTGGGTAAGGCTTCCTTGCTGAATGGCCAACGCCCTCATTCGTCAATTTTTCGGCGGGGCATTCCTATTCAAATCACGTAGACTCCAAGGCCTTGCCCAAATGTGACATCACATGGAATTTGTCAAACAAGATGGCGGCCTGAGATGCGTGGGTATTGGCTGAATTGCGGAATGCTTTCCGCATGTCCATGTCAGCCAAACGGATTTTTTTTAGTTTTCTTGGTGCCCAACTCCTGGTAAAACAGGTCCATACTTTCTTCCGATCGATCCTCACCGCCAAACCATATTGGCCGCCGCCTGAGCTGGTCGTTGACCACAATTCGATAGCTATGTCCCTTGCGAATCGATACATCGTCCACACCGATAACTTCCGGGACCGGTGTACCGGATCGCCTGAGCTGCTCCTTGTATTGCTTTTCCATCTCCTTCACACGATGCCAATCCAGTTGGAGCTCCTTGGCAATATCCTTGATTGTGGACGCGCGACAACGCCTCCCGACATACCATGCAAACCGCTTGGTAAAAAAGGGATTCTCCGCGAGAATGGAAAATTTTTCCTGTTTCACCAAATGGCAGTTTCGGCAGGAGACTCGACCCACCTCAAATTCCAGGTAGATGCGAAAGCCACCGCTGGAAAATTCTCGAACACGTCTGCTTTTCCGGTTGGCAGAGGCTTGCGGACGGGCAGCGGCGTCTGCCCGCGCGGGCGACGTTGGCGGTTAAAGTTGTCGGTGTTGCGGGCGTGTTGTCTCCGCGCTTCCCAAGGGTAAGCGCGGAGGGAGGGGGTTAAAGGAAATGCTCGACGGAAATATGGAAGAACTGCGAGAGCTTCTTGGCCTTGGCCGTGCTCACCTTGCGGCGGCCGTGCTCCCAGTCTGAGACGTACTGCTTGGATACGCCTACCTTCCCGCCCAGATCCTCCTGGGTCCAGCCCAGGTTCTTCCGGTAGATCTGGATGCAACTGCCGGGCGTGGCCCGCTTGTCCAGGACCTTGGCCAAGGCGGTCTCGACGTAATCGACGCTCTCTTCATCCTCGGCCTCAAGGTGAAGCTTGCGGCCGTACTCCTTCTTGAGCACTTCCATCATGAAGGGGGATATCTCTCCCTGAATCCGGACATCAATTTGGGGCGTTTTCACGACTGCCAGCATAATACACCTCAATGGTCAGAATCTCTTTCTCGTATTTCCAGCACGCGACTCAGTGCAAGGACAAGTGGCAATGGTACTTGTTCCCGCCCAGGCTGCTGAAGTTCGGCCAGACCTTGGCGAGGGGTCCGTTCTCTCGTAAGTACTGAGTCAAGCGGTGAAACCGGTCCTGCTGGTCCTTCGGCATCTTCTCCAGGCCCTTCAAGGCCTTCTTGGTGACGCGGACCAGTAGACCTTCTTCTCCACCTCTTTCAAGATACCCTTGGAAAGGGTACTCGTCAAAGTAAAAGTACCCTCTAGGGCTTTTGTTTTTTGGGCTTCTACGCCCGGGTGGGACGGCGGCGGACGACCCGGGCCTAGCCAGAGGCTGGGCTGGAACCGGGAAGGTCCCACAAGAGCGAGCACGGGCACAGGTGGTGGAAATCGCCGGTGCCGCCCAGAAGACTGAGCCGAAGGACCGGCTCGGTTGCGCCCTGCGACTCTTGTGGGCCCTTCCCGGCCGGGCCGTGGGGTGCGACGAACGGGGAGGCCGGAGTGAGGAGCGCCCCGCTGCGGGGCGGGTGGAGGTTCCCCTGGGTAGAAATTGCAGCAGTTTCTTCCTTTTAGCCGCCGTGCTCCAAGGCCAAAAAATCGCGTCTAGCGAAAAATCCACCAAGGTAACAGATACGTTACCTGAAAAAAATTCCTTAACCTCCGGAACCGCGTCAGGTTGCGGAGGCTTGGGGGCGGAAAATCGCGACAGACCTTGGGAGATATGGATCAGCCCGGATCCAATGAGAAAATATTCCAGTCCTTATACCTATGTAGGCAACAATCCAATTATTTATTTAGACCCGAATGGAGATAGTACTATCGAAGCAGGCGGTTCTTGATCTGTTTCCTTGGGTTTGTTGCATTTTAACCTTTCACTTAGCGCCGTCATGAATCCTGAAGCTGCAATGAATCGTGATTGGAGGAATATCTTTTTTGTAAAAGAATCAGCAGGCACTTCTGGTGGCCAAGGGGCGGGGCCCCGGGAACCACTACAACCATTCAGCTATTGACCACAGCTCAAGACCCAGGAGTAACGACCACCTATAATTTATCAGTGATTCGTCCGGCGGATGGGAATGCAGGATTGGCCAGCGTAACGGTAAATGGGGTTGGCTTTAGCATACCATCCACCCCCTCAAATCCAATTTTATGCACGGTTGATCCCGAAATCAACTCGGCAAATGTGATTGCCATACCCATTTCTGGAGCTCTTCCCGATTCCTCTCTTTAAAAGCCGCACGCATCGCCTGCGTAGATCGCCTCAATGCTTTCCGCGCCACCCAGAGCCTTCCCGCGCTTATCCGTTGGACCGAATCCGAAACCTGCGCGGATGGTCAAGCCAAATCCGATTCCGAAAGCGGCAAGGCCCATGGCGCTTTCGGCGATTGCCAGGAATGGGCCCAGAACGAATGTCCCGGTTGGGGCTCGGTGCAGAGCACCATCGACGGTTGCCTGCAATCGATGTGGGATGAACGATTGAAACCCGGCGGGGAGCAGGGCCATTACAAGAACATATCCAGTTCCAAATACACCCGGGTGGCTTGCGGCTTCTCTGAAACCCCCAAGGGCAAAGTCTGGGCTTTACAGAATTTCAAATCGTGAAAGCCCGGAAATTCGCCATTTTTCGGCTGGTTTTTAGCTTCACACCTGTCCCCGCCACCCTTAAACTTGATATTGAATCTCGGTCCCAACCCGTGGATATTCAGATTGGGCGCCTTTGCGGGGTTCCAGGTGGTTGTTGAGGATAAGATTGAGACTTAGTCTTGATTTTGTCTCGCTACCTGAGTATTCTTTAGCTAAAGAATTGATTTTACAGGAAGTGCGCAACTTATGGTAAAGATCATCAATCGCGAATCCTTGGTATCGGGAAAGGAAACCGCTGGCCTAGAAGTCGGAGCGACCTTGGACTCCCTGAAGCCCGGGGAAGGGGGAACCATCCTCCGAGTCGCCGCAGATCCCGCGCTGAAATTGCATTTGATGGAACTGGGTTTCGTGACCGGTAGCTCCATCACCTTCCTCATGTCCACTCCTTTCGGCGATCCCAACATCTACTCGTTACGTGGGACCTCGATTGCGTTGCGGAAGAGCGAGGCCCAATGCATCCGAATCCGGACCTGAATCCCCAGGTCGTTCCGGAAATGGCTTCCCGGCAGACCATCGACGCTTCCGTCAATGCCGCATCCGGGCACGCGGCCACGGCGGCAGGATCCGGTTCGGAGCCGTTGATCGCCTTGGTCGGCTCTGCAAACTCGGGCAAGACCACCCTATTCAACCGGCTCACGGGATCCCATTACAACACCATCAATTATCCAGGCGCCACGGTGGAGTTCGCCATCGGCACGGGCAGGAGCATCCTCGGCTTTCCCTGCCGGGTGATGGATACCCCCGGCCTTACCAGTCTCATTCCGGCGTCCCTCGACGAGAAGGTGACCGTGGACGCTTTGTTCGCGCGCCATCGCCCGGACGTGGTGGTGGCGGTGGTGGATGCCAACCAGTTGTCCCGCCATCTCTACCTGGTCAAGCAGTTGCAGGATCTGGGTTTCAATCTGATCGTGGCCTTGACCATGACCGACCTGCTGCGCCGCCGCGGACGGGGCGTCGACGCACGCAAGCTTTCCGAATTGCTGGAGTGCCCGGTGGTAGCCTTGGACCCTCGCAAAAAGGACAAGGTTTCCGAATTGGGACGCCTGGTCGAGGAGCGCTGGATGGCCGGCCGCGCAGTTTCCGGACGCCGGCTCGCGGATCTGAATGCCTACGGCGCGTTCGCGGAAAGCATGACCGAAGAGCGGGTGCATGGAATTTACGCGGGCCTCGACGAATTGGAGCGCCTGGTTACGGTGGACGACGCCGGACGAGGCAAGAGCGAGGAACGATCGACGACTGCGGACAGGATCCTTTTGCATCCCGTCTATGGACTGGGCATCTTCTTGCTGGCGATGTTCGTCATCTTCACTTCCATTTTCTGGATAGCCACGCCGTTCATGGATCTCATCGACGGGGGTTTCGGCTGGATTATCGACAGCCTCAAGGGCGTGTTGCCTCAATCGTGGATAGTGGATCTTGTCGCTGACGGCATCATCGGCGGCTTGGGATCGGTGATGGTGTTCCTGCCCCAGATCGTCATCCTCTTCTTCGCTATGGGCTACCTGGAGGATTCGGGATACTTGGCGCGCGGTGCCGCCCTGGTGGACAAGCCACTTTCCAAGATCGGCCTCAACGGCAAATCCTTCGTGCCCTTGCTATCCGGATATGCCTGCGCCATTCCAGCCATGATGGCGGCGCGCACCATCCCCAACCGCTACGAGCGCAACCTGACCATCTTCATCATTCCACTCATGAGCTGCAGCGCGCGCCTGCCTGTGTACACCTTGTTGCTGGCCTTCATCACTCCCAGGGAAAAGCCCTGGATCGGAGGCCTGGCCCTGACGGGACTTTACCTGGGGGGCTTGGTGCTGGGCGCGATCGTTTCCACTCTCATCAGCAAGTTCAAAAAGAACAAAGAAATCTCAGGCTTCATTCTGGAGCTGCCCGCCCTGCGAGCCCCGGTGCTGCGGGTGGTGGTGGCTTCCACCTATCATAAAGCCGAGCAATACCTGCGCAAGGCCGGTGGTATTATCGTCGCGATTTCGGTGGGATTGTGGATCTTGACGCATACCCCTACCGTGGATTCGCTCCGGACCGAACCCGCATCGGCCGTCACGTCCTCTCCGGGAACCGGGCCGACAGTAGCCGGTCCCACATCCGTAGAATCGAGCGGACAGGAATACGTGTCCGTGTCCCAGTCTTACGCGGCCATGGTGGGACGTTTCCTCGAACCCATCACCCGGCCCATGGGCCTGGATTGGCGCGGTGGCGTGGCCATGATTTGCGGTTTCGCGGCGCGGGAAGTATTCGTCAGCGCCATGGCGCTCATGTACCGCCTGGATGATTCGGAAGGGGATGGCTTGGCGGACCGGTTGCTTGCGAGCATGTCCAACGTGACCTTCGACGATAGCGGCAAGAGGGTCTTCACCCTGTCATCCGTGCTCGGCATGATCCTATTCTTCATGATCGCCTTGCAGTGCTTCCCGACCGTGGCCGTGGCCAAGGCGGAAACTCGGAGCTGGAAGCTGGCGGGGATTCAACTCGTCGCGTACACGGGCGTAGCCTATGTGCTGGCGGTTGCCTTGGTCCAGGGCCTGCGCGCCATTGGCGTGGCCTGAACCATCCATCCATTAAGGCTCCTGAACGGCGCATGTCCGTTCTCGAGTTTCCATTTTTAATCAAGCGTGGAAGGCAACTGGTTCGCGGAGGGAAGTTTATCTAAATTCTCCGGCCGTGAAAGAGCCCATCACCATGAAACTATTCAAGTCTTTCGGCTTCGAATCGGCGCACTATCTGCCGAACGTTCCCAAAGGGCACAAGTGTGGCCGTATCCACGGTCACAGTTTCAAATGCGAAATCGAAGTGACCGGCCCGGTGGACCCGGTGACAGGATGGGTCATGGATTTTGCTGACATCAAGAACGCCTTCTATCCGGTGGAGCAGGCTCTGGATCACCGGTTTTTGAACGATGATGTTCCAGGGTTGGTAAATCCCACTTCCGAAGTCATCTGCAAATGGATTTGGGACCAATTGAAGCCGGTCCTGCCTCTGCTCAGCGCGGTTATCCTTCACGAGACCTGCACGGCGCGATCCGAATACCGGGGCTGACCCCGGGACCGTTCAAGGTACGGCCGGCGACCGGAGGCCGGCGACCCATTCCAGCATGGCGCCCGGACTGAATGGAATCCGGACCTCCGTATCGGTTCCCGGATCGCGGATCAGCCAAAGCGTTTCCGCAACCTCGCTGAAAAAGATGACATCCATGCGCGGACGCAGGTGAGCCAGGTTTTCCGCCAAGGCCGGGCCTTTTCCGCGCCCATGGTAATCCATGTTCGCGATCATTACGTGGATGGTGCCCGGATACGAATGGCCCATGATCACGGCAGAAAGCCCGCCGGGACCTTCGCTCAATACCTTATAGCCGTGGGTTTCCAGGATTTCCACCAGAAGGCTGCGGACCAGGCTGTCCGGCGAGGCGAGCATGATGGTCAATGGTAGCGTCGCGTTGTCGATGGCCATGCGGGTTATCGGTCCGAAAAGCCCCCCTCCCGCCTCTGTAAAACCCTGGGTGGACCGCGTTCGCGTTTTCACATCCTTCTTAATCATGCCATGACCCTTTGCTGTTGGGCGGCGTTCCATGCAACTGGAGGTCGGCCACCAACCGCTCAAACAACAATTATCGAAGGGGTCTGGGAAGAATATTCCATGCTTTGTCCGGAGTTCTTCCGGATTGGGTTTGGCAAGGCACGGGATCCATTTTCACATGATCAGCCGCAGAACCGGAATTTTTTTGCCTTGACGCTATTATTTAAGTTCGTCGAGAGGGTGTGTCGCATGGACAAAGAAGGGCCCGGCCGCCATTGGTAGGGTACCGGAAAGAGGGCAGGGCCGCTTTCGGATCAAGGGTGAAACACGTCCTTGGAAGTGGCATGACCATGTACCGCATGAGTCTTGCGGTTGATCTCTTCTATAAGGGGATCGTTCTCGCAGAGGAAGTTTCCCTTGAGATCCCAGTAGGACTTGACCCAGCGGGAGGGTAACCCGGAGGCTTCCTCACCGCTGCGAAGGTGCTCTACTTCGATGACCTGGATCAGCTTGGCCCGGATATCGTTTTGCATGGCATTTCCTTTCGGATGTTTCAGCAAAAGCTAACTATCGATCGCCGGGCATCCCAGTGTTCACGGCCCTTCCGGGGCGTTTAACCGGGGATATCCGCTTTCAGGGGGAAAAGCCGTTTCGGGGATTCGCGGCACTGCGGCGCGCGACCCGCGTCAGGGCCGGGCCCTGCGTCCGGGATGCCCAGGACGACTTCCTACTCGGAGTAGAATTCCCGCAGCACGCGGATCATCATCCCGTGGTCCTCGGAACCGCACATCTCTCGGGCCGAATGCATTGATAACATTGGATTTCCGACGTCCACGGTGGGGATGCCCAAGGCCGCAGCCACGTGAGGCCCAATGGTGGTGCCGCAGGCCAAGTCGGCGCGGTTGATGAATTCCTGGACCGGTACACCCATCCTGGCGCACAGATAGCGGAACCGGGCCGCAGTCTCGGCGTTGGTGGCATACCGCAGGCCGGCGTTGCCCTTGACCACCGGGCCCTGGTTGATAAGCGGATAGTGGTAGGGTTCGTGCTTTTCCGGATAATTGGGATGGATGGCATGGGCCATATCCGCAGAAATGAGCAGGGAGCGGGCCAGGGCGGCCATTGCCTCCTCCCGGGTGCGGCCCAGAGCCAGCATGGTGCGTTCCAGAACGGTTTCGATAAGGTTGGAATTGGCGCCCTGGGCGGAAGTGCTCCCCACCTCCTCATTATCGAACAGGGCCGCCACCTGGATGGTCTCGCGGGCGGGAGCCTCGGAGCAGAAGGCCTCCAGGGCAGCGTGGGACATGGCCAGGTTGTCCAGGCGGCCGGAGAAGATGAATTCGTCGTCGAAGCCACCGTAACCGGCAGGGGACGTATCGTAGAGGTGCAGCTCGAAGGCGAGGGACTCGAAAGGGGCCCCGATGGTTTCCTCCAGCCAGCCTTCCAGGGATTTGCCGGTGAAACGCCCGGGGCCGGCCGGGTCGACAAGGCCAAGCACCGGCTGCAGGTGGCGCTGGGCGTTCAGGACCAGGCCCGATTCGTTGACTCCCCGATCCAGATGGATGGCCAGTTGGGGGATGCGGATGGGATTAGCCTCCGTGCGCACCAGGACGGTTTTGAGGATGCCGCCATCCAGACGCACCACGCGTCCCGCCACCCCCAGGTCCCGGTCCAGCCAGGAATTGAAGAGCACCCCGCCGTAGACTTCCACGCCCCACTGGCGGTAGTTGGCGGAGGGATCCGGAGAGCGGGGCTTGAACTTGAGACAGGGACTGTCGGTATGGGCCGCAACGATACGGAACCTGGGTTTGGAAACGTCCGTGGGCATACGGATGGCCACGATGCTGCTGCCGTTGCGGGTAAGGAAGGCGGTCTGGCCGGCCTTGAGATTCCAAATCTCTTTTTCATCCAGTTGCACTGCGCCCGCAGCCAGCAAGCGATTGGCGGCGGCTTCCACCGCATGGAACGGCGTCGGACTGGCATTCAGGAAAGTGATCAGCGCATCGGCATGGGCGTTTCTGGACAAGCATGACCTCCCGGATCCGGATTCCGGCGCGGCGGGGGCCGCGCGGTTTCTGGTAGTACGGGGATAATTATACATAGGTTGGGCCCTGGATGCGCCCTGCCTTACCCAGCCTGCCCGCCCCTGGCTATTCTGGCATCCCTACCCCGTCTCCTTCTACCGGTCTTCGCCCGCGTTCAAGGCCTCCTTCGTCACGGTCGTAGGCTTCGGAGCGATCCGGCGCGGCTTCCCAACGGTCATGCGGTTGTGGATCGGGGGTGGGATACCAGCCTTCGGGAGGGTGGCGATGATGTTCTCCGGGCGAATGAGGGTGGTGTCCGGCGCCCTCCGGCTCCAGAGATGTCTTTCCGCTTTCATCAATAAACGTGTCCTCTTCATTGGCGGCATCTTGCTGCTGTGCGTCGGCCATGGCATCCTCCTTGTCCTGGACGGTATCGGGTCCGGAACAATGCTTGAACCGAACCCTTATGAGTGAAAATAAGTTTTTGCGGGGCGCAGGGGTGGAAATCGGCGGGGGGTGCTGCTGGCAGGGCCTTGTGCCCGTTCGACCACAAACAGCCCGGCAAAGGCTGTACGTCACCCAAGTGGCCGCTGCAACTGGGGACCTTGGTTTCAGTCCTCGCCGGGCCGCCGCGGCTTCAAGGACAATGGCTTTTCCAGAATGGTATTGAGGATAATGGCGCGGCGGATGGATTCGCCATCGAAAAGCGATTCCCTCGCCACCGAAGAGGCTGCCGCCATCGGCGCGGAAGCCTCATTGGAGGGAAGGTTCTGGGTTTCGCGTCTCGGGACGTTTTCGCCGCCGGTATGATGGCCGCGGGCGAGGGAGATCCGGGAGTCGCGTGCCGCATCCGAAGCCATGCGCTGGGCCTGGTTGATGGCTTTTTGCGCCTGGGCCGTGGGGCGCACGGTGGCGGTCCTGGCCACCGGAGTTCCCTTGGGATTGGGGGCGGGACGGGTCGTCTGGATGGACGTTGGAGGCTGAGGCGAGGGCCTGGGCGCCGGTCTGCGTTGTTCGGGTCCGGGGATTTCCAATCCCAGTTCCTTGGCCAATTGGGACAACAGATCCTTGCCCAACTCCGCCGCCTTACCAGAGCCGGCGGGGGCATGTCGCTGATCCTGAGACCGTTGCGGGCGCGCCCGTTCCGGCTCGCCGCGCTTGTGGTGCTCGTCCCACTCGACCTCTTCTTCATCATCGTCATGTTCGGATTGGCTGTCGCCCCATAGGGGCTGGGGTTTACGGACCGCGACGGCCGGAGACTCCCCATCCTTGGTTGCGGAAGGATTCCGGGCCGCTTCCTCCGCCTTCCGGCGGGCTTTGCGCTTGGCCATGATGCCCATCACCACTTGGAAGGCGATGATGACGAGGATGATTTTTGTCATGGAATCCATATGGCACCTGTTCCGCTATGAGGCTGTTCCCGGAAAGCCGGGATCAGGTCTTGGGCTTTTGTTCCCCGGCGCCGCCGATCTTCTCGCGCATGGCCGTGTCCGCATTCAGGTTCTTCATGTGGTAGTAGTCCATGATGCCCATGTTGCCGGAGCGGAAGGCCTCCGCCATGGCCAAGGGGATCTGGGCCTCTGCCTCGACCACCTTGGAGCGCATCTCGGCCACGCGAGCGATCATTTCCTGCTCATGGGCGATGGCCATGGCGCGGCGTTCTTCGGCCTTGGCCTGGGCGATTTTCTTGTCGGCTTCGGCGCGGTCCGTTTCCAACTCGGCGCCGATGTTCTTGCCTACGTCCACGTCAGCGATGTCGATGGAGAGGATGTCATAGGCCGTGCCGGAATCGAGTCCTTTGGACAAGACCATCTTCGAGATCTGGTCCGGGTTCTCGAGCACGGACTTATGGTTGCGGGCCGAGCCGATGGTGGAGACGATGCCTTCGCCTACACGTGCCAGGATGGTTTCCTCGCCAGCGCCGCCCACCAGCTTGTCCAGGTTGGCGCGCACGGTCACGCGGGCCAGCGCCTTCAATTGGATGCCGTCCATGGCCATGGCCGCCACCAGGGGCGTCTCGATGACCTTGGGATTCACGGACATCTGCACCGCTTCCAGCACGTTGCGTCCCGCCAGGGAGATGGCCGCGGCGCGCTTGAAGTTCAGGGGGATATTGGCCTTGTCGGCTGCGATCAGCGCCTGCACCACGCGCAGCACATTGCCGCCCGCCATGTAATGGGCTTCCAGCTCCTCGGTGGAAAGCTCCAGGCCGGCCTTGATGCCCATGATCTTGGCTTCCACTATGGTCTTGGCGGGCACCTTCCGGAAGCGCATTCCCAGCAGAGCGACCAGGGACACGTCGGCCCGGGACATAAGGGCCTGGAACCAGAGACCGAAGAAGTTCAAAAGGACGAATCCCACGATGATGATGCCGAGAAGGGCTATGCCCAATGCGATTAATTTCAGATCCATGAATGTACTCCGGGTTGTTTTTAAGAGTTCTGTAGCTTTTCCACGAGGTAGCGGCTGCCGCTTACCGAAACGACTTTTACGGAAGCGCCGCGATCCACCCAGTCCCCGCCGGTCTGGGCCTCGAACACGTCTTCCCCGATCTTGATTCGTCCCGTGGGGCGCAAGGGCGCGTCCACCAGGGCGATGGTGCCCACATGGCGCTTCATTTCTTCGTCCAGGCCTTCCAGTCCGGAACCCTTGCCCAGATCCATCCGGTGGGAAATGGGAGAGCGCCCAAGGTACTTGAAGGCGAATCGGATGAAGATTGGAATGAGGATGGCATCCGCGATGGCGAAGGCGATGGCTGCGGATGGCGGCAGCTGCGTCAAGATGAGGTACCAGGACCAGCCGGCCAGCGCCAGGCACACCATGAGCAGGATGCCGAATGAGGGCACGATGACTTCGGCGAAGGCAACGGCGAAGGCCATCAATTGCAGGGCTACGGGCCAGAGGAGCTTCATGCGGTCACTCCCTTGGGACGGACCAGGATTTTATTTCCGTCGATACGGTAGACTTCCACGGTCTGGTCCACTTCCAGGAAATCCCCGCCCGAAATGACTTCCACGGTTTCCCCGCCGAAAAGGGCCTTGCCCGTGGGACGCAGGGGAGTCTTGGTTTTGCCGATCGTTCCGACCGGAAGCCGGATGGTTTCCGGGACCACGGAACGCGCATCGGCAAGGGTGGTGGAGGGGATGACCCCGCCGCCGGCGGGCAGGCGGGGCAATACGAACCGGATAATGAACAGCGGAATCAGCAAGGCCACCACCGCCGAGCCGATGGTGGTGAATAAATTGTCGACCAGGCTCCTGAGCTCCCAGGGCATGGAAGGATCCGGCAAGGTGAACGATTGCAGCGACAAGGTCAGCGCGATGAGGATGAACGCCAGGCCCATCGCTCCCGCGATGAAGGTACCGGGGAACACGTAGACCTCTGCCATAACCAGGGCGAACCCGGCCAGCAGAAGCAGGAGTTCGGTATGGTTGGCCAGTCCCACGGCATATTTGCTCCCGAAGACGATGGAAAGGCAGAGGGCACCGATGAGGCCGAAGATGCTCAGGCCCGGGGTCTTGAATTCCATGTACAAAGCGCCGAAACCTAACATCATCAACAGGGGGGCCACCGTACCGATGGCGCGCACCAGATCCTCCGACCAGGTGGTGGCGACCTCTTGAATCTTGGTCCAGCCTTTGGAATCAAGGAACGCTTCCAGGGAAGTGAAGGAGCCCTGCGAGAATCCGTATTCGGCGGCTTCGCGGTCCGTAAAGGTGGCCAATTGGCCCAAGGCCACCACGACCTTATGGCTTGTGTATTTCGCCTTGTCCTTGTCGGACATGTTTTCCCATTGTTTGGCGGTGAAGAATTCCTTCACAATGGCCGGTTCCTTGCCGGGCTTGGCCTCCGCCTTTGCCTTTGCCTTCGCCTTGGCGGTGTCAGGACGCACGGCCATGACCACTCCTATTTCGGTCGAGACCATGGCTTCCGCCAGCAGACTGGGATAGCCGTTCTTTTCCGCCAGGGTGCGGAACTTCGCGCGCAGGGGTGATTGGATTTTCTCGCCCAGCATCACGATGCCGTCCTGTCCTTGGGTGATGGGGGCGCAGTCCCCGATGGTGGTGCCGTTGCCCATGGCGATACGGTTGGCGGCCAGGGAAATCAGGGCACCCGCCGAAATGGCCTTCTGTTCCACGAAGACATAGGTGCTGCACTTGGAGATGCCCATCAGCAGGTCCACGATGTCGAAGGCGGATTGCAGCTCGCCCCCGTAGGTGTTCACTTTGAAAACGATGTAGTCGGGATTCTGCTTTTCCGCTTCGGCCACGGCGCGCTTCAGGAACGCATGCAGACCGAAATCCACCTGTTCCTCGACGGGGATGACGATGGCGGTTTTCCCCACGGGTGACGGTTGCTTGGAGAGATCCTTGGGAATGACGATGTCCGAAGGCCTGCCGGAGTCGGGCCGGATGGATACCGCGCTGGCCCGTTCCTTTTCCGCCAGGGTCGTTTTGCCGAAAGCGAAAGTCGCCGCCCATAGGACCAGTAAAAGGTGAAATCGCATTGGCCAAAGGTAGGATATTGAAGAGTCGATTAAAACCTGCAGATTGAAACCTTGTCGGCAATCACTGGTTTCCCTTTCCACCCCTTAATTTTATAACCAAGCATAATAGCTACCCTTAAGCAACGCTCCTAAAGGAGCCCTCAGCCAAAGCGATGCTTAAAATAGGGTTTATACACTACTCAAAACTCTAAAAAAGGCGATTAATAGCTCCTTTGCCATGGATTTTTGTTGATTAAAGTGTTATAATACACTACACAACCAGGATGGCTCGTTTGGATACCCCTCTGAAATCCATTTTCGACTACACGGACTACCGCCGCTACTTGCGGGAGTATTATGCGTGGGCGAAAACCAACAAGCACGGATTTTCACATCGTGCTTTTATGGCTAAGACGGGCATGTCGGGACCGAATTATTTCAAGCGGGTGATGGAAGGGGTCCACAATCTCACCGAAAACAGCATTCCGAAATTCGCCTCCGCCCTGGATCTGACCGATTCCGAAGCTAATTATTTCAAGTATCTGGTCTATTTCAACCAGGCCGGCACCTTGGACGAAAAGGACCGCTGCTTCGGGATCCTGATGGATCTCAAGACGCCTCACGCGCATTACGTGCTGGAGAAGGCGCAGTACGATTACTACAAGGATTGGTACAACATCGCGATCCGCGAAATGTTGTCGTTCTTCCCCTACAAAGACAATGCCAAGGAGATGGCCAAGCGCTTGGCGCCGGAGGTGTCGCCTAAGAAGGTGAAGCAGTCGATTGAGCTGTTGGAAGGATTGGGCCTGATTGAAAAGGCCGAAGACGGAACCTACCGGGCCGCCTCCAAGTTCATCCTCACGGATCCGGACGTACAATCCCTTTTCATCCCGAAGTTCCACCAGGCCATGACGCGCCTGGCTGCGGATGCCATCACGCGGTTTCCCAAGGACGAACGCTACTTCTCCTCGTCGACCGTAAGCCTCTCAGAGCGGACCTACAAGGAAATCATCGAGTTGATCCGCAGCACCCGCAAGGATGTCCTGCGCAAGGTGGGGGAGGACCAGGAGCCGGAACGGGTGTACCACCTCAACATGCAGCTCTTTCCGCTTACGGCGGTTGCCTCGAAAAAGAAGAAGAGGAAATCATGAGCTTCCCCAGCGCCCCTTCCTTCCGCCTCCTGCGCCAATCCGGTTTCCTGATCGCCATGGCCGCGTTTTCCTTCCAACTCCTGGGCTGCATCTTCGGCGGCACCGGCACCGGCACCGATACCGAGAACGGGGTGGTGGAAAATAAGGGTAATACTACCGGCGTGATGATTACCGGAGTCTCCGCCCGCGTGGTGGACGGGGAGGGCAAGCCCATCGAGGGTGTCACCCTGCGCCTGTATCAACCGGAGTATCGTCCGGATCAAGGGGGGCCGTTGGCGAACCTGGTTAGGGACCCGGGTAATGCGCTGGTCTCCGATTCGGAAGGATACGTCAAGCTGAAACTGACGTCCTTCGGGAAATTCGTGGTGGAAGGCGTTCTGGCGGGGCAGACCCTGTTCTACGATACCCTTGCGGTTCCGGACACGACGAGCACCACCTTGTTCACCTTCCGCACCCGGGCCCTCAAGACATTCACCGGCAGGGCGAAGTTGGTTTCCGGAATGCGGATCGATTCCGGCACGGTATTCATCCGCGGAACGGGCCGCTTCGCCAAACTGGATACCGCCGGAAATTATGATTTGGGCTTACTGCCCTCGGATGTGGCTCGGATGGCCGTCGGAATCCGCTTTTCCTCCAGCCCGGTTTCCGTGAAGGAGGCGACCCTCGTAAGCAGGCCGGAGCCCGTAAGTAGGCCGGATACGGGGGGCGCGATCATCACAGACATTACCCAGGATGTCTATACCTGCAAGGACGTGTCCAAGGACTCGGCGGAACGCATCTCGGCTCCCGCGAACATCTCCCCGGCATCCGACACCGCGACGGCGCCGGTTAAGGTGGATACGGCCAGCGTTAATTCGGCCCTGAAGTCTTGCGATACTTTGCAACGGGGAGGGCTAGTCAACGTGGTCGGTCCGGAAAGCAAGTCTGCGGGAGGCGATTCCTCGGGATCGCCGGTCATCATCCTGCAGAACCCGGTCCAGACGGCCTCGATATTCGGCGAAAATCGGCTGTCGGATCCGTACGTAGTGTCCTACGGGGCCTGCGTCCTGTCGGCCGGGCAGGAGTCCACCAGCTTCGACTTGCAGTTGCAGCCGACCTCCGCCGGCAGCGACATTCTCATCAAAGACGTTTCGGAGAAGTGCCTGGCCAAATAGGGGCCCTACAGCTTCACCGTCTGATTGTCTGCTTCCGACTTGTTCGCCTTCGAGTAATCATTCTCCTGGCGCGCATGGTTCACGGCGTTCTTCTGCATGTAAATCTGATGCACGGTCCCGGCGTCCATGCCTGCGGTCAGCGCAAGCGACATCCAGAAATGCAGCTGGTCGATAATCTCAACGCGGATGTTCTGCATGTCCAGGTGATCCTTGGACCACCATTTCCACAGCAACTCTTCTTTCAGTTCCCGGGATTCGTCGTCCATGGCCTGCAGGTACTTGCCCAGCCATTCGTTCACCTTGGTGTTGGGGCCCAGGTCGCCCTGGTTGGCTTCGGCCATGAGGCTCGCCATGGTCAGGGTCTTGCCCTCCCGATCGCGGATGTCCTTCTTGACGAAGATACGATCATTGAGTTCGGATTGCATGGAGAAGAGTTGCTCGAGCTTATCCTGGTTTTGCATGGCGCGGGGTCCCCGTGGTGGTGTGGCCGGATTTCGATATCGGGAAAAAAGATAACCATTCGACCCCGCGTTCCCGGGATGTCAGGGGGCGTTAGCGGCCGTATCAACGGACGGATAGGGTGCGAGCCGGATATTTCGCGCCCAGGATTTGGCGCTGGCGGGGAATGTAGCGCTCTTCCAAGGCCTTTTGGATATCCTCGAAGCGGGTTTTCTGGCCGGCCCCGGGAAGGCAGATGTCCCGATAGGCGTTCAGGTAGTTGAGGCCCATATCCGTGAACTCCTCGACCAGCGGTGCCACCGTGAAGCGGTTTTCCACCAATTGGTGGGATGCGGTCTGAAAGACGTCCGAGGTCCAGCCGCCGCCGAACATCAGACCCAATTCGCCTAACAAATCCTGACGCACCGGAATCATGCCGAACGCGGAGCTTTCCACGATCTGGTTCTGGGTGTTGGAGAGGTAATGGGCGAGCTGGAACGATAGCGCCCGGTTGCGCGCCTGGCGCGTGACGCCCCACCAATAGCCCCGCGTGCCCACGCTGCGGCCGCCCTCGCGCAAGGCTGTGCCACGGGAAGGATCCAACAGCAGAGAGTTGCCTTTGGGCATCAGGGCCACGCCCATGTCCTCCGGGTTGGCCAGGAAGCCGGGCATTTCCGGAGTGCCGTTACCATGGATGAGGAATGCCTCCATCTGGGTGGCTTCGGTAAGAAAAAGCTCGCCGCTCCGGAAGCCTTGGCGGATCTGGTCCTCCGCCCATCGCCCTTTGATGAGGTTGGGATTGAGGATGCCTTCGCGCACAAGCACCGATTGCCATTGGAACATGTCAACCACGGCATTGTCGGTCATGCGCAGGAGCGCTTCCGGCGCGGCCCCGGTCTGGAAGCATTTGTCCATCAGGGTCTGGGGCGTGGTCGGCGAGCCCACGGGCCCAAGGGCCATGCGTCCGCGTTTCTGTCCCTGGACTTCCTTGGTGGACCAGTAGTACCCGGCCACGAAGAGATCGAAATAATCCCACTGGGAAGGATCCTTTTCCAGGACGTATCCGCGTGGAAGCCCCTTGCCGTTATGCTTGGTAAGCAGGGCGTTGATATCGTCCATGCGGATGTCCCAATATTGGACCGCTTCGGCGACCTGGGACTTGAGATAGATGAGCACGGGGGTTTCCAGGTAACGGGGCATGAAATAGGTCTGACCGCGCACCGAACCCAGGTCCATGAGGAAGAATTCCTTGCGCAATTCCCCCAACTCCTTGGGGGGGATGATCTCGTCCAGGGGGGCGATGAGGTTCCGCGAAACCAAGGTGCGCGTCATTGAGAGGGGAGGCGCGACCAGATCGATAGTATCGCCGGTGGTCAATATTTCGGGGAGCTTTGCGGCATCCTCATAAGTCTGCAGCTCCACGATGCATTTGTTCTTCTTCTCGAAGGGCTTGAGAATGCGGGTGCGGAAGATCTCCTGTTGGTCGGCGCGCAGGTGCATAACGACCTTCACCTTGGCGGGCGGAGCGCAGCCAATGGCGATGAACGCGAAAACCAGCCATGCGCACAATCGCGCCATGGATCACCCTATCTTCTAAAGACTCCTTTATTTTATAGGCCGGCGGGGGGAGGGTCGTAACGAATTCGGAGAAAACCGGGAAACCGGGTTTTCAAAGCATGGAGAGGGGATCCATGTCGGCGCGTAACTTGGTCTTCTGGGGCTGTTTTGGTTTGTAGCGTTCCAGCGCCTGGTGGAAGACCCATTGCAGCTGGTTGGGCGCCTTGCCCTTGCCTAGCACTTGGGCGCGGTACTGATCCTTGATCTTCTTCATCGCCGCGAAGGCGGGCCCTCGCACGATTACGTCCGCTTGTTCGGCGAAATGGGCGAAGGCTTCGGCGAACTCGCGCATGTGGGCGTCGACCAGGGATTCGTCATCTCCGGAGATCTCCACCAGCAAGAGACGGCGGAAGGGAGGATAGTCCAGTTCCTTTCGGCGCTCGATCTCGTCCTTGTAGAAGCTCGCATAGTCATGGGTGAGCGCGAAAGCGAGCAGGGGATTCTCCGGGCGGAAGGTCTGCAGGAAGACCCTGCCCTCTCCCTGGTGGCGGCCCGCGCGCCCGGATACCTGGGTGATGAGCTGAAAGGCCCGCTCCTGGGCCCGGAAATCGGAGAGACCCAACCCGGAGTCCGCATCTACGACGCCCACCACGTTTACCTTGGGGAAGTCGTGGCCCTTAGCCACCATTTGGGTGCCCAACAGGATGCGGGTCTCGCCGCTCTTGAAGGCCGAAAGGATTTTCTCCGCTCCGCCTAGGGTGGACGTGCTGTCTCGATCGAGCCGGGAGATGCCCACGCCGGGAAAGATGCCCGCGAGGTATTCTTCCACCTTTTCGATTCCGCGGCCGACATCGAGCCAGTCGGTGCCGGCGCAGGCCAGGCAGGGCGCGTCTGCGGGCACGTTGAATCCGCAATAATGGCAGATGATGGCCCGCTTGGATTTGTGGTAGACCAGGGGGACGATGCAATGGGGGCAGGTGCGGGGCTTGCCGCATCCCTTGCATACGCGCCGGTGCGCATAGCCGCGGCGGTTGAGGAACAGGATGGCTTGCTCGCCTCCGTCCATGGCCTTCTGAACCGCTTCGCGCAGGGGGATGGAAAGCAGCAGCGCGCCCTGGAGCTCGTGCTGCTCGCGCATATCCACAATGTGGATTTTCGGTTTGGAAGAGCCAGTGGCGCGGTGGTGCATTTCCAGCAGCCGGAACTTGCCCGCCAGGGCGGCATGGTAGGTTTCCACGGCTGGGGTGGCGCTTCCCAGCACCACGGGACATCCGTCCCGGCGGCCGCGCCATAGCGCCAGATCGCGGGCATTGTAGCGCGGCGAGGCGTCGGATTGCTTGTAGCTGCCGTCGTGCTCCTCATCCACGACGATAAGGCCCAAGTTGTCGATGGGACACAGGACCGCCGAGCGCGCCCCGACGATGACCTTGGCTTCGCCCGCATAGACGGCGCGCCAGAGCTCCCTGCGCTGGGTAGCGGAGATGTTACTGTGAAGCGCCAGCACGGGGCGGTCCAGAAAAGCCCGGAAGCGGGCCAAGGTCTGGGGCGTGAGGGCGATTTCCGGCAGCAGAACGAGCACGCGGCGCCCCTCCTCCAAGGCGCGGCGGGCCAGATGCAGGTACACCAGGGTCTTTCCGCTGCCGGTGATGCCGTGCAGGAGGTAGGTCTGGAACCGGAAGGGCGCATACGCTTCCAGTACGGCGTCGATTGCGGCGCGTTGTTCCGGAGTGGGGTCGAGGACGGGGCCGGAATCTTTTTTGGCCGGGGCTTTCTCGGACGGTGCCGGCGCGGTGGAGGCCTCTCCCGCATCCGAATCTCCCGCTTCCTTTTTTTTCCGGGATTTAACCGGTTTGAACAGGAAATCCAAGGCTGGTTTGGAGAGGCAGGTGGCGAAGACCTGGGGCAGGGGCGTGAAATAGTAGACGCTCAACCATTGCAGCAATTCGAGCCACGAAGCGGGGACCTTTGCGCCCCCCGGGGCGAAGCATTTAATGGGTTTGGTGCGGAATCCGAGATCCGGACGACCGATCTCCAGCACCACGCCGGGAACAGTCTTGGACATCAGCGGCACCTGGACGATGCTGCCGATCCGGGCTTCCAATCCTGCCTCCGATCCGGAATCCAATCCGGGCCCATCGGTCCCGGCGCCGGACGAGGGCCCCAAATCGTACCAAAAAGGCTCCGACATGCCGCCGGCCAGTAATACTTTGGCTCTTAGGGGATTTTCCAAATGGACTTAGTTTCCCACCATCATCTATAATATAGGACATCCCTGCATCCATTGGACCTAACCGTTTGGTTTGGAAAGATTTGAAATGACCTGCAGCCGTCCGAGATCCCCTTCCACCCCGGTTACGGAGCTTTCCAGCCGCACGTAAATGCGCTTGGATAACCAGATGCTTTCCTCAGACTCACCCAACCCCATCGATTCCCCTCCCGAGCCGCAAAACGGGGCCGTCTCCAAGCCAAGCCCGGAAACCGATGTTTCTGGTCCGGTCCGGATCGTTATTCAAGTCTCCGAAGACAAGCTGAAGGCTTGGATTTCCATCCACCCTTCCGCCCAGGTTACCGCCGGATTATTGGATGCCGAATTCGTCACGGGCCACTGGCGCGAAATGGGCCTGGATCCGGAAGCCCTTGCCCATGCCACGGCCAAGGGATTCGCGGACGATTGGAACGCCACCCATGCCGTGGTCGCGGAGCGGCTGGCTGCGGAGGCGGCGAATCCGCCCGTTCCCGGCGAGAACGCACGTATCGACTTCATCGTGGATCCCACCATGAAGTTCAAGCCCGTGGAAGAGGGCGGCAGCGTGGACTTCCACAATGTCAACCTCATCAAGCCCGTCAAAAAGGGCCAGCCCCTGGCGAAGAGGATTCCGGCGGGCCTAGGCATCCACGGCATCGACCTTTTCGGCAATCCCGTGCCCGCGCCCGACGGCGAAGACGTGGAATTGCCCATGGGCTTGAACACCGAACTATCCAAGACCGATCCCAATATGGTGATCGCCGCCGTGTCCGGGTTCCTCCAGCGCAAGGACGGGCTCCTCAGCGTCAACGAGTGCTTCGTGGTGGACGGCAGCGTGGATTACTCTACCGGCAACATCGCCTACGAACAATCCGCCATTATTCGCGGGGACATCGCCGACGGTTTCACCGTGAACGTGGGCGGCGCCCTGGAAGTGGGCGGCGCCGTAGGCGAGGCCAGGATGATGGTGGGCGGGGACGTACTCATCAAAAAGGGATTCGTGGGCGCGGGCCATGGGCTTATCACTGCCAAGGGCGGGGTCAACCTGGGTTTCTGCTCCAATCAGACCCTGCGCGCCCATGGAGACGTGGTGGTCGAGAAGGAGGCCTTCAATTGCCAGATTTATTCGCGCAAGGGGATTTCCATTTACGGGCCCCTGGTGGGCGGCCTGACCATGGCCTTCCGGGAAATCACCTGCCGCGTGGCTGGCAACGACCTGGGTACCAAGACTGAGCTGGAAGTGGGCATGGACTATATCCTTCATGAGAACAAGGTTCTCCTGGAGGAGAAGCTTAAGGAAATGACCGCGCATCTTGGCAAGATCAACCAGAAGCTCACCCGCTTTCGGGAGGTCTACCGCACGCGCAAGCGCTTCACCTCCACGGAAGCCAAGATGATGCTGGAGCTTCGCGACATGCAGGAGAAGATCCAGTTCCATCTGCCCGATCTGGAAAGGCGGAGGTTGGACATCCTCGAGCAGATCCGCCAGGGATTCCTGCGCGAAGGTCTTTGCGTCAAGGTCGAGAAGAAGGTCAATCCGGGAGTGGTCATCAAGGTGGGAACGGAGATCTTCCGGGTGCAGGAAGAGATGAGCGGTCCCAAGGTTTTCCTGCTTCAGCAGGGCCGTATGAAAGTCATTTGATTCCGAGGTGTGGGTGATGGATCAGTTTGCGGACGAAGATAGGGAAATCAAAGCCATCCTGGCGATGAACCTGGAGGGGTTGGAAAACCTGGGCAGGGAAGATGCATCGTTCCGCGACAACACGCCCGCGACGCCCATGACCCTGGAAATGCGCATGGGGGC
>JALYSE010000042.1 GCA_030854955.1 Fibrobacterota bacterium | reverse complement strand
ATGTAAAGCTCCGCCTCGTCCACCACCTGGCGGTTCATGAACTCGTCCAGGAAGAACCAATCCATATGGGTGCGGCGCACCTCGAAGATCTTTTCCATGCCCTTACCGGCTTTGGTGTCGATGTTCCACTTATCGGGGGATTCGCTGCGTTCCCATTCCGGGCCGAACTGGCCCGCGTTGTAGCGTTTCTCGATGTTGAGGAATGCCTTTATTCCGAGCAGATAGGGATTGAGGCCGAAGGGATTGCTCGCGAGCACGCGGGCATTATAAAGATTATAGTATCCGTGCTCTTCCGCAGTAAGGAACCCATCCTGGAAGAGGCGGGACATGAGGCGCATGTGCCAGAAGGAGGCCCACCCTTCGTTCATGACCTTGGTCTTCCGCTGAGGCATGAAATAGATGGATTGTTCGCGGATTACGCTCAGGACGTCCAGTTCCCATTCTTCGAATCCGCGGGGAGAATACTGCATGATGAATCCCATCATGTCCGCATCCGGCTCGGCCGGGATCTTCTTCTTTGCTATGCGGGCCTCTTCGCGCTTTTCCTCGAAGGTCTTGTGGGTCAGTTGGCCGTCGTAATCGAAAAGGTCCGCAAAGGGCGCGCCCACCTTCGGGGGACGGCGCTTGGGATCCGATTCCGTGAGCTCAATCGCGCTTTCCTGGAAAAGGTCCGCTTCGATGTGCATCTGGATGGCATGGGCGGCATCGATAAGGCGCTCCACCTCATCGATGCCGTAATCCTCCTCGTACTTGCGCAGCCTTCCGGCGGACTCGCTGGCGGAGGTGAGCATGTCCCGGCGGGTGCGGCCGAAGTAGATATTGTTTTTCATGAAATCGTTATGGCCGTAAACGTGCGCCATTACCAGGACCTGGATGGGGTACGGATTGGTCTTCATGAGGAAGGCGCGGGAAGGATTGGAGTTCAGCACCACCTCGTAGGGAATGCCGCCGCTGTATTCGTACTGGGTTCGCTGCTTTTCGTAATCGCGGCCGAAGGACCAGTGCGAATAGTTGACCGGAAGATTATAAGACATGATCTCGAGCATCTTCTGCGCCGGGATCACGTCGAATTCCTGCGGGAAGCAGTCCAAGCCGTATTCCCCGACAATCTTCTGAATATGGTTGTCGGCCCTTACTAGACGCTTGATATCGTCATTTTCCCTGGTCATACCCGCTTTTCCTTGGAGAAGAATACCTTGAGGGCCGGATACACTTGGCCTTTATTCTTGAGGATGACTCCCGCCAGGGGAAGTTCTGACCGCTGGGCCAGGTAGTATTCGAAATCAGAATCCCGATACGACGTATAGCGCTCCAGGCTGAAGGACTCCTCGAAATTCCGCATCAGCTGCTGACCGTACGCCACCTCGGTGCGGATTTCCCCGTAGCCCACCATGTTCGGGCCCTTTTCCATCAGGCGCTTGACGCTCACCATGGTCTTGGCGGGATCCCAGTCCTCGCCGTCGGAAAAATGGAAGGCGTAGAGGTTCCACTTGGAAGCCGGATAATCCGTGTCGATGAGCTGGCTTGCCAGATCGTACGCCGAGGCGCAGATGGTGCCGCCGGATTCGCCCTTATGGAAGAACTCGTCCTCATCCACCAGCTTGGCTTCGGAGGTATGGGCGATGAAGCGGATCTCCACGTTGCGGTACTTGTGCTTGAGGAACTCCACCATCCAGAAGAAGAAGCTGCGGGCCAGGTATTTCTTGGTGGTGGACATGGAACCGGACACGTCCATCATCGCCAGGATGACGGCATTGCTGTGGGATTCCACGTTCTCTTTGGGGACGCGAAAGCGCAAATCCCCATGCTGGATGAAGGGCTTGAGCTTGTCTTCCTGCTCCTCGAGTTCGACTTCGGGATTTTCCTTCTGGAGAAACTCCAGGGCCTTCTGGTAATCGCCGCGGAACTTGTTCAGCGCCTTCTGGCAGATGTCCTGGGGCTTTCCCGTCTTCTCCGCCAGTTTGGAAACCGAATCGGCCGCACGCCTGAAGGCGTTGCGAAAGCTGCGCTTCTTGTCGAGGTTGGGTCTCAGGCCGTGCTTTTCGACGTCCTCGAAACTCCAGCCCGAAGGAACCACGGTCTCGGCGATCTCCTTCTTGCGCAGATCCGGCAGCTGGAGATCGTCCATCATCATCTGGATCAGTTCCTCGATGTCGACCTCGGTCTCCATGTAGTCTTCGCCCGCCGCATCCGCGGGCTTGCCGCCTTTTCCCGGCCCCTGGCCTTCACCGTTGGGCGCGGGACGCCTGCCGATGATATCGCCCTTGTCCTTCTTTCCGTGACCCAGACCGTAGCCGCCGCCCTCTCCCCCTTTGCGTTTGCCGTAGATGAACTGGTAGCTCTTGATGCCGCGAATGGGGATTTTGACCGTCTGGCCTTTTTTCCGGGAGATGATGCTCTCCTCCGAGATCACGTCGGCGATGTTCTCGCGGATGCTGTCTTTGATTTTCTTCTGGTGGCGGGCGACATCTTCCTGTCCACGCTTGGAAAAATCCCAATCGACCTGGTTGACCGTCATAAGACTCCCTGGCGGGTCTCGCCTTTTAGGGGCTAGATTAGGGGTTAGGGTTTAGGGAAAACCACCAGGTGCCTTCTGAGGCTTTCCGGCTTTAGCCTAAACCCTAGCCCCCAATCCTTTTCTTCACTCTTCTTTTCTCAGCACTTCTCCGACGAACTGGAGCAGGCGCTCGGCGTTCTTTTCGGAGTAGCCCTTGGACTTCAGGGACTCGATGGCGTCCCCGCGACGTTTCAACGACTTGGGATCCTTCTTGTTGGGATCCGCGATGGTGAGGCTCACCACGTTCTTCAAATCCGACATCAGCTTCTTTTCGATGGCTTCATTGAGAGGCTGGTAGGATTTAAAGTCGAAGGGCTTGCCTTGGTCCATGGCGTCGGACTTGAAGACGAAGATTCCCTGGCGGAATTCGCGCTTGGCGTTCTCGCTCACACCGATCATTTCTTCAATGCTGCGCATGAGCTTCTCGTCTGGTTCCAGAGGTTCGCCCGTCACCGGATCCGTCATCTTCTTTTTGAGGCAGAAGGAGGTGGTGTTCTTGATGTAATTGTCGAACAGGGACTGGGCCTGATCCTCGTAAGCGAACAGGAAGGCGCGATTGACCTCCTTCTTCGCCACCTCGCGGTACTCGGCGTTGACGCTGCCCTTGTCGGCCATGAGCAGGCGCAGGTAGCGTTCAGCCTCTTCCTCGGAGAAACCGATATGGTGGCCGAAATTATTACGAAGGGAACGCAGTACGTCCAAAGGCATGACGCTGCCTTCCTTCTCCTTTTCGGAAAGGGCGACATTGATGGCATTCACGACGAAGCGCGGCGAAATGCCGAACATGCCTTCGCCTTTCTTCTTGCCTTCCTGCCTCAGAGCCTTCAGATCAACGGGATCCTTTTCCTGCTCCATCACCGATTCGCCATTGTAGTAACGCATCTTTTTGATGAGGTCCGGGCACAGGGAGGATTCCGTCAGCCGAGTGAGCACGGCGAACATGGCGGCGACATCAAGGGTATAGGGCGCGAGATCGATGTGCGAGAACTGCGAGCTCGCGATCATCTTCTTGTAGATCTTCACTTCATCGTCCACCCGCAGGTTGTAGGGCACGTAGATGGGATACATTCGATCGTGGAGCGCTTCGTTTTCCTTGTTGCCCTTAAACTTGTCGAACTCGGTCTGGTTGGTGTGCGAGAGGATGACGAGATCGGTGTAGATTTGGGGAAAGCCCGGGACCTTGATCAACTGCTCCTGCGCCACCGTGATGAGCACGTAATGGAACTTGATGTCGCATTTCAGGATTTCGATATACTCGATGAGCCCGCGGTTGCTGATCTCCAACTCGCCATCAAGGCTGTAGGCGCGCGGATCCGTCTCGCCGTATTCGGTGATCTTGGAAAAATCCACGTGACCGATCAGTTCGGAAATATCCTGATTCTTGGGATCGCTTGGCTGGAAAGTGCCGATGCCGCGGCGGGCACGTTCGGAAAGGGTGACTTGCTTCACCTTCACTTTTTCCCAAAGGATGTTTCCTTTGTCATCCCGGAACTCGGGATTGTTCAGCAGGCGATGGCGGCAGATGGGGCAAAGGTCGCCCTCGATTTTCACACCACCCAGGATATCCTCCCACTTCGCGCGGTCATGTCGCGGCACCAGGTGCAGCGGCTCCTCGGACATGGGGCATCCGTCGATGGCATAGATGGGCATTGAAGAGGAGTATTCCTCGAGGCGCTTCTTGATTAGGCTCGAGATGGAGGACTTACCGGAAGAGACCGGTCCCACCAGCATCAGGATTCGCTTTCCCGTTTCGGTGCGGCGCGCGCCGGCATGCAGGAACTTCACGATATCGTGGATCGATTCGTCCACGCCGAAGATCTGGCCGTCGAAGAAGTTGTACTTCACCAGGTCTTCGTAGCCCGGCAGCAGCACCTTCTCGGTGGTCGGACTGGTTCCCTGCCCGATGATCATGTTATAAAGGCGGCTGGGAGCAGACATGGCGAGGGAAGGATTTGCCTTCACAATCTCCATGTATTCAAGGCAGGTTCCCTGCCATGAGACCGCGCTTTTTTTAAGGCGGTTCTCGTTGATAATCGACTGAAAATCCTTATTATCTTCGGTCATGGGTGGGTTCCCCTTCCCCTATATATTACGTTTTACGCCTTCGAGAAACATCAATTTTCTCAATCTTTCTGGACATGTTTTTGTGTTCCTCCCCAAGTAACGGCTCAAGGGAATACGCATCTGGGTTCACGGCGTATCGTCCGGTTTAACAAGGGTTTGAACGATCTTGTCGAATGGTCGGACATTATCGGAGCGCGTCTCCGTCCGGAGTAAATCGATCCGGTTCCCCGGAAGCGGGGTTCCGGGAAGGGGGCGGGATTTTATTAATTTTCACACCCTGACTGACCAAATTCTACCCACTGGGAACCTTAAAAGCCATGGCAAAGATCAATTCGAACTACCAAAAGCTCCAAGCCGGATACCTGTTTCCCGAAATTGGGAAGCGCGTGAGGATATATGCCTCCGAAAACCCAACCGCAAAAATCATCCGCTTGGGAATCGGCGATGTCGTTCTGCCTCTCCCCGATCCCGTGCTGGAAGCCATGCACAAAGCCGTGGACGAATTGGGCAAGGCGGAATCGTTCAAAGGTTACGGACCGGAACAAGGTTACGATTTCCTCTTGCAGGCCATCTCGGCCCACTTCAAATCACAAGGCGCCGATGTCGCACCGGATGAGGTTTTTGTATCCGACGGTTCAAAATGCGATACGGCCAACATCCAGGAAATCTTCGACACGGACAATGTCATCGCCGTGACCGATCCCGTGTATCCCGTTTACGTCGACACAAACGTGATGGCGGGACGGACCGGTGAATCCGAGGGCGGCCGCTACGGTAAACTTGTGTACATGCCGACCACGGCCGAGAACGGATTCGATCCCGAACTTCCAAAGGGGAAGGTGGATTTGATCTATCTCTGCTCCCCCAACAATCCTACCGGTGCCGTCATGTCCCGCTCTTCTCTTGAGAAGTGGGTCGCCTACGCGAAGGCGAACGAAGCCGTGATCCTTTTCGACGCGGCCTATGAGGCCTTCATCGCTGAGCCGGGGCTTATCCATTCAATATACGAGATCACCGGCGCCAGAAGCGTGGCTATCGAATTCCGCAGCTTTTCCAAGACCGCGGGCTTCACGGGAACACGTTGCGCCTATACGGTAGTGCCCAAGGATCTGAAGGCCAAGAACGCCAAAGGGGAGATGGTCGCCCTCCACGGCCTTTGGAACCGCCGCCAGACCACCAAGTTCAACGGAGTCAGCTACCCGATTCAAAAGGCTGCCGAGGCCACCTTCTCCGAAGCGGGTGCCAAAGCCATCGAGACGAACATCAGGTATTACATGGAGAACGCCCGCATCATACGCGAGGGGCTCAAAGCAGCGGGATACACGGTTTATGGAGGCGTCAACGCGCCTTACATCTGGCTTAAAGTACCTCAGGGCTTGACTTCTTGGGCTTTTTTCGACAAACTATTGAACGAGGCCCAAGTGGTGGGCACTCCCGGGTCCGGTTTTGGAAGCCATGGGGAGGGCTACTTCCGCCTGAGCGCCTTCGGATTCCGTGAAAACGTCGTTGAAGCGGTTGAACGCATCAAAAGCCGCGTCAAACCGTAACCATATGCCTATCCCGCGCATCCGGATCTATCGGAAAAGCGGGTTCCGGGAAGGGTTTACCCATAATCCGCCCCGGTGTACCAATTAGACCATTGTCACTGTACTTGAATTTTCATTATTTTCCTCGGTCCTTAATCACCTTTATCAGTAACACCGGCTTGGGAGGCCCATTAAATGAAGACTTTCACCAAAATCCTTTTCCTAGCGATCACGCTTTCGACCGCTGCCCAGGCGGCCGGGCGCAACTTCGGCCTCGGGTTCTCCCTTGGCGATCCCACCGGGTTCTCGGCCAAATATTGGACCAGCGGCACGACCGCGCTGGATTTCAACGTCGGCTGGTCCGGATACTGGCGCGGGGACGGCTATTACGATCCGGATTGCTACAACGACCGGTACCGCCGCAACAATAAGAGTTATTGCGATGACCGCGGATACGACTATCGCAACAGCTATGATCGCGGATGGGATATTTTCCACATGCATGCCGATTACTTGTTCCACAACTTCGACGCCATCCGGGCCACCGAAAGGTTTCCGCTTTATTACGGCCCCGGTATCGCATTCAACTATCTGGACTACAACTATACCCAATTCGGAATCCGTGGCGTTTTCGGCATTGCCTGGATGCCTCGCCGCGCCCCTATCGACCTGTTCTTGGAAATAGCCCCCACTATGTATGTGGTTCCACGGCCGGATTTGGATGTAGGCGCCGGCATCGGCATGCGATTCTATTTCTGAATATTAGGTCGTGGAAGCCTCGGCCCAGTCCGCCCCTGCGGCCTGGGCCGGGCAATTCCGCGCCGGGGGAGTTGACTTAGCCGAAGGCGGCGTGGTAGCGGGAAACCGCTTCCTTGAACACGCTTCCTCTTCCCGCCAACTCCAGGAAGTTCGTAACGGAACTCTTCGCCTTTGCGCCGATTTCGCGGCGCAGCTCAGGGGAACCCTCCAGCCTTCTCATCCAATCCACCGCATCCTCCACGGAAGGTTCGGCCCAAACTTGGTCGACCCCTTTGGACAAGGCATGATAATGGGATCCCGGCTCCAATGGAACCAGAGTGTAGGACACCAGGCAGGAATTGTCCTCATTCATGAAATCCATGTTCCCGGACCATCCTGTGGCGATGACGGGTTTCCCCAATGCCATGCATTCCATCAAACTGAGCCCAAGTCCCTCTCCGCGATGGAGCGATACCAGCACATCAATGCTGGCATAAAGGGAGAGCAGGTCAGGATAGGCCAGGGCTTCATCCAGGATGCGTATTCCTGGAACCATGCCTGCCAGGACCTTGAGCTTCTCCACCACCATAGCCGCAGTCGAGCTGAGATCCCTGTTGTTGATTTTCAGGATCAATTCCGCGTGGCCCGGAGGAAACGCCCTTCTGAAGGCATCGATTACGGCCGTGGGGTTCTTGCGCGGTACGCCGCTGGCCACATCGAAGCTGAAAAGGAAAACGGTTTTGCCCGGCATCAGTCCCCAGCGAGACCGATCCGGCCGTGCCTCTTGTCGGGAGATGATCTGGGGATAATGCAGGATCGGCGCGGTTTTAACCGCATCCTCCAAGGCATCCTGGATGAACCTGCTGGGCGCGAGAATGAGATCCATGGCTCCCAGGATCGGGGCCCAGGAACGGGGTAGTTTCGGAAGCTCCCAGAAAGTGATGCCGACGTTGAAACGCCCCTGGGTTTCCACCACTCCGGGAAGGTCTCGAAAAAGGCTTTCAAGTGCGGGTGGATTAAGATGGAAAAGATTGATGGGATGCGGCAATGGCCTGCCGGCGGTCAGAAAACGCGAACGGAGGGATAAATCATGACCGGTCCGGCCGTCTCCGGGATCGATGTCCAGGACGCCGAAGGGATAGCCGTTTCGTTCCAATATCTCAGCGGTGTTCCTGAGGGCGACCCCGTGTCCAAGGTTGGCGGAAGCGAATCCAATGAGATTGAAGCCGGGTTCTCGGGAAAAAATCATCTGTCCTCAACTTGGGTATTCATGGCCGGGAATAGGTTTCCGCCAAGTGGATTCAATCCCTCATAACAATCCAATGCAATATTCCTTCCCTAACGGATTCATTTAGCCACCAACTCCTGATATAGCGCTTCGGTTTCCCTGGCGGTACGTGACCAGGTGAATTCCACAGTACGCTCCCGTAGCGCGAAATTGGGAGAGGTATCCCACGCTTTCAAAACCTGGGACCGGAGACCCAGGAAATCGTCCGGTTCGGCGTATAGGCAGGTTTGGCCGAGGTAATCAACTATGGTGCCCCAGGGACACGTCACGACATTGCGGCTCCAAAGCGCGGCCTCCAAAGTGGCAAGGCCGGGCAACTCGTACCAGCTTGGCAGGCAGCTCACACGGGCGGCCCGGTAGGCGGAACGGAGCATTCTTGGAGAAATCCTTCCGGTGAAGAGGGTGCGGCCGCGACGGGAAAACCTTCGGCAAGCTTCGGAATACTCCGGCGCATAGGTGAATCCGCCATCCGCGAAGACCACCGTGATATCGTCATCTTCGAGAGCGGCCAAGAGCATAAGCTGGTTTTTCCTTGGTTCCAACCGACCCACGCATAAAACGAAGTCGTGCAGGCCGAAAGCCTCGCTGAATTCCGCTCCCGTAGCTTCATTCCCGTGGAAAACGGCTAATCCCGCGCCCAAGGGGATTATATGCGTTCGCGTGGCATGATAATCCCTCAGGACCGACTCCACTTCCTGTTTTCCAGTGCAGAGTATGGCCGCCGCCTTGCCGACGGCCGTCGTGACGGGCATTTCCACAGAAGGACAATCCCTAAGTAAGGCCAAGGTAGAAGCCAGGCGTTCACGTCGTTGGCCTGAGGAGACATATTTTTCCAGGATCACGGCCGTGGCCAAGGCTCGATTCAAAAAACGCGGCCAATCCTCCTGCAAGGCGTGGACCAGGAAGGGCACGTCTTGGTCAATCGCATCCTGGGCCAATGTGGATATCAGGTTCGGCGAAGTCAGGTTGAATAGATGAACAAGATCATAGGCACCAGCTTCAAACGAAAGATCGAGATCAATATCGACTTTATTTCCCAGGAATTCGAGTCCATCCCTGAGGTTTTCCATCAAAACCGTGTCCCCGCCGGGATGGGTCAAGGCATCGCGGCGGTTCCGCATGAGGATTTTAAGCGGACGGGCCGACGTGACGATATTTCTTGGTATCCTCATGGTGATTGCTTCGGAATCGGAGTTCGGCTAAGGTCTTTCAGCCAGTATTCGGCGGTAGATTTCCCGAAGTCGCCGGGCGGATTTGTCCCAGCCGTAACTTTCCTCGACGAACGACCGCAGATCCGGATTCGGATTCGAATCGTAAGCCTGAAGTATCGCATTGCGGATTCCGACAGGTTCATCGGGTTCACAGTAGTGGATGCGATCCTGAAAATAGTCAGAGGCGGTCCCCCATGATGTCGAAACGATCCGACAGCCCGCCGCAGCGGCTTCAAGACTGACCAACCCCGGCAATTCATACCAACTCGCAAGCACATGCACGCGAGCGGCGCCAAATGCGGAGACCAGTTCCGCGAAAGGCAACCTGTCCAAAAAGACGACATTGGGGGGCGCAAAAGCCTTGACCGCGTTTTCCATGCCAGGGTGGCTGAAGGTCCCAATCAACACCAGCTTGATTTTCGGAAGCGTCCTGAAAATCTCGATTAGACTCCATTGGTTTTTTCGGGACTCCAATCGGCCCACGCACATGACGAAGTCCTTCAAGCCGTATTTGCCGGAAAATGCGCTTCCATCCGAACCCAAAAAGTCCCTATTGAAACCGAAGTGGAATGTTTCCATTCGTCGCATGGGGCCGAAATGATCCGTTATGGATCGGCTCTCCTTATCCCCGCTTGTCAACACGCAATCAACCCCGGACAGGATTTCCTTCTGATTGGCCTTGTCGCCTATGCCCAGAAATCTGGCAATATGATTGTCCAATGGATGTTCGGGAAGATCGAACCGCGAAAGGGTGGACCTTATCTCGTCCAGGGAAAGCGCGGTTTTGGTGGTTGCCATCTGCTGGTACAATAAATCCATTTTGGTCGCCGGTACTAGATATCGATCCATGTCCTCGTACAATGGGATCAACACCGTGGGCAGATTCCCGCGCTTGGCATTCCGGACATGTTCCAAGGTATCCCGTGTCCGGCTGATATTGGTCAATTGAACCAACGTGTATGAAGCGAGGTCCGGGGTGTCTTCCAGGGAAACGTCCACCTTGGCCCCTTCTCCCAGGAGGTTTTTTACAATTTCCTTGAGAACGGTGGTATCCCCGCCGGGCAGGCGATCGCTATCGTTCCGGTTCTGCCATAGAATCCGTGGTTGGAGCGGGGCGAGCTGGCGGGGCATGGGAAATAATTCGATGAGGAAGGAAATCCATTGTTCAGGGGGCAGGGGAATTAATTTTTCCCGATTCTCATTAAAGATTTCATTCCGCCAAATCAGGTTTCCCTCCAGGAAATTATGGACGAACACGTTTCGGATCTCGGCTTTCAAATCCTTGCCGAAATCGTATTCCATCAGGAATTCGAAAAGTCCCCGAGCCATTTCCGTATAGGGCGCTTTAGCCTCAGCCTCATCCGAGTTGGTGATGGCCTTAAGCTGTTGGTTGGAAGTCTTGGGGATGATGCGGTAACGCATCAGCTTTTTCGGAATGATGTAGATCTCCCCGAGCAGGAGGATTTCCAGGGTAAGATGCACGTCCCATCCGAAAACCGGTCTTCCCAACCGGGTTTTCCGCAACACGTCGGAACGATACATGCCATAGATAGCGTACCAGTTCGTTTCAGCGATCAGGATCCGGATCCTTTCCAAAAGGGGTTTACCGGAAGCATCGAGCCTGTTGTATCCTACTCCGTAGAATTCCTCGTGTTCATGGCTTTGCCCATCGGCATCCATGAAATCAACTTCGCTGAAGCATAATACCACCGAAGGGTTGCGGTCCAAGATGGAAACGCATTTCCGCAAATAATCGGGCGCCCATCCGTCATCATATGAAAGCCAGATGAAATAGGTTCCCCGAGCCTTCGTGAACACGAAATTGAAATTGGGGACGGCACCAATGTTCAGGTGAAAACTCACTTTCGGATTTTTGGCGGCGAATTGCCTGCAAATCTCGGCGGTGGAATCCGTGGAGGCGTTATCGGAGATGATTACCTCATAATCGAGGAAATCCTGATTGCGGATGCATTCCAGCGCGTTCTGAAGGTATTTTTCCCCGTTGTAGAGGGGCATGCCGATGGTGACCTTGGGAAGCCCCCCGGAGGCCTCTACCGGTACCTGCTTAACGGGATATTGGTTGATACGCATTCTGAAATCCGTTCATTGCTTTTTCCATGATGTCCGTCAACATCGCGGGCTTCATTCTCCTCGCCTCAAGGGATTTTTCCCTCCAGTTTCCGGTCGGACATGTCGGGCACCTGAGATTCGAGCACCGTACGGAAGCATCTCATAGTTTCCGCAAAAAGTCCCGGATGGCCGAAATCCTCATCCAGTTTCCTATAGAACAACGGAATCGCCGGATCTATCTTCGCGGCCTTAGTGAACAGCTCCTTGGCGACTTCCATATCCTAGATCTGGGTTCCGATAATGCCCATAAAATGCAATGCATCCAGGTTGTCCGGTTGCAAGGCGAGGATTTCCCCGTAAATGGCAAGCGCACCATGAAAATCCCGGGAGCGCTGCTTGTTCAGTTCAAGCGCCTCGCTTAAATCCGGGAATGATTTGACCAGATTCCGGAGTATGCCCAAGTCTTCCTGAACTCGGCCTTTTTCGACACAGCCCTGTGCAATTCCCATGACATGTCGCCAATGGTTTTCTTTCTGGATCTCTATCTGCTTTTTCACGAAATCCATGGCCCTTCTCACCCCCCACTCCGCCAGGGGTACTACAATAAGGGATTGGGTGATGGGATCCCAATTTTCAGGATCCGAAAAATACGCAGGAACCACCAACGGCCCGACAGCCTTGATCGCACCCATGCGAGCTCAACCTTCAAACGGCATAGCGTCCAGATCAACTTTCCATACTACGTAGGACAAGATCTCCACCCTAAAAATACAAGTTCAATTCCCGGTACGAGTGTTACTAGCGGTTTTTATTTGGTATTCTGTATAATCTTTTATACCCGCAAATAAGGATGTAGGTGTAAAAGTTGGAAAGTAATTTTTTAACAGGGTTAAATCGAACACCATCTTTGGGGCACGACTTGGGGTTGCGTTTATATGGGTTACGGTATCTACGGTAGCACCTGTTAATTCTGCAATATAATGAGCTATATCAAGTATAGGGAGAGGCATTCCTGAGGATGCATTAATCAGGCAGTCTTGAGGAGATAATAAATTCAGCCTGATGAGTTGTATAAGGTCGTTTACATAGAGAAAATCACGTATATCTTTTCCGCCTGCAAAAACTTTTATAGAGTTGTTTTGTAGTGCGCTACTGACCATTTTCCAAAGAGTGCTGCGGTTGGTATCTCCTGGACCGAAAACTCCAGGTATTCGTAGAATGAGAAGAGGGATTTTTTTCTTTTCGCAGACAAAGCGGAGAAGCTGTTCACAAGCTAGTTTTGATAATGCATAATAGTCCGGAGGCAAAGTTGGAAGGGTCTCTCTGATAATTCCATCGCTTACATCGAAGCCATAAACATCAACTGTGCTTAAAAAAACGAGCGATAAAATTCTCAGCTTATCTTGTTCGATAAGGCGAGCGATATTTTCCACAATTGCTAAGTTTTTACTGTAAGATTCAAAAGAATTGTCTCTTAATCGTGTTATAGCCGCGGTGAAAATGAGGAAGCTATTATCCTTAATATAGTGAGGAAGATTTTTTTCGGTTTCTAAATAATTTGTAAGATCCAATTCTTTAGATGAGAGCGATTTTATCTGATGCTCCATCTCCTTTAATTGGTTCCGAATTTCGGTGCCAATGAAGCCTTCTCCAAGAATTGTAATATTCATCGTCAGAGAAAGCGGTCCTGTGGACGTAAATATCCACAACGATTACAGGCTTCCACGAGACCATCTTGTTTTATTTTGGTTTTGAGTTTAGTAAATAATTCTCCGTGTATTATGTCTGCTAATGGCTTCTCTTTTACGTTACCCATACTCACGGCCATGCAGGGAAACAAATGACCATCTACGTTGATGTGAACGCTTTCCCACATAGCTTTACATGGGTGATAATTTTCAGGAACAAATTCCTTTAAATTAATATATGAAATCTTTTTTGTGTCTATTGGAGAGGTAGAATTAAGATCAGCAATCTTGGGATGTATATAACAGGACTTATCGAAATCCTGATTATATTGTCTTACTTTTTCCAATTGATCGCATAATACATCCCACTTTTCGTATGTTGGAGCTTCGGATGTTTTAACGATTTCTTCATATTTGAACATAATGTCGGAATGCTGAATGGGGGAGCCTTTCAATAATTGAAAACTATGAGTGTCGCACTGGAGCGTTTCCACACAATATTTGTGAATGTTTAAGAGGTCCGCCATGTTTTGATCTAAAACGACGGTTTTTGAGTCAAGAATAGTTTTAGAGCCTCGTTCATTTCTGCGTTTCACAAACTGGCGCATCATGTTTTCGGCTGCTGCCCATTTTTTGGGATTTACATCACGCACAATATTGCCGATATCGTCTACAGAAACAGAAAGTGTTTTGAAATTTGGATAATCTAAAAGAAGTTCAATGAGGGGTTCTGTTAATAATAATCCGTTGGTGATGATGTTACATCGGAATTTTTCAGCAACTTTTCGAAATACAGTTTCAAAACCTTTAAAAATAAAAGGTTCTCCGCCAGTTAGGGTAACCCAAGCATACTCGGGAAGTTGATCGATCAATTTTAGCCAATCATCCGTGCTCATACTTCCAGGAATGAAACTTTTTTCTTGAAAACAAAATGAACATCTCAAATTACAACGATTTGTGAGAACAAAAACATACCGATGAGGCAAAAGATGGGGATCTTCGTAGAGTTTGTGGGCAAACTCCTGACGTTCTTTGTGATATGCAGTGTCTTTAGTGTGGATGAATGGTTTTTGGTTATTCATAATGGTAATTGAGTTCTCCAAGTATAAATTTGGCAAGGTCCATTGGGTTCACCGAATGCTTATCATCACCCCGGCTTCAAGGGATTTTTCTTTCCAGTTTCCGGTTGGACATGTCGGGCACTTGAGATTGCAGCTCCCGACGACGTCGATGCTGAAGAAATTTTTCCGGACCCATTAACGTTGATCCCTGGATTGCAGCACCGTACGAAAGCATCTCATAGTTTCCGCAAAAAGTCCCGGATGGCGGAAATCCTCGTCCAATTTCATATAGAACAGCGGAATCGCCGGATCTATTTTCGCGGCCTTGGTGAGCAGATCCTTGGCGACTTCCATATCCTTGACCTGGATTCCGATTATTCCCATCAGATGCAAAGCCTCCAGGTTGTCCGGTTGCAACGCGAGGATATCCCCGTAAATGGCAAGCGCTCCATGAAAATCCCGGTCGCGCTGCTTGTCCATCGCGACCTTGATTTGATCCTGTAAATTCAACGGACGGGCGGTGCCGAAGTCCGCTTTTTGAAGTCGCGCGATGGTCTCATGCGCATCGCTTAATTCCGGGAATATTTTGACCAGATTCCGGAGAATAATTAAGGCTTCCTGCACTCGCCCATTTTCGACATGGCCTAGTGCAATTCCCATGACATGTCGCCAATGGTTTTCTTTCTGGATCTCTATCTGCTTTTTCGCGCAATCCATGGCCTTACCCACGCCCCACTCCGCCAAGGGTTCTACAATAAGAGATTGAGTGATGGGATCCCAATTTTCGGGATCCGAAAAATACGCCGGAACCACCAAGGGCCCGACGGCCTTAATCGCACTGCTTTTAGCGAGGTAGGGTAGCAAATCCTTGTAGGGTTCCGATTTCATCAACCTGAAAAGGTGCTTGATGACCGGAATCTGCGTGACCGGATCGTTCATGCCTTTCGCGGAATAGGATTGCGACAATACCCTGAGGTGCGACAGGGACTCGGGAATATAACAGACGCCGTGCCTGAAGGCCAGCACCAGATTGAGAAAAAAATCCATATGCCAGCGAAGTTCGGGATGGAAACCACCCGCCCGGAGAATCAAATCCTTTTTGAATACTCCGGTATTCCCTGCGATGAAACGTCCCGCCAAGACGTCCGCAAATTCATCGGGAGAAAAATAACGTGACGATTTGCTCCAGTGCATGCGATTCTCGTTGAGAACGCCTGTATTGCCGTCAAAGGTACTAGGTTCCGAACAGGTAAGGGCGGCATGTGGGTATTGTTCCGCAATGCTCATGGACTTCTCTATCAAAGTCGGCATTGTCCTGTCATCCGCCGACGCAAAATAGATATATTCACCTGTGGACATTTGCATGCTACGGTCGGAAGAGAAAGCCACCCCCCGATTTATTTCGTTGCGATAAAGCTTTATGGCGGGGCATTTGGCGACATAGCTTTGAATCACCTCGACGCTATTGTCTGTGGAGGCGTCATCGACGACGATAATCTCGTCCGGAACCCGGGTTTGCGAAATCAGAGCGCCCAGGGACTCGGAAAGAAAGTGTGCATGGTTGTAATTTGCCATAAGGACGGAAAGTGTGGATTTGGGCATCTCATCGGTTCCTGCGGATAAACCGCTATTATCATATCATGTTCAACATCACCCTTCCCGCTTTTCCAGACATCATCGTTTCCAAGGCGGAGTTGATCGATGCAAAAGGAAACGCGTGGGTTATCAGCTTTTCAAAGGGTAGCACCCCAGCGCGGTACTTTTCAACAAAATGGGGAATATCCTCATCCAAATGTGATTCGCCCCCCCAGGTCCCGGCAAGATGCTTTCCGGAAATGAAATCGAACGGATTCAAAGTCAGCTTTTCGCCATGCGGTGGATTGCCGGCGATCACGAATTTACCTCCTGCATTCCGCGTGGCCGCGAAGCCGGACTCGATGGCCTTTATGGACCCAGAAGCATCCACCCCATAATCCACGCCTTTACCGGTGGTAATCTCCAGGATCCTCCGGACCGGCTCGGAGAGCGAGTTCACAACATGGGTGGCTCCCAATTTTCGGGCCAATTCCAGTTTATCTTCCACCAAATCGACTGCGATGATGGTGGTACAGCCCAAGGAAGCGGCTGCCAGGATGGCACTCAGGCCTACCCCGCCCATTCCCCAGACGGCGATGCTACTCCCCGGGTTCGGCTTCAGATTGTTTCTGACCAGGCCATAGCCCGTAGGCAGGGCACATCCCATAAGCGGCATCAATTCCAGATCGAATCCGCTCAGGGGAATCAACCGATTCTCCGAAATGACGGCCGTTTCCATAAATGTTGAAATGGCTCCGGAGTTGACTGTTCTGCCACCCGCCAAATAACGGCAAGACGGAACATCCTTTCCCGAGCTTCTTATCCAAGATAGCACGACGGAATCGCCGACTTTTACCTTGTGGACATCCAGTCCGGTGTCAAGAACGATGCCGCTGCCTTCGTGTCCCAAGGTATGCGGAAGGAATTTGTCTTCACCCTTCTGACCTTGGATTTCGTTGATCTGGGATTGGCAAATGCTAGAGTGCTTGATGGATACCAAAACCTGTCCCGCGCGTAGGGCGGGAATTTCCAAGTCCATCAGCTCAAGGGGTTTTCCGATTTCCGTTAAGACCGCCGCATTGGTTATCATTGTCCGGTTAACCGTCTCCCTCGTTTGGTATCTTCATGGGCTTCACCATCAAGTTTTTCATGAACAATATCCGGTCCAGAAGGGGTTTTGGATCTTCGATGAAACAGCCTGCCGTCCCCGATGATGCAAAGTATCCGTTTCCCATCGTTTGCGATGCAGGCGCCTATGCTGGCGGCCAGCGAGTAACCCATGGGCGTATTGTTGAACGCTGAAAATGCATTCTAGTCCATTCTGGGGGCGGATATATTCCAGATGCGAATGCCGGGAGCCGGAATCGATCAAATGGGCTAGGACTCCACTGGTCACCGCAAAACCTGTTTGGTTCCGAGTTTACCCAGAAAATCCACTACGTAGTCTGATACCTTCAGTATTTCCGCCTTTATCCGAAGAATCTTTTAGCTTTTTGCCGTCTATATGTTATTACAAGTTTCTACCCGATGTCCATATAGTGATTGCCGCGCGTCTTGATTTCACTAATTTTCGGGTAGCGGCAATTGGCGGGGCTGGCCTTGCCCGCTTTTAACTTTTTCGCTGTTGAACAGTTGGCGTAACAGCCTAAACAATTTACAGAGGTTACGGGCGTGCCTCCATTGGCCAACTGAAATACGGCTCTAGTTTATACAGCCGGACCCAATGGGCTCAGCCTTTTTTTCCGACGCCCATTGCGATAAGGTAGTGCGACATCGGAAAATATCCGGTATGCACAACTTCATCATTCATGGAGAACAGAAAAACATTATGGAAATATTTTCCCATCAAGGTTTTCAATTCATGGCCGCCTTTGAGATTGATATGACCCTCCATGGAAGCCGGGCTAGCGTATTGACTCGCCGTGATATTGGGCGTTCCCATAATGAAAACAGAATGTTGCAACAGTGCCGCGCAGACGTTGGTCATTAAGCGTTCTTCGATGGCAGCGGGGACATGCTCTATGACGTCCATGGAGTAGGCTGCTTCAAATTTATCCTTGGGAATCTGGTTGCAGATGTCCAGTATCTCGAAGGTGATGTTCTCGCGTTCATTGCGAGCCTGGTTATCTTCGAACAAGTTGCTTTCGAAGTCGATGCAATGAACCCGCTTCACGGTCTGGGCCACGATCGGCGTACCGAAGGCATCGCCGCATCCAACCTCGATAGCGCTTTTCATTCCTTCGAGCATTTTCGCCACGAACTTGTAGCGAGCCAGCATAAATGCCAAATGGCGGGGATCATTTCTCCAGATATGGGACGTCCATGGTCCCATGGGCCGAGGCGGTCTGGAGAAATACACATCTAACTGGGACTGGTTCTGTTTCTCTTTGGCGGCTTCCTTCATAAGGGACTCCATTTTCAGAAATTCGCGGTTGATTAAATGGGAATGGGAATTAGGACTCGTCGCGGCGTTAGTTCCATAATACGCTTATAGATTGGGCGGGTGTTCTCCTGCGAGGTTATCAGGAAGAATGCATTTTCGGGAATTTCGACCTTCTTAGTATAACCCACTTTTACCGGAAGATTGGCATACTCGAGGCCATGTTTGCCGGGATCGTCATCAAGTATGCATGCAAGGTTTGAGAAATCGGTTTTCATATGGTAGGCCAAAGTCGCCAACATCAGACTGGCACCATAACCGTAAACCGGGGGAATCATGGAAGTGAGCAATTCCGAAGTGACCGTCATCTGAGACTGGAATAGGGCGATTCGCTTCCTGAGCGCAACAATCTTGGCGGGCGTATCAGTCTTAGTAATCGGCGTTTTTTCCTTTGATTTGGCAAAAGCGAAAAGTAGGGCGCCACCGCATGATCCTTGATGATTATAGAAATGGCCAATCCACCGACCTCCACTTTCCGCTACTAGCCGTTGCAAGCCGCCAAGATCAAAATAGTGCAAATGCTGGTGGAAAACAGCATCAAAGCGCAAGCCCTCAGATAGCCCTTCTAGGCATGGGATTTCAAAAACGAAAAGGCCGTCATCCCGGCACTGTGTCAAGACCTGGGCAACTACTTTGTAAGGATCCGAAATATGTTCCAGAGTATGCCGACAAATTACCAAATCCGGCGCATCAAGGTCCCTGGCCAAATCAACGGATTCGATAAAGCGGCCGATAATTTTTACGCCATCCACGGTCTTACCATCGAAGCCGGTACAAACAGGATCAATGACACAAACCTTATTGGCCCTGCTCTTGATTTGTTGCGCCAGATACTGATCGTTACCGCCGATATCCAAGGCTGAACTGAACCGGCGGCTTCCGGAGACTCGATTCAGAAAGTCAATGAATATGGCGCTGCCCATGGTCGCGGTGGCTGACTGTCCCGTGCGGAAGGAGTAGGAGGCATCGTAAAGTGTCTCCGGATTGATTTGAATGCCCAATTGTACATGGCCACAGGTGCGGCAGATAAGCAAGGTCTGATCTGAACCTTTGGCAAAATCGGCAGAGTAGGATCCAAAACGCTCGGTAAACGGAAAGTTAGGAAGGTTCCAAAGAACTTCAAATCCTTCACTGCGACAAAGGCCGCATTCCTTAACCATCTTATCCATACTTGCTTTTTTTAACGGCGACCTAGATCCCGAGATCAAATGTTTTGTTCATTCTATTGACGATGCCTTGCGGTGTAAACCCAATCTTTTCGCACAGTTCCTGATGGGTGCCATATCCATGGATAAAGTCGTCGATGGCCATTTGGACATGGCGAGCCCCATCGATTCCGGTCGTAGCCCGCAACACGCGTTCATAGACGCCGCCATGTTCGGAGGCTTCTTCGATGGAGAGCACCCGTCTGGTTTTCTCAACACTTTTCCGTACCAGATCCGCATCAAAAGGCTTGATGGTATGAAAGTAGAGCACCTCGACCTGCACGCCTTTATCAGCAAGCAAGGCTGCCGCTGAAATGGCGGTTCTGAGTTGAGGACCCACGGCTACGATGGTCGCGTCGCCGCCAATCCGAACCGTGATTCCCTTACCCACTTCGATGTCATCGGGATTGAAGTCAACTCCATGTGGGTGTTCCGTCAATCGGAAATAATTGATCCCGTCCTTATCGTAAACCGACTTGAACAACTTATTGAATTCCAATGGACTAGCCGGGAAAAATACTTTTGCGCGTTTGAAATGCGACATGATGGAAAGATCGGTATAGCAGTGGTGACTGCATCCCAATTGGGCATAATCGAAGGCGCTGCCTACGGAAATAAAAGTTCCACTATGATTCTGGTATCCGAAATCAAGTTTGATCTGCTCATAGGAGCGCTCGATTATAAATGGTGCGATTGTATGGATCACCGGAATCAATCCACTTTTGGCCACGCCTGCGGCCATGGTCACTATGGTAGGCTCGCAAATTCCCACATTGAAATAACGGCCAGGGCAGGCTTTCGCAAAAGTTTGTAGAATGCCATGGCTTATATCGCCTACCATCACCACCAGCTTTTCATCAATTTCACCGACTTCCTTCATGGTGTCGGCAAATTCCACTCTTAACGGTTTCACTTCAGTGCCTCCAGTATCAAGGCCATTTCCTGGTCATTGGGAATCTTATGATGCCAAGGCCCGTGCGTTTCCATGAAGCTAACGCCTTTGCCCTTGACCGTTTTTGCGATGATCATCTTTGGCTTGCCTACCATGCTGCAGCTGAGCCTATTGAAGACTTGGTCCAGGTCTTCTTTGCTATGGCCGTCGATTTCGTAAGTTTCCCACCCGAAAGCGCGCCACTTATCCGCCAAGGGATCCATGGGCAGAATTTGGGCGGCTGAACCATTCAGATCCACGATACCCACCAGGTTTCCGAGCTGTTGCTTGGCAGCCACAAGGCCCGTTTCCCAAATAGTTCCCTCATTGGATTCGCCGTCTCCCATCAGAGCGAAAACCCTATTGGGCTTGTTTCGGATGCGGTGGCCAAGAGCTACACCCGCAGCAAAGGGGAAACCGTGGCCCAGCGATCCGGTAGATGCTTCTGCCCCCGGCACCATGGTGGTATCCGGATGCCCGCCCAGGATTCCCTCCCTGGTGCTGTAGGTCAATAAATTTTCCTCTGTAAGAAACCCGTACTTTTGCAGGACGACGAAAAGCCCTGCGGCGCCATGACCCTTGCTAAGGATGAAAAAGTCTCGTTCGTCCCAATCCGGGCGTTTGGCATCGAACTTCAAAACCTTACCATAGAGGTGGTCAATGATATCCACTATCGAAAAAGAGCTGGGAATATGTCCTTCACCAGAGCGCTTGATCATATGGACGATGGTTCTTCTCAAATCGTTATTCAGTCCCATTTTTCTTCATCCTTCCTGCGCATAGAAAATCCGACCCTGCCCGCCATCCACCAAGAAAGCCGACCCAACGCAGAATGAAGCCTTTTCCGAGCATAGAAAAACGACCACGTCGCTGATTTCTTCCGTTTTCCCAAAACGCTGTATGGCCATACGGTCCTTCAGGTATTTTTCAACGTGCTGAGGCCGATCCTTGCTTGCCAGATCCCAATAACCACCTTCAGTAAAAACCGCCCCTGGCAGGATTGATGTGACGATGACTCCTTGCGGAGCCACGAATCTTCCAAAGCTGCGTGTATAAGCGGTGAGAGCTGCCTTGGCCGCGCAATAAGCCGGAGGCCCTTGGTTTTCCAAAGCCGAAATTGACGATACCTGACAAACCCGTCCCCAGCCTTTTTTTTGCATCAAGGGGACGAAGCGATTGTTGAGCTCTACAGTAACTTCCAGGTTAATCCGGAAAACACTTCGCCAATCGTTCAAATTGTGGAATGGGTCCGTCTTATCGAGGTTACCACCCACGTTATTAATCAGGATATCGGGTTCACCGTGGTCAGCTAAAACCATGTCAGCCAGCTTATCGGGGGCGCCATCGTCCGTTATGTCCATGGCATAGAAGCCATGTCCGGATTTGGCGCCGCCCATTTCATCAACCAAACCGGCCAAATCCTCCTTACGACGGGAGGTGACCACGACATGAGCGCCTTCTTGTGCAAGGCCTTTCGCGATGGCATGTCCAAGGCCACGGCCACCCCCGGTCACAAGCGCCAATTTTCCCTTGATTCCCATTTCCATCAGAACGGCTCCTTAAACCATGTGCGATGTACGTCATGCTGTTCACGCTTCAATTCCGCGCCGCTAAGTTCCATACCCATCTTTCCCCCGACCTCGCGGGCAATATCGACAACACCTGGATAGTATTCAACTTGAGAGTGCGGGGCTGGTGGGTGACGGAAAATCAGTCAGAGCCAAACGACTCGGCGCCTGTTTGAGGGCTCCCCGACAGTCCATGGAAAGGCGGGTGAAGATTTCACCGCTTATCGGGAGACTCGCGGTGAGCATATCGATCGCTTCACAGTCGATGCTTTTATTCTCAAGGTATTTTGAGGCATGCAAGGCCCCAGCATTATTATTAAAGATGATGACCACTAGCCTTTCCGGAATAGCATATTATCCGTGGAGGCACCATCGACTATTATGATCTCATCGGGAACCCGGGTTTGGGAAGTCAGCGCTGGAAGGGATTCGGGAAGGAATTGGGAATGGTTGCAATTGGCCAGGATAACGGAGAGCGTGGACTTAGCCATTTTTAATCGATTCCTTTCCGATCTGACTGCGTACAATTTCTAAACCCCATCCTCGGCCATCTATTAATTATAAGGTCATATTCAACATCACCCTCCCAGCCTTTCAAGACATCGATCATTTCCATGGCGGAATTGATCGATGAAATTGGAAAAGCATGCGTGACCAGCTTTTCAGAGGGTAGCACTCCGGAACGGTACTTTTCAACTAAATACGGGATATTTTCATCCAAATGGGGGTCACCACCCCAGGAGGTCCCTACTTGCGTTAATACGGTCACATTTTTTTTTCATTCCCTGTCCGCTTTCAGTCCAAAGCAGTTTTGAATCCGCGTCAAAATCAAGGGACGCTTTGATGTTAAATGGAAAGCACCCTGCCGCCATCGACGCGGTGGTTGCTTCCCGTGATAAAGGAGGCCTGGTCGGAGGCGAGGAAGGCGGCCAGATCAGCGACTTCACGAACCGTCCCGAGGCGTTTCAAGGGTACAATTTCCGATGCCCTTAAATTTTCGATCTCTCTACAGTGTTTGGCCGTAATGCCCTCCTTCTTCGCCTTTTCCTTGATGTATTGATCCCAGCCTTCCGTTTGGATGATTCCGGGAGAAATACTATTGACCAAGATTCCATCCTTGGCATAGGCCCCGGAAAGGTTCTTGGTCAAATTCAAGACAGCTGCTTTGAAAGTCGAATAATGCGGGTTAAAAGCACCCGGTTGGGACGCGACCATGGAAGAAATATTGATAATCCGGGGATGAGAGCTTTTCTTGAGCAATGGCAGTGCCTCGCGGCAGAACCTCACCATCGGCATCAGGTTCAAATTGAAAGAATCGCTCCAGGCTTTATCATCCAAATCTTCGAAATGGCCGGTTCGTGCGAGTCCGCCGACATTGTTCACCAGAATATCCAGGCCGCCCCAGGCTTCGCGGACCTTGCCGACAACGGCCTTTGCCGAACCAGCCTTCTCGACATCAGTCAAAACCGAAAGGCATGTGATTTTTTCACGGCGCAGATCTGCGATGGCGATGTCCAACTCTTTACGATCACGGGCGCAGATGGCGACCTTGGCGCCGGCCTGCCCTAAAACTACGGCTATTTCCTTTCCGATGCCCCGACTGCTTCCTGTTACCAGGACGATTCTGTTTTCTAGATTCTTATCTCTTGCCATTTTTCTCTTAAGCCGCCGATTTCATTTTCTTGGCCAAATCCGATTGTTCTTGAATAGTCATTCCGCCGTCGACCCGAATAATCTGCCCAGTGATAAAGGCCGAATTTTCCGTCGCCAGGAATATCACTGCATTAAGCAAATCCTTTGAGGTGCCAATTTTATTCAGAGGATGCGCCTGCTCCGCATGAAAGCGGTATCCTTTGTTTTCATCCGACATGAATTTGACAAGATCTTCGTCTTTGATAACCCAGCCCATTTGAATGGCATTGACCCTGATTCCTCTCGGGCCTAAATGGACGGCGAGGTACCGGGTAAGGCTATCTAATCCGCCTTTAGCGGAATGGTATCCGGCACTTTCATTTGCCACGAATTCGGATAGGATGGAAGACATAGTAATGATGAACGGATGCCGCTCCGCTTTTCGAAAGTAAGTCATTGCCGACTGGGCGCTGAAAAAGGCGCCTTTCAGCGCCACGTCCAGATCGGCATCCCAATCTTCAGGGCTTATGTCGGAAATTCCCTTGCGAACTCTTCCTCTCGGGAAATAAATGAGGCCATCAATTCCCGAAGCACCGGACAACTCGCCCAAAGCCGCTTTCACCGTCTCCGGCTGCAAAACATCTGCGACCCGGGAATCAGCCTTCCCACCAGATTTGCGGATGCTTTCACGTATTTCCTCGATGGCGGGGCTACGATCCACAAGAAGCACTTCCGCTCCGTTTTCAGCACAACCCCTAGCAATCGAAAGGCCATGTCCTTGGACGCACCCAATTAGGACG
>JALYSE010000254.1 GCA_030854955.1 Fibrobacterota bacterium | reverse complement strand
GGATATTGCCCTTGACGGCGCAGGTGGTCCCCAGAATCGCCGAAGTGCCGACCTGCCAGAAGATATTGTCCGCCTTGGCCCCGCCGGCAAGCGTAACCTTGATGCCGTCTCCTACCACCAGGCCGGAAGCGATCTGGAAAATCCAGACATCTTCAGCGGTGCCGGTGAGAGTGAGGTCCGACCCGGTAATGGATAGGGTACTCGTGAATTTGTACAGGCCGGGAACCAGGGTCAAACCGCCGATATCGCCGGTGCCGGAACCGGGATTCAAAAAGGGGCCGGAAGGCACCGGAGTGCGGCCCGCCGCGTCGTTGAAAGCGATGGTCAAATCGCCCTGGGCCGTGGTCAATTGGCTGGCGGCAGCCACCGAACCCGCAGGGCCGGTTTCGTCTACGGTGAATACGGTCCCGGTCACCTCGGTATCGCCGAACCCTGTTATCTTGGCACCGGCGGAGGGGCTTAAGCCGATATCGCCCAGTACGGCCGAGGTGGGAACGTTCGAAACTTTCGAGCCCGCCAGGATGGCGTAGCGGGCGGTCGAACCCAGATTCACGCGTTCGATGGGCTCCGGCGCGGCAGTCGCGGTCGCGAAAAAAGTAGCCAGGGTGATTCCGAGGATTCCCGAACGCGGGCTGGTAATAATTAATGAAGGATTTTTCAGTGAGTTCATCTATTCTCCATCTACCCGGGGCATTATGCACCATAGGGGTTCACGGGGATTATACCGGTAGACGCCGTCTCGAACCCATCAGCCTAAAGAATTAAAAAAGGATTAATCCTTTTCACCCCTAGCATGGTTCGCGATCTGCAGCCGGCTATGCAGCGCCAGTTTTTCCATGATATTGTGGACATGGCTCTTCACCGTGAAAATGGCGATGTTGAGCCTTTCCGCTATCTGCTTGTTGCTCATCCCGTCCACTATCAGGGCAATGACCTCCTTTTCCCGGACGGTCATCCGGATAGCGCTCTTGAGGTTTCTTTTCCCTTTCGAAAGCGCGTGTTCCGCCACCTGGGAAAAGAGCGATCCCGCCATAGTCGGGGGAAGCACGGTCTGGCCCGCAGCCACCGCCCGGATGGTCGCGATGACTTCCGCCACGCTCGCGCTTTTCAGGATGAATCCTTCGGCTCCCGCCTGCACACATTCCATGATATCGGACTGGGTCGGGATCAGTCCCATGCCGATGATTTTCACTCCCGGGAACGCCTTCTTCACCAGTCGTACGACCTCAAGACTGTTCGGGCGTTCTAGGCCGAGGTCCAAGAGGACGACCTGGGGCTTTAAGCCTCGCGCGTTCAGCAAGGTCTTTTCGGTGCCTTCGGAAACGGCCACCACCGTCACGTTCTTCTGGCCATTGAGCGTCGCGATGATGCCTTCCCGCAGGAGGCGATTGTCTTCGATGAGCAGTATGCGGATTTTGACCATGGGGCTCCGATTTTCCGGGGCAGTCCGACTTATTATTCACCCTTGCGATTATATTTAAATTCTCCGACCCGAGGCGCCAACAACCAGGACGGGAAAATGAATCTCGACCCCTTCTCCAAATCCGCCCTGGATCCCTTCAAAAATCCCGACAAGATGAATCCCTCCGCGTCCAAGGAGATCCTGGTCGACAATTCCAAGAAGGGCGGAGGCCTGGGACGAGTGGCCAAGAAGCTCGAGAACCCGGAGCCGGAAGAGGCCGCCGCAGAACCGATGGTGGAGCCGGAGAAAGAAAAACCGGCGGTCAAGCTCAGCAACCCCGTGTGGGAGACCGCCAAGGTCGGCTTCAACGAAGAGACGGTCATCTGCGTGGACGCGGCCATTCCCGAAGAGCACGCCCACAAGAAGAAAATCGCCTTCGAACTGTTCGCCAAGACGCCCAAGGGCCCGGAACGGATTTCCCAAGGAGAGGGGATGGTCGAGGCAGGCAAAGCCAAATGCACCATCCCCGTCTACATTCCGCAATATAAGGATGAGGGCGGAAACCTTCTGCAGAAGGCGGACTATTATTTCACCGCCAAGCATTCGCTATCCGAACTCCTGGACGGCGCCAAAGCCGCTCTGAAGACCATCGATGAAATGGCCGAACGACTCATCGATACCCATATCATCCAGAACCTCACTTTCGCATTCGACAAGAGCTTCTTGCATCCCAGGCATGCGGGGCTTCTCAATGACATGTGCGCCAAAATCAAGTCCTGGCGGGAAAAGAACCCGGAGGGCAAAATGGCCGTGTTCGGCCATGCGGACGCGGTGGGGCAAGAATCCTACAACAAGGCTCTCTCGGAGCGGCGTTCCAAATCCGTGTTCGCCTTCCTGATGAAAGATCCCAAGGCCTGGACTGAACTGGACAAAGAGGAGAAGTGGAGTCTGGCCTGCATCCAGGATCTGCTGCGGCATCTGGGCCATGATCCCGGGGCTTCAGATGGCCAGGATGGCCCCAAGACCCAAGCGGCAGTCAAGGAATTCCAGAAGAAAAAAGCCATGACCGAGGACGGCAAGGTCGGACCCGATACCCGCGAAGCCCTATACAAGGCCTTCATGGAGGAGAGCAACGACTTGGCCCTCAAGCCCGCGGACTTCGACGACATTGGCGGGCAACCGCATATGGGCTGCAGCGAATACAACCTGGTGGAAAAGACCCAGGGCGAATGCGAGACCAACCGGCGCGTGGCCCTGCTACTGCTCAAATCGAACAAGAATTTCCCCATCACCTATCCCTGCAAAAAAGGGGATATCGCCCCCTGCGTGAAACAGACCGAACGGAAGGGCGTGCGCCGCACCGAGGGATTCCGCTGCCTCTTCTATGATCAACTCGTCCAAGAAAAGGCCGTCCCGGCGCCCAAGAGCGTCGGCACCGATCTGAAAGGCCGGCTTTTCTGGAATCGGACCTGGGATTACATGGACGAGACCGTGCCCGTTGAAGCCATCAAGGAATTCCTGCCCGGAGCCAAGGTGGAGCTGGAGATCCAAAAGGCCGGAGAGGCCACCTTCAAGCCATTCGGGAGCGCCATCCATCTAACCGATGGAATCGACAAGGCCCTGGAATTTCCTCATGACGGGTGCGGTAATTTCAACTTTAAGGCCGTGCCCAAATGCGACAAGGCGCGGCTGAAAATCTCCCTGGAATACGAGGGGGGCAAAATAGTCTGTGTCAAAGGCATGACCTTCCGAAGCAAGACCAAGTTTAAGGACGAGGCCGATTTCAAGATTCATACGGACCAGACGGTATTCCAAATCCTCGAGTTCAAGGTGGACGCGGTGGAGTGGTCCGCTCCGGATCACGATCTCGGCGAACTCGAGATCACCAAGGCCCTTTTCGTGGACATCTGCGACGCCTATAAATCCGTCTGGACCGGATACAAGCGGATCAAGGAACTGACCTGCCATGAATTGGAAGTATGCCGGATCAATTTCCCGGAGGATCCCAAGATCACCGTGAGCAATGCGGGTGAGCAGATGCAGCTCACCGAACTGGATCTCAAGGACCGTGCCGTCATCCTGCATGAATACGGCCACTTCATCGGCACCATGGTCCTGGGGGGGCTGGATCATCCCGGGTACGGGTACAACGACGACGCGACCCAAAGCCACGGCGGCACTACCCTTGAACATTACGAAAGCGCCTGGAACGAAGGCCATGCCACCTTTCTCTCCTGCGCGCTCACGGACAATCCCCATTATCATGATGGGTACGATACTACCCTGAATTTCTTCCTGGATTCGGACGGGACCAAGCTCGGACCCCATTGCGAAGGCAGCATCCAGGAGGCGCTGTGGGCCATCTACAAAACCCACGCCACGGACTTCAAGGACGGTTTCTGGAAGGCCTTCACGGACCGGTCACTCAGGACCTGCCGCAACATCTTCGATTTCTTCGACAATTGGCGGGATCTGAAATTGGCAAAGCTCGACAAGGTAATCGAAGCCTTCACAGATTTCGGCATGGAGTTCGGGTACCTTTACCCTTCGGACAAATTCACCAACGTGGCGGCCCCAAAGGTCTTCGACGAAGCCAAAAAGGAATTTGCCGCCGTTTCCGAATTGCACGCGAACAAGGGAAGCCTGGGAGCGGGCACCCTGGTCATGTACAACGAAGAGTTCTATAACCGCAACAAGCAATTCAACGGCGGCAAACTAGGTGCGGGCTCGACCATCGCCGCGCCGAAAGTAAAGACGGGCAAGGACTATATCGCCCCCGTCCGCATGCAGGTCAAAGCGTGAAGCGGACCGTGCTGATCCCGCTCATCCTGGGTCTGGCCGCCGGCGGCGGTTGCGGAACGGGCGGGGCAGGGAAGAAACAATCGGATCCATTAAAGGCCAAGGAGAAAGTCATGACCCTGGAGGAAATCCCCTACCTGCCGTTCGGATTGGACAAGGATACGCCCCTGGACCAGGTTGAGGTCTCCCTGGCCTTTCATGGAGCCAAAACCGGGGCCGGCAAGCAGGAAATCACCCTGCGGGGAGACGGACTCGTGCGGCTGTTCTTCTCCCGATCCACCCAGGACAAGGCTCCCAAGACCATCGAAGGCCAATGCAATCCCGAGTCGATTCTCCGCCTGCTGGACTTCATGGAAGGCAACGGCCTGTTCGGACTCCCGGACGTGGTCGCGTCACATGGCCATCAGCATGCGCGCCGTCTTCTCCAGGTCAAGGTGCCTGGAAGGATGAAGCAGATCGGTGTCGACGAGCCCGGCCTGCAGGCGGTGGAGCAGATGATCGGCGCGGTGATGCTGGTGGCGGGCCAATGCGCCCCCGAGGCTCTGAATAACCGCTTTTTCCCGAACCTCTGAACGGAGCATAGGTATGAATGGAATCAGTCGGACCCGGTTTTGGGTCCTGATGCTGATACAGGGTCTGGCCTTTGGTCCCGAAGGTCTTGCCCTTGGGTCGGTCCGGGCCTCTGAGAACAAGGCCATTAAGCTTCCAGGAATGAAATCCAAGGAGAAAGTCATGACAGTCGAACAGATTCCGCACATGCCGTTCGGGTTGGACAAGGCTTCCGACCTTGGCAAAATCGAGATAAAACTGGCTTTCCACGGTGCGAAGACCGGAGCGGGGCGGGAGGAAATGACCCTATGGGGCGATGGGCGGATCCGTCTGTACTTTTCCCGTTCCGATCAGGATAAGGCCCCGAAGATAGTGGAGGGAACCTGCGAGTCCGAGCGCATCCTAAGGCTGCTGGATTTCATGGAAGGGAATGGCGTCATGGACGGACCGGATCATGTCGGACAGAAGCCCGCTGGTTCCACCCGGGAGTTGGAAATCATCCTCCCTGACCGGAAGAAACGCATCCTCCTGCAGGATACCGGAGACTATTCGGTGGAACAGGTGATCGGCGCGGTGAAGCTGGCGGCGGGGCAGTGCATTCCCGAGGCCCTCAACCACCGACTGTTTCCGAACCTCTGACAATCGGCCACCTGGCCGGAGGTTAGACCGTTAACTCACGAGTTACCGAATCTGTTTAACCAATTTTTATCGAGGTCATGGTAGCCGCTCCCCCCACGGCCGCATCGTTGAATAGCGTCGCCGCTTCGCCTTTATCCTGCAGCCCCAGTACATAGAGCATTGGATAATAATGATCGGGTGTGGGCACTGATAGTAGGGCCGGCTTGCCAAACTTTTCATAGTCGATGAGCGGCTGGTGATCGCCTTTAAGGATCTGGCGTTTGCAGAAATCGTTCATCTCCAGAGCCCAATCGAATCCATAGCCGACATCGTTGATCCGTTTGAAGTCCACCATGCGAAGGTTATGCACCATATTACCGCTACCGATAATGAGGACGCCCTGACGCCTAAGCGCCGCGAGGCGCTTCCCCAGGTCGTAATGAAATTGTGGGGGCATTTGGTTGTCAATGCTCAATTGCAACACTGGAATATCCGATTTCGGGTACATATGCTTGAGAATTGACCAGGTTCCGTGGTCCAAGCCCCATTTCTCGTCCAACTGCACCTTAGGTTCTACGGATGCTTGATGGATCTGAACTGCTAATTCCGGGCTGCCGGGTGCCGGGTATTGCACAGCGAACAATTCCGGGGGGAATCCACCAAAATCGTGAATGGTCTTTGGGTGTGACACATGGGTTACGTAGGTTCCTTGTATGAACCAATGGGCGGAGATACACAGGACGGCCTTGGGCCTGGGGATTTCCCGACCAAGCCGCTTCCACTCATCGGAAAAAACATTATCCTCAATAGCATTCATGGGCGTACCGTGCCCGACGAAGAGGGCTGGCATCTTTGGCTGATCCCCGGAAACGCAAGCTTTCGCCGCTTCGAAGACAAAAGGCAGTATGGTAGCCATTCTAAGAAACTCCCGTCTTTCCATAGCCCGTAATATTGTTCCGTCCCACGCTCTAGCAGCGTAAACAGGGCCTGGAATCCCACGTTGCAATCCCAGTCGCATACTTGA
>JALYSE010000253.1 GCA_030854955.1 Fibrobacterota bacterium | reverse complement strand
CATCTAAGGTATGCCTGGACTTGAGAATGGGATCGGATTTCCACAAATCATAGTAGAACGGCTTGTCATGGGTGTACATTCCCGCGGTCGTGCAATGATTCATGATCGGGATGCCGTCGGTTGCGCAACGGGCATAGAACTGCTCCTGATGCGGCAAGGCGGGATCGAGTGGCATATACCCTAGGGACGTATAGGTCTTGAACCCGATGAAAGGCCATTTCTTCTTGGACGGGCCTCGTGTCGAATTGATGGCCGTGAAGGGGGTGTCCCAGGTTTCCGGCGTCTCCGCCGTTTCCATCCAACGGCGGGGATCAAAGTGATAAAGCGGAAGCAAACGCCAGAACCCCGCCTTGGCGGCCTTGATGGTTTTCTGGATCTGCTCCTCGTAGGGCTCATACACTTTGGTGTCCAATCCCGAAATACGCCCCCACTTGTCCGAAAAAGGATCCGTCCTGAAAGTGAATACGCCTTTTACCATTTTGTAGATCGGTTCGCCGTGATACCCGGCAAAGTGTCCATAATACATGTCCATGGGCAACGGAGTGGCCAAGGCTTGCGGTCCGTCCGCCGAAAAAAACGGGATGCTCCAAGTTGATGCCTGTTTCAGCAAGTCGGTCAAGATGCCGCCAATGACATCCGAGCTATTGCCTCCGATCCTCCCCGATTCCCCGAAAAGCAAACCGGAAATCTGATCCATTCCCGGCTTGAATTTTCCGATCCGGATTTGATCCGCAATCATCCCGCCCAAGCCGAATACCGCCCCGGACGCGCCGGCAATCAAGGCCCCCACGGCCCCGGTCACAGCGCCGTACACCAGCGCCTGCTTATCGGGTACTTGGGTGTCCCAACCGATACGCAGGAATTCGAATACGCCTTTGACCGGGAGCTTGTCCCAGACCAGGGGAAGAGGAGCGCAATGATTGCTTTGGATATGCAGATGCCCGTCCACCAGGGGAAGCGGATCCGGCAAGCGCCATAGATGCACGTCCGCCGATCCTCCGAAAGCCGCTTCCGGTTGCCAGGCCGAGGGGGAAAGGATAATCCGGGCTTTTCGCTTCTCCTTCGAAGCCAGCTCCCCCTCCACTTCACGGACCGTTGTACTCCATCCGCGCACGCCGCCCCAGGCGACATTGCGGAACACGACATATCCCAGACCGCGTGCATCCTTCCGATCATAGACCAGGGTGACGTAACGCTTGGCCGCGTAGTCCGGATGGAAGGCCCAGCAGAGAAGGTCGCATTCCGCGTAGCCTTTGTCTTTGCGATCCTTCTTGAATGCCAGGGGGATGCGGAAGGGGAAGTTGTCCAGGGCATGTTTCGACCCTTCGGACCGGATCCATTCCGATTGCTGCAATTCCGTAAAATCCGAGATGAGGACGGGCTTTTCGGGATTGAACGGGGCCAAGGTGAACAAGAGGTGGAATTCCTCCTCCAATTCGCCCAATCGTTGCGGAGCCAGGTTGAGCTTCACGCAGAACCGGCCCATGATATGATTTTTGCCCGTGGGCAGAAGGGGACGAGGAGCGGGAACTGGAATCGGTTTTGTTGCGGCCATATGTGATTGAAAAGGTAGCAAGCCACCATCGGCTTTCCGTGATGGCGCGCACAGGGGAAGCCCAGTTTCCCGGCCGATTAAAGGGTAAACCAGCTATTAATGGGAAATGCGGGATAGACTACGGCGGCAGCCAAACTCCGGCCCACTTCGAGCTCGGGACCCATCCATCAAGTATCCGCAGAACCCCGCGCCATGATGATCTTCCCCGTCCGCACCATTTCCTTGATGCCATACTTGTCCAGCATCAACTCCATCGCGTCCAGCTTTTCGGTGCTGCCGGTGACCTGCAGCATCAGGGTGTTCTCGCTAAGGTCCACAGTCTGGGTCTTGAAATGCTCGGCTATTTGGAGGATCTCCGTGCGCTTTTCGGGAGGGCAGTTGACCTTGATGAGGGCCAGTTCCTTCTCGACCGTGATTTCGTCGGTGTGGTCCTTGGCATGAATCACGTCGATGAGCTTGTTCAGCTGCTTGATAATCTGCTCCAGGGTCTTGGGCTCCCCGGATGCGGTGATGTTCATGCGCGCGAACTTGCCGTTATGGGCGGGCGATACCACCAGGCTATCGATATTGTAGCCGCGGCGGTTGAATACCAGGGCGATCCGGATCAGGACGCCGGGCTTGTTGTTCACCAACAGGCTGATGGAGTGCTGGGAGCCGCCCATGGGGCTCTTGGCCCCCTTGCTCTCGATCACGGATAATTTCGTCGCGGTGCCGTTCAAACCGTTCAACATAATCTGTTCCTTCCTGAATACCAGAATGGCCCGGTCGAGTTGCTTCGCAACTCCACGCTTCCGGGCGATAATAATACTTTAAGCGTCCGGAGGCCGGACTCAGGTGCTTCCCACGGGTTTTGCCATCGCCTTCTTGGGCGCTTCCAGCACCATTTCCGAAATCGAAGCGCCGGCAGGAATCATAGGGAACACGTTGTCCTCTTTCTCCACTTCCGCTTCGATGATGCAAGGGCCGTCGTTGTAGGCCAGGGCCGCAGCCAGGGTCTTGCTCACGTCGGCGTTGCGCTTGATGCGGAAACCCTTCATACCGTAGGCTTCGGCGAGTTTCACGAAGTTGGGATTGCCTTCCAGATCCACGCCGGAATACCGGTTCTCGAAGAACAGGGCCTGCCATTGGCGGACCATGCCCAGGTACTTGTTGTTGATGATGAGAATCTTGATGGGAAGCTTGTTCACGGCGGCCGTGGCCAGTTCGGACAAAGTCATCTGGAACCCGCCATCCCCCACCACCGCGATCACTAGGGCGTCCGGACGGCCGAACTGCGCGCCGATGGCGGCGGGCATGCCGAATCCCATGGTTCCCGCGCCGCCGGAGGAGATCCAGTGGAAGCGGCTGTCGGTCTTGTAGAACTGGGCGGCCCACATCTGGTGCTGGCCCACGTCGGTGGTGACCACCGCTTTGCCTTTGGAGAGGCGGTAGATTTCATCCAACACGTACTGGGCCTTGAGACCGCCCTGCTTTCCGTACTTGAGCGGGAACTGTTTTTTCCATTTCTTGAGCTGTGCCAACCAGTCCTCGGTGTCGCCTTTGCGGACCATGGAAAGCAACTCTTCCAGCACCAGGCGGGCATCGCCCACAATGGAGCAGTCCGGCTTGATCATCTTGCCGATTTCGGCGGGGTCGATATCCACGTGGATCTTGACCGCATCCGGGCAGAAGGCGGAGTACTTGCCGCAGATACGATCGTCCCAGCGGGAACCGATGGACATGATCAAATCGCAATCCACCACGGCCTTGTTGGCGTAGGCGGTGCCGTGCATGCCCAGCATGCCCAGGCTCAGGTCATGGGTCTCGGGGAAAGCGCCCTTGCCAAGCAGGGTGTTCACCACGGGGATCTGCAACCTTTCGGCGAGGAGCTTGAGGGCGCGGCCGGCATCCGAAATCACGGCGCCATGGCCGACCAGCAGCAACGGCTTCTTGGCTTTGGCGAGGAAGTCCGCGCAGCGCGCAATTTGGACGGTATCCCCGGTGGTGGGGATGGTATAACCAGGCAGGTCGATCTCGACATTGTAGTTAGGCTCGAAGAGGGCGCCGGAAACGTCCTTGGGAATATCGATAAGCACGGGTCCCGGACGGCCGGACTCCGCTATATAGAAGGCTTCCTTGATGATGCGAGGGATGTCGTTGACGTCCCGGACCAGGTAGGAGTGCTTCACGGCGGGGTAGGAAATACCCACCACGTCGGCTTCCTGGAACGCATCCAGGCCGAGCATGGGCCGGATGGTCTGGCCGGTGATGACGATCATGGGAACCGAATCCATCGCCGCAGTCATAATGCCGGTGATGGTGTTGGTCGCGCCCGGACCCGAAGTCACGAGAACCACGCCGGCCTTGCCGGTGGCGCGCGCCAATCCGTCAGCCATATGGGTTGCACCCTGCTCGTGACGGGTCAGAATGAATTTGATGGGGGAATCCACCAAGGCATCGAAAATTGGGATGGCAGCGCCGCCTGGATGCCCGAATATGTACTCCACGCCGTGTTGGTGAATGCTGTGGATTAAAGCTTCTGCCCCGGTACAGGTTTTATTGGCCATCTTTTTCACCTTTTCCAAAATACTTTATCAACTTGTTTAAAATTATAGCAATTGGCTCTCAAAAAGCAACCTCTCTATCCGATTTTTAAATGAAAGTTCGAACTTAATTATCAAATAGAGAAGAAATCTCTTTAGTTTATTCTTAAACTAGCCCTTTTAATAGCCAAAAAACCCGCATTGACCTCTCGCTCTATATAAAATTACACCTTTTTTAACCAAAGAGAGTTTTTTGGTAAACGAGGGATTTCAAAAGGAGCATTTTTTGGGCTTATCCTTAGCTGGGTCAAACGACCAACTCGAACCGTGACCGCGCGCAAAGCCGCGCGGGCCTCAAATCCCTAGCTTCCTTTCCACAACTAAAGGAAATACCTATGCAAACTCTCAAAGACCTCTCCCCATCCGAATGGCCTCGGGAAAAAATGATGGAGGCCGGCCCGGACAGCCTCACCAATGCGGAATTGCTGGCCATCATCCTGGGGCGGGGACAGCCCGGAAAGGACGTGCTGATCTTGGCCCAAGAGGTTGTGGAAAAATTGGGCGCTCTTCAGGAGGAATTGACCTTGGATACCCTGTTGGACATCGGCGGCATCGGCCCCACCAAGGGATGCCAGATTCTCGCCAGCATCGAATTCTCGCGCCGCTTCCTCACCACGCGCAAGAAGGTCAAGATCCGGACCCCCAAGGATGCCATGCCCCTGCTCGGCTTCCTGCGCATCGCGGCCCAAGAAAGCGTGGTGGTCCTCACCTTGGACGGCAACAACCAGGTCATCAAGGTCCATCCCATCACCCGCGGTCTGGCCAACCAGAGCCAGATCCATCCCCGGGAAACCTTCTACCCGGCCATCCAGGATCGAGCGGTCAGCATCCTGGTGGCCCACAATCATCCCTCTGGTAATCTGGAGCCTTCGGAATCGGATTTGATCGCGACGAGGCGGCTTGTGGAGGTTTCCAAGACCCTGGGGATCCCGGTGCTAGACCACATGATCGTGGCCGAGGGAGGGTTTCTGTCGATCCGGGAAAGGTATCCGACCTACTTCGTATAGTGGCTCGTCGCTATGGAGTTTGTTGGGCAAACTCCACGCTCCTCGCATTCAAAAGATGCAAGCCTCGTCGCTATGGAGCTGGCTTCGCGAAGATAACACTCCTTGCATCAGGGATTGCTAGCTCATAACAGCGAGAGGCAGGGAGTTCCGTATGAACCCTATAGCCTTGAGCCATAAAGATTTTTAAAAGCGAAAGGCGGGGAGTTGCGTAGCAACTCTATAGCCTTGAGCCATACTAGAGGTATTCCAGGATCCACTTCTCGATTTCGGCGGCCGGGTGGGCGCCCACTTCGATACGTTGGATAAGGCCTTTGCGATCGATCATCACCAGGGTGGGATAGGCGAAAGCCTGATATTGCCGGGTCGTAAGCTGGCCGATGTCGTTGAACATCGGGTAGCTCTGCTTGCCGGCCGCCTGGAAAGCCTTCAATTCCTCCAGGTTCTCGGAACTGATTCCGATGACCTCGAAACCCTTGCCTTGGTATTTCTTGTAGAGCGCTTCCAGCGCCGGCATGGTGGCACGGCAGGGACCGCACCAGGTCGCCCAGAAATCCAGAAGTACCACTTTGCCTTTGTTCTTGGCCAAGGTTCCCGCATCCCCGGAATAATACTTACCGTCCAGGGCCGGAGCGGGACTTCCTACCAGCATCTGAGTGATGGCGCGCATGTCCTCGGGGCGCGGGGACAAGGCCATCTTCTGGCTGAATGCCTTTCCTTCGCGGCCGACTCGCAACTCGATCATGTCCCCCACAGTTTTGGAATGGATGGTGTCGAGCAGGGTCTTCCGCCCGGACAGGGGCTTCTGGTTGACGGAGAGGATGATATCCCCCTCTTTCAACGCCGCCTGGTCGGCCGAGGTGCCCTTGAAGACCTGCAGGATCTTCACGGCCCCCTCCTTGGTGGAATGGGCGTAGCCAGCGGGGATTTCCGAAGTGGATATATCGGAAATGGAAACCCCCAGCCAGGCGGCGGGCTTCGCCTTGGGGAGCGCGCTTTTGGCCGCGGCGGTCGGGGCGGAATTGGGTTGGACCTGGGTTTTTACCGCGGGCTTGGAATCGGGAGGGGCGGAGGCCCAGAGAGCGGCGGACAGCGCCAGCATTCCCGGCAAAACCAGGCGGATCATTCCGGTCGATTGCGAACTTCGGTTCATGTCTTTTCCTCCATCCAGGACGACTAATGTACGAATTAACTTTAAAGCATGCAGCATAGGGAATGGACACGGGAGGGATACTCCATAAGCACAAATCCGGACC
>JALYSE010000041.1:19844-24785 GCA_030854955.1 Fibrobacterota bacterium | reverse complement strand
GGGTTCAATACCTTCGCATTCGACCACGGCGCCATCGCCCACGGACTTCGCCGATTTGACGCGCGTGCCGAGTTTGAATTCCAATCCCTGCTTGGCCAAGATCTTCTGGGCCTCCGTTGAGATCTCCACGTCCATACCCGGAAGAATGCGATTCAGGTATTCCAGCACGGTCACCTTGGCACCGAGCCGGGCCCAGACCGAGCCCAGTTCCAGACCGATGGCTCCGGCGCCGATTACGACCAGATGCTTGGGCACTTCCGTGTAGGCGATGGCCTCGGTGGAGGTGCCGATGGCTTTGCCGTCCACCTTGACGTCCGGGAGCATGGCCACCTTGCTGCCGGTGGCGATGATAATGTTCTTGCCGGTGAGGGTTTCCACCGGCTTGCCCGCGCCGGATTCCACCGTGACCTTGCCCGCCCCGGCCAGTTTGCCGTGGCCCAGGAAGCGCGTGATCTTGGCCTTCTTGAATAGACCATCGATGCCCTTGGTATTGGCCTTGACCACGCCATCCTTGTGTTGAAGCATGGCGGGCAGGTCCAGGTCGACCGAGCCGAGCTTGACGCCGAAGCGGCCCAGAGCGCCCTTGGAAGCTTCATGGTAATGCTCGCTGGCTTCCAGCAAGGCCTTGCTGGGGATGCAGCCGATACGCAGGCAGGTGCCGCCCAGGGTGTCTTCCTTTTCCACGCAGGCGACCTTCATGCCGAGTTGGGCCGCGCGGATGGCGGCCACGTAGCCGCCAGGGCCCGCGCCGATAACGATGAGGTCAAAAGTTGTTTCGGACATGGCGCCTCCGGTCGGAGAGATTGAAAATTGAAAGATGCAAATTGAAAATCGAAAAAGGAACCCTCCAGGGCAATTCCCTCCTTAGATGCAATGCCGAAAGCCTTTCCACCTATTGGACGTCAATTTGCATCTGCGGTTTTCAATTTGCGATCTTGGCTTAGATCTCCAGCAGGATGCGCGCGGGATCCTCAAGGGTATCCTTGATGCGCTTCAAGAAGGTCACGGCCTCCCGGCCATCCACGATGCGGTGATCATAGGTGAGTGCCACGTACATCATGGGACGGATGACCACCTGGCCGTCACGCGCGACGGGGCGGTCCTGGGTCGCGTGCATGCCGAGCACGCCGCTCTGGGGCGGATTGACGATGGGCGTGGAGAGCAGCGATCCATAGACGCCGCCGTTGCTGATAGTGAAGGTGCCGCCTTGCAGCTCTTCCAGCTTCAGGGTGTTAGCCTGGGCCCGCTTGGCCAAGTCAGCGATGGCGAGCTCGACCTGGGCGAAGCCCATGGTCTCGACATTGCGGAGCACGGGAACGACCAAGCCTTTGCCGCCGCCCACCGCCACGCCGATATCGTAATAATGCTTGTAGATGATTTCGTTGCCGCGGATCTCGGCGTTGATCTGGGGGATGAGCTTGAGGGCTTCCACCGTGGCCTTGACGAAAAAGGACATGAAGCCGAGCTTGACGCCGTACTTCTTGACGAAGGCATCCTGGTGCCGCTTGCGCAGCTCCATCATCTCCGTCATATCAATTTCGTTGAAGGTCGTGAGCAGGGCGGCCGTCTGCTGGGCCTGGACCAAGCGCTCGGCCACTTTGCGGCGGAGCATGCTCATGGGCACGGACTCTTCGGAGCGGGCACCGGCGGTGGCGGGCGTGGCGGCAGGAGAGGCAAGGGGGGCCGCAGGGACGGTCGTCTTGGCTTCCATCTGGCGAAGGACATCTTCCTTCAGGAGGCGGTTCCCTGGGCCAGTGGCCTGCACGTCCGAGGCTTTCAATCCGCCTTCGGCCAGGGCACGCGCGGCGGCGGGCATTACGAAGGCTTCGTCTTTCTTGATGACGGCGATCTTTCCGGTTTCCGGTCCGAAGTTCATGCCCGAGGATTTGACCGGATCGGGCTTCGCGTTCTCGGTTTCGGATTTGGCTGCCGGGATACCGCCCGCAGCACCCGCAGCGGGCGCCGAAGCGGGGCCTTCCTCCAGGTATCCGATTACATCGCCCACCTTGGCGGTCGATCCTTTAGGCACCAGGATTTTGGTGAGGATGCCTGCCACGGGAGCAGGTAACTCCACGGTTGCCTTGTCGGTTTCAATTACGGCCAGGTTGCCGTCACGCTCCACGCGATCGCCTTCCTTTTTCAGCCATTCCACGATTTGCACTTCGGTGATGGATTCGCCCACCTTGGGCACAACGAGTTCAATGGCCATGAAAAAGCTCCTATTCGTCCGGCACGAGCCGGAAAGGGCTTAAAAGTAATTTTTTTTGGACTTTGGCGCACAGTCCAGGGGAGCGATAGGAGCGCTATTCAAGGCGCGGAGGAACGTGAACATGAGAACTCGAAAATCCAATTCCGTTTACTTACCGGCAGCCTTGGCACTGCTGGCGGCGCGGGCGGGACGGGAACTGGCCAACGGTGAGCCCGGAAAATCGGGATCCTAGCCATCGACCTGGCTGTTCTTGAGGATCTTGGCCTCGACCTCGGCTGGGTGCTCGCCGAACGCCTTGGCGATCAGCTGCTTCTGCTCCAGCTTGTGGCTGCTCGCCGAACCCGTCGCCGGGGTGGAGGAGGCGGGGCGATGTATGCCCTGGAAGGGATGGCGACCCAACAGCCGCTCGCCGAAAAGGACCCGCAGGTAACGCCAGGCACCCATGTTCTCGGGCTCTTCCTGGACCCATATCACCGGCGTCCCTTCCGGGTACGGCGCCAAGGCCTGGGCCATAGTCTGGGGATACAACGGGTAAAGCTGTTCGATGCGGAGGATGGCCACGTCGTCGCGCTTGTCCTTGGTCCGCTCATCGTCGAGTTCGTAGTAGAGCTTTCCGCTGCACATGAGCACGTGCTTCACCTTGTCGGCGCGCGGGGCCGAGTCCGGGATGATACGTTGGAAGCCCTTGTCGGACAGGTCCTCGAGGGGGGATACCGCGGCGGGCAGACGCAACAGGCTCTTGGGGGTCATGATGATCAGGGGTTTGCGCCAAGGGCGCAGCATCTGGCGGCGCAGCACGTGGAAGTACTGGGCCGGGGTGGACAGGTTCATGACCTGGCAATTGTCCTCGGCGGCCATGGTCAGGAAGCGTTCTAGGCGTGCGCTGGAGTGCTCGGGGCCCATGCCTTCGAAGCCGTGGGGCAGGAGCATGATGAGCCCGGACAGGCGGCGCCATTTCTCCTCGGCGCTGATGATGAATTGATCGATGATGGGCTGGGCCACGTTGACGAAGTCGCCGAACTGGGCTTCCCAGATCACCAGGCCCTTGGGCGTGTCCAGGCTGTATCCGTATTCGAAGCCCAGCACGCCGTTTTCCGTGAGCGGGCTGTTGTAGATCTCCAGCGACGCCTGGTTCTCTCCTACGTGGAGCAGGGGCATGTAGGTCTTGCCGTCCAGGATGTCGTGCAAGACGGCGTGGCGCTGACTGAAGGTGCCTCGCTGGACGTCCTGCCCGGACATGCGGATGCGGTACCCTTCAGCGGAAAGGCTCGCGAGGGCTAAGGCTTCGGCACTGGCCCAGTCCAGTCCGCGTTCCCCGCGGCCGGCCAGGCGGCGCTGTTCCAGGATCTTCTCGATCTTGGGATGGGGATGGAATCCCGAAGGCAGTTTGGTGAGCCGGTCCATCAACTCCGTGAGGCGCGGCGCCGGTAAGGTGGTATCCACATCCTTGACTCCGCTTTCGGGTCCGCCCGCATAACCCTTCCAAACGCGGCTGGGGCTTTCCTTGGTGCGGATGTATTCCTTGCGGCGGGCTTCGGAAAGCTCTCCCTCAAGTTGTTCCGTGCGCTTGGCGGCGATGCGATCCGCCTCTTCGCGGGTCACGCCGCCCAGCTTGAGCAGATGCTCCAGGTAGCCTTCGCGCACGCTCTTGCGGCGCTCGATGGTGCGATAGAGCAGGGGCTGGGTGAAGGCGGGTTCGTCGCCCTCGTTGTGGCCGCGGCGACGGTACCCGTACATGTCGATGACCACGTCCCGCTTGAAACGCATGCGGAAGTCCATGGCCAGATTGACCACGGCGGCCACGGCTTCGGGATCTTCCCCGTTTACGTGAAAGATCGGGATCTGCAGCATCTTGGCGACATCCGTCGCGTAGGTCGTGGATCGCCCTTCATGGGGCGAGGTGGTGAAACCGATCTGGTTGTTGAGCACCACGTGCAGGGTGCCGCCGGTGCGGTATCCCGTCAGTTCGCTCATGTTCAGGATTTCCTGGATGATGCCTTCGCCGGCGAAGGCCGCATCTCCGTGAATCAGCAGAGTCAACCCCTTATCGCGCGCTTCGTCCTTGGCGCGGTCCTGCTTGGCGCGCAAGCGGCCTTGGGCCACGGGATTCACGAACTCCAGATGGCTGGGATTGAAGCAAAGGGAGAGATGGATCTTGTGCCCGTTGGCCGCAGCCCAGTCCGAAGAGTAACCCAGATGGTACTTTACGTCCCCGCGACCGAGCTGGAGCTGAGGATCGGAATCTTCGAACTCGGAGAAGATGTCGCGCGGATTCTTGCCCATGATGTTGGCGAGCACGTTGAGGCGGCCGCGGTGGGCCATGCCCAATACGATCTCGTCAATCTTCTGTTCCCCGGCCTTTTCGATGGCCAGGTCCAGAAGCGGGATCAGACTTTCCGAACCTTCCAGGGAGAAGCTCTTGGCCCCCAGGTATTTCTTCTGGATGAACTCCTCGAAGATGACGGCGTCGGTGAGGCGGGTGAGGATGTTGAGCTGCTGCTCGCGGGACAGGGTGATGCGGTTCTCGCTGCCCTCCATGCGCGCGGCCAGCCAACTGCGCACGTCCGGGCTGTCGATATGCATGTACTGCACGCCGACGGAGCGGCAGTAGGTATTGTTCATGCGCTCCAGCACCTGGCGCAGGGTCAGGGAATCCGGTCCCTGGATGGTGATGCCGGAGACCCTGCGATCGAGGTCGGCGTCCTTGAGTCCGAAGTAGCCCGGCTCCAGAT
>JALYSE010000041.1:0-19834 GCA_030854955.1 Fibrobacterota bacterium | reverse complement strand
CAAAGAGATGGCCCCGTACCCGGTAGGCGCGCACCATCTGGTCGGCGCGGTCCTGGAGGGCCGCGATGGCATGTTCGATATGGGGTTCGGCATGGGAGCCGTTCAGAGAGGCGGTGCTTCCTCCCTGAAAAAGCCCCGCGCTCGCCTGGGTGGGACCCAATTGGGGGTTAGAACGGAAATCCGCGCCAGCCACGTCCATGGCGAGCGATTGGAAATAGGTGCGCCAATCCTCCGAAACGGAGGTCGGGTCCTTGATGAAGTCGGCATATAAGGCTTCCACGAAGCCCAGACTCAGGTTATTCGGTTCGATGATTCCCATTTTACACTAGGATCCCTTAAAAGAACCGAAAAACCGAGGTTCTTGTCGGTGCGGATTTCCTCGCAGGCAAAAAATAACACTTGGGCCATCGGTCTGAAGACCATTTTAGGCCATTTGCCTGATTCTGGGAGGGGGTGGTCGGATGCCAAGAGGAAAACCATTTCATTCAGGAAAAATAGTGTTTATAAGTAGGGGTAAACCTGAATCTGATTGGGAGAATTCAATATTTTCCACTCTTCGCCTGCCGCCGCTATGGCGTCTGGTACAGTTGGGCCGGCAATGGGGTAATCCACCCCGTGCACATGGAACGCTTCGGCATTCCAGGAAAAAGCCTGGCTGGATCGGACAGCTAAATGCCTGCGGCAGGCGCCTTATGCATGCTGGCCTTTGGCTCAGGGGTTCGATGTCAATATGGGCATGGAAATGGGTGCCACCACCACGGTGTATCCGACCTCCGACCTTGGCAATCCGGCCATTCCTTCTTCTCTTTACAGCATGGACCCCCTCAATCCCCTTCCTCCTCTGCCTCCCGTTCCACCGGAACCGCCCTTCAAACGAATCCGACTTCCGGAATCCGATGAAGATCTCCTCGACGAATGCGAGGTGGAAACCTTCCGCTCCGGCGGTAAGGGGGGGCAGCATGTGAACAAAACCGAATCCGCCGTTCGCCTCCGCCACGAGCCCACGGGTCTGGTTGTCATGTGCCAGGAGGAGCGCAGCCAGTTCATGAACAAGCAGATCTGCCTCCGTAAGTTGCGGGAAAAGGTGGAAAAGCTGAACGTAAGACCGGCTTCCAGGAAGACCACCAAGGTGCCCCGTTCCGCCAAACGAAGCAATAAGAAGGCGAAATCCCTTCACTCCAAGAAGAAGCAACAACGGAATAAAACCTGGGGGGGTGGAGACGAGTAAGGTCCCATAACTTTCTCGCAAAATTGCATTTTCCTGTAAGAAATCGGCATTTCAATACTTTATCAACAATTCCCGTCAGGAAACCCCTAACAAGTCTGTTGATAGTTTGTTGAAAACTGAATGCCTTGCCTCCTTGTTTAGGGTACGGCTTTGTCTGCTCGCTCCCGCATTGCTACCCTTCCCGTCCATGACAACTGACAAGGATTTCTTACCGTATTCAACCCTGCTCCGGGATTTTTCCGACTTGAGGGCCTTCGCCTTGAAATTCCTGGCGAACATGGATGCGGAGGAAGCGTCGCTTGTTCCCGATGGGTTCAAGAACAATCTGCATTGGCAACTCGGCCACCTGCTCTATACCCAGGGAACCGCCCTCTATGAATGGTGCGGACAGCCTCGGCCCTTCCCCCGGGGCTTCAAGGAATATTTCGGCCTGGGAACCAGCCCTAACGACTATGACTCCCTGGTGCCGGACTGGGATGAGCTCTTGGCCCTGGCCGCAAAGCATTTACGATCCCTGCCCGGGGAAGTGGCCCCACGGTTGGACCAACCCCTTCTCAAACCCTATAAGCTGATGAATATCGCCATGGCCACGGCGGGGGAGACCTTGCCCTTTCTCATCGCCCATGAGGGGGAGCATCTGGCGCATATCAAGAGGTTGCGCAAGGCTTTAAAGCCTTAGCGAGGTCCGCTAACGCCCGAAAACCCTGAACTCGGATATACTGGAGGCATTAATGGGATCGTTGTTGCAACCCGTGACCCTGAGCCTCCAATACCTTGCGTTTACCGCAGATAGTTCATGCATGAAGGCTCCACCGGCTTGGGTATTTGTCAAGCGGTTTACCACTTGGAAGAAGGACGTCCCGTCGTTCGAAGCCAACACTTCATATTGGTAAGGCTTGCCTGAATAGGGAGCGATTTCCAACCGGCTGACGCTTTTCGTAATGCCCAAATCCACTTGGATGAATTGATTGTAGCCGCCGGCCGACCACCGGGTCGCGGTCGTTCCATCCACGGATTTTATCGCTTCGTACCCGGTTTGTTGGGAGGAAAAAGCAACGGGGAGGTTTTGAGCCAGGTTATTCATGCCGTAAATCCTCAGGTCCTTGATTACGCCCGTTCCGTATCCAACATTGCAATTTAAAAGGGTGAATTTCACATACCTCGCGTTGACGGGGTTGAATGCATCCAATAGCTTGCCCATCCTTTTGTTCGCCGATTTTTCGGAGACCAGGGAATACGTGGTACCATCGATCGAGGTTTCGATTTTATATCCGTAGAATCGGTTTTGAGGAACCCCGCCGTCTTCCACCGAAGCAATCGTACTGGAAATGCTGGCCACCGACCCCAAGTCCACTCTCAGATACTGAGACCCTTGACTAATGGGATTGGCGGAAACCCATTGGGTGCTGCCAAGCCCATCCACCGCGAGCCCAGGAGGGAAATTTGTTGCAAAGGAGCTGGCCATGGTAGCCTTGCCCAAGGCCAAATCCGGGAAGCCGAAAGCTTCGAAATCCTTCACGACCGCTACTCCGCCTCCATTGTTGCAGCTGTTCAGGGTCAATCGGATAAATCGTGCTTCAACGGGATTGAAGGCGTCGTGAATCGAACCCACTTCCCTATTCGAATTCCTATCGACGATTTGGGTGTATAAGGTATCATTCTTGGAAACCGAGATGGTGTAGCCGTAATATCGTGTTCCGTCCCCTGCTTCCAGGTTCGAGCGGGTTTTGGAAAGATGGGAAACCACGCCCAAATCCACGGTGATATGCTGCGGATAGGACCCTGTTGACGCTGTCCACTGCGTGGCGGGGTTTCCATCCACGGCATTTGAGACGGGATAACCCGGCAATGGGTTGGCCCCGGCACGGATGGTTTTTTTGAATGCCAGGTCGGGAGCGGAGGCTACGCCCATTCGGTATATCTTCACCTGGGGCAATCCGCCTTCATCCCCGAAAACGAATACCTCAGGAGTGCCGTCTTTGTTGTAGTCGAAAACATAGGGCCCTGATGATTCCAGGCTGATCTCCACATTGGTCCTACTTAGGATGTTCCCGAAATTGTCGTAGATAACCACATCCTTGTGCCCTTCGTCGCTGGCCCGCGTAATGATTTCAGGCCGTCCATCTCCATTGATGTCGACGAACTCGCATCCCCCAGGCCGCCCTCCATTACTGGGAAAAGGCTTTTGCCAGATAACCGTCCCATCCATTTTCAACAGGAATACCGATCCTTCATAGGCCGTGACGCCGTTTTTCTTTTCCGACTCCGTGGTTCCGGCGATGGCCGGACCTCCCGATGGGTTTCCGTTCGGGTGATATTTGACTTCGTAAACATTGTTTCCGGTGCCATTTGATGGATCGCCATCCAGCGGAGTCATGGTAGCGGTCCACTTTAAATCCAATTTGCCTGTAGCGCTGTTCAACCAATAGGCGAACACCTTGCCGCCCGAGTGCCGGCCAGTGGCGACGATTATTTCCTGAATGCCGTCGTTATCGAGGTCGACGGGGATGATATTCTGGATGGTCTGACCCAGATTGGCTTCCGCAAGGAAACTGTTTTTGTTGTCTACAAGAGTGAGGGCTCCATATTCGCCTCCGAAAACCACCTCCTTGCCCGGTGTGGAACTGAACTCGCCAATGGCCAGACCTCGTTGATAAACGGTGCCGTTATCGGGAAGCGTTCCGGGATGTCTCCGGATATAAATCATCTTTTTCGCGACAGGATCCCATTCCATGGTATACACCCCATGGTCCAACTTGCGGGCGAGGGTTATGAAGTCGGTCTTTCCGTTCCCGTCCAAATCCCCGTTCGCTACGTTCATGAATTCTTCGTAATTCGCGTTGGCTTTGAAGTCGAGGGGTTGATAGGGATACACTGCCGGATCCGGCGTGGTGGTCGTGAAAAAGGAGGCCATGGGGGCCAGGTTCCCATCGTAAAAATACAGTTTTGATTTGTATTCCACTCCTCCCTCGGCCAAGAGCCAGTTCACGGCCAGCTTGGGTTCATTGGCCAATGCGTTCCGGAGGGGGTAGACATTCGCCCCGTTCCAGGCATAGGGGTCACCCGTCGGCATGGGCATGTTTTTCTGGTATTCGAGGATGATCACGGGCGAAGCGGCGAAGGCCATAGTCAAAAAAGGGGTAAATGCAAGCATTCCCAGACACGAACTCAGAACGGTTTTGAGGACGTTTTTCACCATGGGTTCTCCGGTACGGGGTCATAGGTTCTAAAACACGCGAGTATTGGGTATTTTTAATAAAGTAAACCAATGAAGAACGAAAGCAAAGCCCCATTCTGAAGGGTCTTTTCCCGGCAGCACGGGATGCAACGCCGAAAGGGATGGGTCGAACCTAGTCGCGCTTTCCGGTCAGAACGAAAATTTCAAGCTGGACTCCACGACATTGGCCGAGAAGCCGGTGCCGAAGTCGTTGAAGTAGCGCAGATATTCCACGGATACCGAGGTATTGTTGAGGAAATCCCAGGTGGGATGGTTCCGGCTGAAGGTCCGCAGGAAACAGGTGAGGCCCGCGCCCAGGGTGTTGGAGCCGAACGTCTGCAATTTATAATCCAGAGCGTCGAAGGTCTGCCCTCCGGAGGCGTACTCCCCGAAATCGGCTTCTGACTGATCGTAGTAGCGGTACCAAGGGCTGAAGATCCAATTTTTGGTGACATACTTGTTGAACTTGAAAGTCGCCGTGTTCGCGTTGACCCCCCAATCGTCCCAGTAGTAGCGGTAGTTCACGATGAAAGCTCCGTCGATGCCGCGGACGTATTTGGTGAGCTCGACCCAGACCGCCTGCCGGAAGCGCGTATCCGGGTGCCTTTCGATGAGGGTATCGAATACCAGCGGCACGGCCGTTGCGATCACGGCCTTGCGGTACGGATCGCTTTGGAAGCCGATGATGCGGAAGGCGTCCACGCCTCCAACCAAGGTGGAAGTGGGCGAGAGGGATTGCGACAAGACCAGGGAGGCCTGATGGGTTTCCTTGCCTCGGTTCACCAGGGAATCGTTGATGAGGATTTCCCCCACGGAATCGAGGGTATATTGGGCCCGCAAGGTGACGGTAAGGTTCTTCTTGAAGAGGTCCTGGGAAAGGGTGCCGGTCACGGCCTGGGACAGGTAATCCACCTCCTGGCTGAAATAGACGTTGGCTCCCAGACGGGTGTCGTCTCCCAAGCCCTGCTCCACACCCACGATGATCTGGCCGCGGTTCTTGCGGAATTCCGATTTGCTTTTGCGCGCCGGCCGCGATGCTCCCGATATCGCGTCCTCTTCCAGCGGGGGCACCGTGGTCTGATCCAGTTCCACGTCCAAAAGCACCCGGGTCCTGGCCCAAAGGGTCTTGACCAGGGAGAAAGAGGTGGTGGCCACGGTGTTATCGACGTTGTCGCCGAAATAGTAGCCGGTATAGACGACTTCATCCGCGCCTGCCCACAGGGCGCAGGAGAGGATGACCGCCAAGGTAGGTTTCATTTGGAGCAACCGCACCCGCCGCCCACGCCCGTGTTTCCGCCCGCGCCGCCTTCCCGCGTTGAGAAGAACTTTTGTTCCAGGGTCTGCTTGGCGAAACCGGCGTTGGGGCTCATGATGGGATCGGCCAGCATCTCCCTCTCGTAGGGCTTGACGCCCGCGCAACCGGTCAGGCCCAGGAAAATGATGCAAAGGCATACGTATCCAATCATGGTTCCCCCGTCAGCTTCACGATTTCCGCTTCGATGGCTTTCATGTCCTTCTCTGTGTACCCGTCATGGCGATAACGGAGCACACCCTTCTTGTCGATGAGGAACAGGGACGGCATCCCGCCGGGATCATAGGCCTCCGCCACCGAGCGCTTGGCATCGTGTAGGAAGACCACCGACGTGTCCCGGGGATGCAGGAATTCCAAAGCCTTCATCCGATCCTCGTCCACCGTGACCGCGACCACCGCCAGGTCCGGATGCTGCCGGCGTAATCGGCCCAGGTGGGGCAGGGTCTTTTTGCATGGTGGGCACCAACTGGCCCAGAAGTCGACCAGAACCACTTTTCCTTCCAGGGATTCGAGGCTGACCGCGTTTCGCGCATTGACAAGGTGGGGCAGGTTGAAGGCGGGAGCGGCGGTTCCGGGCTTGGGGGCGGCGGCTGCCTGGAGTGCGGCGACGGCGGCCAGGGCGGATCCGAGGACGATGCGGACGATGCGAACAATGGAAAAGCTGGATGTCATGGCTCGTTGTCGTCCAGATCCGCGCGTCAGGGTTGCTGGGGGATGGAGTTCATGAATTGCACGCCCATGTCCATCCACTCCACCAGAGTCAGCAGGTCCGCGTTCTCCTTGGCGAAAACGTTGATGCGGCTGCTGGCGGAATCCTTCGTCCAGATCGAGGAATGATCATAAGCCGGGGTGCGGAACAGTTTTTCATTGGTCCGACCCAGTTGCTTGTGGAAAAGCACCCAGGCCAGGGGGCTCTGGCGCGCGCCGTTGTCGGTCGCATAATTGATCTTCGAGCTGTTGTTGGTCCCCGAGGCTGTCGTGTAGTTGTTGCCGGTGGTCAGCTGCTCGTAGACGTTGGTGGTCCCGTCGTTGGTAAAGGCGGTATCCCCGGTGTTCTCAAGCACCAATCCGCCGCCTTGGGCCGCCGCGGTGGAGACGCCGTGGCAGGAAATGCATTTGGCGTCGAGGATGCCCTGGACGGAACCGTATTTGGAAGCCGTGTCCCTCAGGGTGTAAAAGTTGACGATGTCCTTCCGGGCAGAGGGGTGCGCTTCCACCTTCTGTGCGTTGTAGAACCCGGACAGATAGCGTTTCACGTCATCGATGGAGACCGTGAACTCGACCGAATCCTCCTTATCGATGGAGAACTTCTGGATATCCGCGTCCTTTTCGCGCTCGCCGTGGCATCCCGTGCACATGCGCTTTTCGCCCGGCATCACGTTGATCCATTGCATCTGGTTCACGAGCATTAGGCCGTTCTCGTCCAGGGTCTGCACGTGCATGGGGGTGTTGGCGGGAACCTCGATGGAGAAGGAACCGTCGGCGCGCACGTCCGCATAGCCGATCACGCGCTGGCGCTCGAACTCGGTATGATTTCCAATGGTCTGGCTGCAGAAGTTGCAATTGGCGGGGGTGGATATGGCCGCCAATACGCGCACGAACCTGACCTTGCCGTCCAGGTCGGCCCCGCGGGGCTGGCCGTCATTTTGGCGGCTGTACACGTTGGCGTCGAAGAAAAAGCCGGTCTGCGTCTTGTTCTTGATGGCGTCCGTGACCTGGGGATCCATGGCGTAGCCCTTATGCGCCAGGGTGCGCGGGGTCAGCACGATGGGATCGTAATCGTTCGCATTCGGATCCGCGTGCACCAGGCGCGGGGTGCCGCCGGTCTTGTCCATGATATACAAGTCGTAGTTGACCACGCCGTCCACCTCGCCGCCGGTTTCGTTGAGGCTTTGGGCGACCAGGATTTTCTCCTCGCCCCCGTCCATGATGGGGTAGGGGGTCTTGAAGATGGACTTGGCGGTCTTTTGGGTGTTGTTGTACGGGCTGGTGCCGGACGTGATGATTACGGGCGCGGTGGTGAATTTGGAGACGTCGATGATGCCGATGGCGCCCCCTTCAAAGTCCGAGTCCCGCTCCATCAAGGAGGTCACGATGCCGCGGTCGCGCAGCTCGCGGGCTTCCATGAAGGTGCGGCTGCCACTGGTATTGCCCGTCCCGAAGGTCTCGTCGGCGCCGTACAGGACGAACTGGCCAGTGCCGTCCGGGTTCACGGAGAAGAGGGGCATCTTGTTGGGATCGCCCAGATGATCCCAGCGCGTGAAATAGATCTTGCCGCTGGAGTGGACGAAGGGGTTCTGGTCATGGCTCTGGTTGAAGGTGATCTGGCGGATGTGGGTCAGTTCGCCGTTGCTTCCGCGCTCGCCCGTGAACAACTGCGGCACCACGCGCCGTTCGTATTCGTCTACGATCTGGTTGCGGGTGGAGGCGAAGACGATGTGGTTCTCATCGATATAGGCGGGGTCGAAATCGTCGCCCACTTCCGGCAGGGTGAGCTTGACCAGGCCCGTGCCGTCTGCATTCATCTCGTAGAGGCCCCAATGCTGGGTCCCGCTGGTTGAGGTCCTGGACTTGCGCATGGAGAAAAGGATTTTCGTGCCGTCGAAGGAGGCTTCCGGATCCTGGGCTGCGCCCCAGTCGCGTTCGTTCTCTGCGGCACGGGTCCATTGGGCCGTAAGGTTGGTCACCTTGCCCGTGGGCGAGATGGGGGACAGCAGCACGATGTCCGTGCCGGGATGGAACTCGTTCGGGTTGGCGGCCATGGCCCTGTCGCGGTTCATGTTCTTGCCGCCCACGGCGGGGTCCTTCACGAACACCAGTTTGCCCTCACCGTAACGTTCCATGATCTGATCGGCCGGTTCCAGGCAGGAGACGGCCAGCAGCCCGCCCAGCAGGGGACCGATCACGCGCGAAGTCTTCGATAGATTGGACAGGCTGAACAGGCTGGACAGGTTTGATGGTCTCATGGGCACTTCTCCTTTTCGGAGCCACGGTCAGCGTCTTTCAAAACGCCATCCGGGGCCGGTACGCACGCTTCATGATCAGAAATACTTCTGCACTCCCACCAAAAGGACGGGATTCTGGGTCAAGGAACGGTGGCTCCCGAAGTTGGGCGAATAGATATGGTCGCGGATGCCGTAATTCAAGGCGTAGCGGCTGTTCTTGGGCCCAAAGGGAAGGTTCGTCCGGTTTCCGAAGCCTAGCGCCCCTCCAAAATTGGGAACACCGCCCTGATAGACCGCCGTGATGCCGGCGACGAAGTATGGGAAGAGGCCGCCTCCGCGGCCGTTTCCTTTGGTCAGGCCCGAAAGGGAATAGCCTCCCAGGGCTTCGAAAGTGACTAGGTAATTCTTGTCGAAGCGTTGGCCTATGATGCTTTCCGAGAAACCGGATTGCACCGTGCCTCCGCCCAAGGTGAATTCGAAGAAGAAAGCCTGGCCGTCCGGATACAGGTCCCAGAAAAAGTTTGCGTAGGGATTGGTTCCCAGCAGTTCCGCCGTGTAGGTGCCGAGATACAGACCGTAGGCCTGGCTGTAGTTGCGGGTGGGGCCGGTGGAGAACTGCGCGGCCTTGCGGCGCGCATCGCTTTCCCGGGAAGACTCATTGGCGAGCCGCGAGTCCTGCGACGGAGAGGGACGGGCGGGGGCGACCTGTACATAGACCGTTTCCACGGCGGCCTTGGGAACGGGCCGATCCACCGGGGAGGTTTTTCCGGTGCCGCCTCTACGCGGCGCCGACCAGGCCGCAGAAGCGAGGGTCAGGATCAGTAGCAACTCAACCAAACGCAAAAATGACCCCCAGGCTGGAAGATTGGAAAATCAGCAATTCCTTACGCTGGCCTTGTTTGTTGTCGAGGCGGGTGAAGAGCTGCTTGGTCTCGAACCGGATGCCGATTTTGGAGGTGAGGTAATAGCGGATTCCACCCCCGAAGGCGAGACCGACGGACGATACGGTCTGGGCACCGATGGAGTTCAAAGGCACCGTTAGGAACAAACCCCCTCCAACGACACCATAGGGTACGGTACGGGCGGTATTGGCCAGGTCCAGTTTGGCATTGAAGGTGATGGGATACAAGGTGGCCGTCCGTCCCATGACCTGTTCGGCGGCGAGTTCGAAAGAGGCCGGGAAGTAATTCATGCTGGCCCGGACGCCCAGCAGGGCGCTGCCCCCCATGAACCCAACGGTCGGTGAGATTTCGAAAGGCATGCTCTGCCTGTTCATGGCCGTCGCCGGAGATGCGTTGGGACCGGTGGCCGCGGCCGCAGATATAGCGAGCACCACGCAAAGACAGGAAAATTTGAAATTACACCCCATAGCACTCAAAGTATAACCCCGCTGTCAATCGTAAAAAAGCCATTTTCCCAAAATACCGCTACGATTTCGGGATATTCCTTCTGGTAACCTCCGGTTTTTTTTCGCGCCCCTCAACTCCTTCACCCCCCCGCTTCCAAGCGCTTCCTTGGAAGCGGGGATTCACTGAGGAACGGACACCTCGTGTCGAGGTAGGGTATCGTAACGGGGTGACCCGATAGCCTCGACGAAAGGTTGCAGAAGAAGCTTGTATAGAAACACTGGAAAAAACTAAAATCATAAAAAGGTCAAACCCCCCATCTTGTGGGGCTTATATTTACTGGAAAACAGATTGTTTACCGGAAAGGCACAATGGATCTCGACATAGAATTGCCTCTCGCTTTGGGATTCCTGGGAGGCATTTTCGCCCTGGTTTTCGCCTATTATAAATCCAGATGGATTCTCGGACTCAAGGTCGAGAACGAAAAACTGGCCAAAATCGGCGGGTACGTGGCCCAGGGTGCCATGACCTTTCTGTTCCGTGAATACAAGGTCCTGGTCCCCTTCGTGGCCGGTGCAGCCGCTCTGTTGTTCCTGGGAAACCGGGGCTTGCTCCGGTGGGAAGCCGCCACCTTCATCATCGGCGCCGTTTGTTCCGCAATGTCCGGATACTTCGGCATGAAGATCGCGACCCAAGCCAATATGCGCACCACCGAGGCGGCGGCCCATAGCCTGAACCAGGCGCTGAAGGTTTCCTTCGCCGGCGGTTCCGTGATGGGCATGAGCGTGGTGGGCTTGGCCCTGCTCGGCATCACCGGCATCATGTTCGCCACCATCCATATTTTCGGCAGGAGCCCGGCGGCCTTCGATCAGGAGATCCTGCCGATCATGTCCGGCTTTGCCCTGGGCGCTTCGTGCATAGCCCTGTTCGCCCGCGTGGGCGGTGGCATCTTTACCAAGGCCGCCGATGTGGGCGCCGATCTGGTGGGCAAGGTGGAAGCGGGAATTCCCGAAGACGACCCCCGCAATCCAGCCACCATCGCCGATAACGTGGGCGACAATGTCGGCGACGTGGCCGGCATGGGCGCCGATCTCTACGAGTCCTTCGTGGCCTCCGTGCTCGGTTGCATGATCCTGGGCCTGGCCGCGGACGCGACCGACGTCATGAAAATCCGACTGGCCTTACTGCCCCTGGTGCTCTCAGCCGCCGGTGCCGTGGCCTCGGCCATCGGCATTCAGTTCGTAAGGGTCAAGGAAGGCGGGTCGCCGCAAGCAGCCTTGAACAAAGGCTCCTTCATCGCATCCATCCTCGCCGCTGCCTTCAGCTACCCCATCTTCTGGGGCGCCTTGCAGGGCAGCACCTTCAACAACGGCTCCACGGCGCTCCATCTCTTCTGGTGCACGGTGGTGGGCGTGGGCGCGGGCACCCTCATCGGCATGCTTACCGAATACTTCACAGGCACCCACAAGGCCCCGGTCAACGCCATCGTCAAGGCCTGCGAAACCGGAGCGGCCACCACCCTCATCACGGGAATGGGCGTGGGCATGATTTCCACCGCCCTGCCCGTCATCACCATGGGCGCGGCCGTGCTCCTGTCCTATAACCTGGCGGGCCTGTTCGGCGTCGCCATCGCCACGGTTGGCCTGCAATTGACCCTTGGCATCCAGCTGGCGGTGGACGCTTTCGGACCGGTGGCGGACAACGCCGGCGGTCTGGCCGAAATGGCGGAGTTGCCGCCCCACGTGCGCGCCACCACCGACAAGCTCGACGCCGTGGGCAATACCACCGCCGCCGTCGGCAAAGGCTTCGCCATCGGTTCCGCCGCTCTCACCTCGGTCGTTCTCTTCTCCGCCTTCAAGGAGGAGGTGGGCATCGACGTCATCGAGATCACGGACCCCAAGGTATTGGTCGGCCTGCTGCTGGGCGGCATGGTGCCCTACCTTTTCTCCTCCATGTGCATGATGGCGGTGGGACGCGCCGCTTTCGCCATGGTCGAAGAAGTGCGCCGTCAGTTCCGGACCATTCCCGGGCTGATGAAGGGAACGGCTGAGCCGGATTATGCGAGGTGCGTGGACATCAGCACCACAGCCGCCTTGAAGGAAATGATTCTGCCCGGTCTGCTTGCCATCCTGGCACCGGCGATGGTGGGATTCCTGGGCGGGGTGCAGATGCTGATGGGATTCCTGGCGGGCGTGACGGCCTCGGGAGTGGCTTTAGCTATATTCATGTCGAACACCGGCGGTGCCTGGGACAACGCTAAGAAGACCATCGAAAGCGGAGTCAGCGGGGGTAAGGGCTCGGATGCCCATAAGGCCGCGGTGGTGGGAGATACGGTCGGGGATCCCTTCAAGGACACCGCCGGACCTTCCTTGAACATCCTGATCAAGTTGATGGGCGTGATGTCGGTGGTCATTGCTCCCATGCTCAAACTCTTCTGGGGCCTCTGATCATGTTATACCAAAACCGTCTTTACCAAATACTTTACCCGAACCAGGCGCTGGTGGCGTCGCAACTGGCCCCCGAGGCCTTCGCGCGGCATTACCTCATCGGCTCCATTAGGCATTACTCGGGAAAACTCGTGTTCGCCGACATCGACATCAATTTCCGCCATCCCTACTTCGACATCGAAGGCGGTCTGGAGCGGCTGATTCCCCATGAGGACGGGGCTCCCAAGCATACCAAGTTCATCTGTTCCTATCGCGTGATGGAACACATGGATTTCGACGCCATCAAGAGCCTATACATCTCGACCTCGGAAGCGCACGTGATGGAGCTGAAGCCGGCGGAATACGACAAGGTGCACCAGCAGGGATTCCTGCGCACTTTCGCCGAGATCGCGCCTCTCTCTATGTTGGTGATCAGTCCCTACGACATGCCCGAGTTCGGCAAGTTCATCACCCAGCCCGGCAACTCCAAGGGCTGCCCCAAGCTGTTCTATTCGCAAATCGATCTGAACGTAGACGAGTTCATCATGAACTTCGAGAAGAATCCCTTCATGCAGGCGCCGTTCCCATTCCTTCACCCCTCCAAGCTGCGGGACGCCATCCTACAGATGAAGATCAAACCGGAGAAGAGGACCAAGGGGCTGGCGTTGTTCTGCCCGTTGGATCAGATTTCGTTCAAGATGATCCGGCATGGGTTCATGTTCGCGTCGCAGGACAAATACAAGTTCTTTCCGATGCCGAGCCTGCACGATATCGAGACCTCGCACTTCCGGTTCTGGCAGGATATGTAGCGCCATGGCGACTATGCGGTGAGGCAATGCCAAGGCACCGATTGTCAATCACCCTGAGCAGTTACAAAAATAACTACTCAATCAAATAGAAGCGGACTCAATCGAAGGCGCTGTTCCCAAATTGGGATCCACGATATGTGTTTTATATAAGGACAGCAGAGTTTTGGAAATGGCCGGATCCTCACCCAGGTACGGAAGACAATGGGCCACGGACTCAATGGAAGATAGACCCGATTTTTTTGCCTGGCCGCGCAAAGAACCTTTGTCCAAATTGAGAGCAATGCGGTTGAGTCGAAGTAGCCACGGGTTCCGCCACCAAAGGGCATGCGCCTGTTTCCAAGACCCATCCAAAATGACAATCCCTTCGATGGGGGAAGGATCCTCAAGCGGCTCTTCTTTCCGATTGAACAAATTAAAAGCCTGAGGCAGGGGCTGATTGCTTTTGAGATAAAGCACGGCCCAATTGCTGGGGACGCCCTCGCTTGCGGTGGCCTTTTTCAAATTAGCCCAGGAAAAACCCACTTTAACACAGCTGTTACTGAGGGCCAGATGCGTCAGCATGGCCGAATTCCACACCTTCAACTTTTCTTGAGGATGTTGTAAAATAACCACCCTGGTCTCGGTGGAAATGGGCGTAATTTTTCCACAAATACATTGAGCCTTGAGCCGAAAACAAGCCTGACAGGCCTGAGTATTGTTGGTTTTCTGGTCTTGCGAAGGGCGGGAACGCCGAGGATGGGGAGGTGTCTGCATAATTATGGGCTGGGAATATAGCAATCGGGAATTAGTTCTAAATTTTACCCAAAATGAAACTGCTAATCGCCGAAAAACCGGCCGTCGCGCGTACGCTCAAAGAAATGCTGGAACGCATGGAAGGGGAGCGATTTACGCAACGAGACGGGTATTTCGAAGGCCGTAGTTACTGGATTTCCTGGTGTGTAGGCCATTTGGTCGGACTTTCCGATCCGGATGAATATGGGTGGAAACAGTGGCGCCTACAAGACCTACCCATGGTTCCCAAAGCCTGGAAACTCAAAGTACTTCCGGGTGTAGAGAAGCAGTTTCGAGTACTCCAGGATTTGATAGGAAGATGCGATTCCATCATCAATGCCACGGATGCCGGCCGCGAAGGGGAACTGATTTATGGCTTAGTCGCTGAAAAGGCCGGCAGCGGAAACAAATCCCTTTCAAGACTCTGGCTCAATTCCTTCGTTCCAGCCGATATGGAAAAGGCTTGGAAGAAACTAATCCCCGGCCAAAGAATGGCTCCCTTGTATCAATCCGCACTGTGTCGCGCCAAAGCAGACTGGCTGGTTGGAATGAATCTGAGCCGAGGTTACGCGCTCGGGACCGGAACACGCAAATTATCCGTGGGGCGAGTCCAGACACCGACCCTGGGTCTGATTGTAAAACGCGATCTGGAAATTGAAAATTGGAAGGACCGAGTTTTCTTCCAACTCACCGGCCTCTGGAGACAACTTCGTTTTTTATATGTGCGCGACAAAGAAACCAAATTCGATATTTCGAATGAACTCCTCGTCATTCAAAGAACCTGTGAAGGACAGCAGGCTGAATTGGTTGTATTTGAAAAGCAGCAGCGAAAACAGTATCCGCCGAAGCCATTCGATTTGGGTGGACTCCAAAAGTCGGCAAACAAAATCCTCGGACTCAAAGCGGCAACCACATTAGAAATCGCTCAATCCCTCTATGAAAAAAAATGGATCACCTACCCTCGTACCGATTCGCAATATCTCCCCGAGGGAATGAAGGAAGATGCTTGGGCCACCCTTCAAAAAGTAGCCACGATTCCGGAAAAAGAGGTGTGCCTCTCTCCTTCCGACCATTTTTCTTTTTTCGATTCTTCCAAAGTATCCGATCACTTCGCCATCATTCCAACAGGTCAGATGAATGGTCAGGAGAGACTGGAAGAAAAAGAACGGAAAGTATTCGATTTGATTCGGAGCCGATTCGTGCTGGCCTTTGGTCGCCCTTACGAGTTTGAAGAATATCGGCTGGAACTGGCTTGCATGGGCCTTTCCTTTAAAGCGAGAGCGACACGGGAATTGAAAATCGGCTTCAAGGCGCTTTTCAAAACAACTTCCTCAAAAGAAGAAAACCTTTTCCAGGAAGAACCGGAAAACAAACTCACCGCTTCTTTGGCCTGGCATGTCGGGGAAAGGGATATTCTTCATGGCTTAACTCTGGATCAGAAGAAAGCGACCAAGCCCCTTCCCTATACCGAAGCCACGCTTTTGTCCGCCATGGAAACGGCGGGGAAAGCCATCACCGACGAGGCCCACCGAGAAGCGATGAAAGAACGAGGGTTGGGTACGCCCGCCACCAAGGCCGCTATAATTGAAAAACTAAAAATACAAGAGTATATCACCGCTCAAGGCAAGTCTCTACTCTCGACGGTGAAGGGACGCGAACTTATTCATCTTGTCGATGAAAAGGTCGCCTCCCCAGAAATGACGGGGGATTGGGAATTTAAACTCAATCAGATCGCCAAAGGAAAATTCGGAGCGGGCGATTTTCTAGATGAAATCATTTCCTATGTCTCGGGCTTGGGCGCATCCTTCACTTCGGCTAAGGCTAAATCCTTTTCTTCCCGCATTTACGAAGTACAACCCGCAAGGACAATGTCCAAAACGGATTCGAACCTCTGCCCCAAATGCCAAAAGGCAGGATTCAGAGAAAATAGCTACGGACTTTTCTGTGAAGACAAGGACGGATGCGGTTTTAAACTTTGGGCCAAGGTCGGCGAAAAAAAACTGTCCCCAAAAAATTTGACCGATCTCTTGAGCAAAGGGAAAACGGGAATGATAAAGGGCTTTAAAAGTAAAGAGGGGAAAAAATTCGACGCCGCGCTGAAGCTTCAGGATTGGCGTGTCGTTTATGATTTCGACGATCCTCCCAAACCAACGACCCAAGTGGGACGGAATTCCAAAAAGCAACCTCAGAAAGACTTGGAACCCTCCCAGCACCCACAGCCGCTACCCCGAAGGAAGGTGGAACCATGGCAACAGAAGGCCCCGGAGAACCAGCGCTACCCGGTGAAAGAGCCGCAGAGGCTGGGTTCGCGGCAGACTACGGAGTCGGAGTCCGGACCTGTGGCTCTTGAGCTGAAGGAAATTGGACTCAACGATTTCGGGATTTGCCCCAAGTGTAAAATCCGAAGAATTATAACCGGAAAGTTTGGATATCAATGTGAGGACTGGAGGGGTTGTGGGTTTAAAGTGGGAGGTGAAGTTTGATTTTGACATCAACGAACTGCCCAAGTATACCCAACCTTGATTCTATAAGTATCCAAATCAGCAGGCGATACTCCTTGGACTCCTTTCGTTTTCACGGGCTATATCGAATACATCCCCAAAAAATACCGATTTACCGTAGATTTAACGGGCTGTAGTGGCCAACCTCGACTCAAAATGAAGATTAGCCGACCAATCCATATCCTGAAGCATAGCGCTAAAATTACACGCCATGTAATTTTAGGCCTATAAACATGGGTAACCTACCTTGGCCGCAAGTAGCGGGTCGCCGAACCTTTTCCTTTTTTCCGGATTGCGCCACTCCGCTCCAACTTCAGCAGCAGCCTCCCGGCCGTGGCCCGGGGTAGTCCGATATTTTCCATTACGTCGCGGATGGAGATTTCGCTTTTTTGAAAGAAGAGCCGTAGTATGGGTTCATCCTTCAAATCCCCTGCTTCCGAGTCCTTCAGTCGGGAGAGGATGCACTTCACGAAGTTCTCGCCCTCCACCACCACGGGCGGCTGCAAACCCATGGCCTGGTAGGATTCGACCATGGTGATGAATCCGGAGCCCAGTTTTTCGATGTATCCGGCTTCGCGGAAAATCTTGGTGATGGCGGCATTGCGGATGTAAGTGATACCGGCGGTCAGATTATTCACATCGAAGGGGCCGGGAAAGATGCCGGGGCTGAAGATCTCGATGCGGTCTTCATAAATGGCGACCTTGATGGGCGCGGGCAATGCATAGTTCCTGTGCACAATCGCGTTCAAGAGCGCTTCGCGCACGGCAATCATGGGGATTTCGAATTTCTCCTCGCGCTTCTTCCCCTTGATAACAAAGGATTTTTTCAGGGAGCTTGCGACAAAATCAAAGGCGCCTTCGAACTGCGAAAACAAATCGCCCGCCATGTCCTTGGTGGCAAGTACGGTTCTACCGGAAATCCCGGAAAAGGTTGAACAGATAATGAAGGCCTCGGGAAACCACTTCTGGGGATTCGCATTGAAAAGCAACAGGCCGCCGACGGTCGGGAATAGGCGCGATTGTTCTTCCACCAGCAAGTGGTAGGATTTGAGCAAATCGTCCTTGCGTCCGCCTTTGGAACCCGCACCCTTCAGGGTCAGGAATCGGGCGAACAATTCCTTTTCTACTTCCTCGACCCTGGAATTGTAAAAGGGGGTGGTGTCAAAAGATATCCTCCGGTTTTGACGATGCAGGTCCTGGAGGGTTCCTTCATCGGCCCTCACCGTGCTTTTGCCCAGCCGGATATAGGTCCCCTTGGTCAAACCTTCCGATCGGAGGAAATAAGGTTTCTGCATGCCGGCGGAAACCTGGATAATCAGCACCAGCTTTTCTCCATAGCGTTGTGAATGGATTTCCGGAATGATGGGTGGGGAGCAGCTTTCGTAAATGCTTTTATCCAGGTATTCCAGGAGGGAGTCGATTTCACCCTCGGCGATTCCGAGTATCTGCCCGGAATCCTTGACCCCGATGATGATTCTCCCTCCATAAAGGTTGCAGAACGCCACGACCGTTTTCAGGATCTGGTCGTTTTTGGGCGGCTTCTCCTTGAATTCCAAGGTCGAGGATTCGGATTCGGGATATTCCATGTTCACATCTCCTGCCGCTAAACCAGGCCGGCGCCCTGGACCCGGGCCAATCGACTCAAAATATACTCGATTGAGTCGATTGAGTCAATCAGCTCATAAAATCGACTCAATCGACTCACGTTGACTCAAAGTGAGTCGATTCGACTCAGCCAGGGATTTTTTTTATGTCCGGATCTAAAGCCCGAAGCGGAAGCCGGCGGTGAGTTCGACGCGCGTCATGGAGATGTCGTTCCAGGCGTTGGGATCATCAGGTTGTTCGACCTTCACCTTTTCCCCATTGTAGGTGTACTCCGTGATATTGCTCATCAGAAAGCGGCCGTTCAGCCCGAAGCTCATTAGGCGGTAGAAGGAGTATTCCCAACCCAGGCTCACCGCCACTGCGGGGCTTGCCGCCTTGACCAGGTTGGGGATGCCGTCGTCAACCATTCGGTAGTGCATTTCCAGCCAACCGGCGCTGAAGCCGCCGACCAGCAGGCCGAAGCGGCCGAATTGGAGTCTGGTGAGAAAGCTGGGACCATAATAGATCACGGATATCCGGTCGCTCAGGCGGCGGTTCGCGGCGGCCGGCGCGTCGTCCACGGCCACGGCGTCGTCTTGGGCCTTGGACAGAAACCATATCCATGTCAGACCTAAGCCGCCTTTCGGCCAAGGGAAATACGCCACTTCGGCCACGTAGCTCCATCCGCTTTCCACCTCGTTGAGGTAGGTATCATAATCTTCGGTCAGGGAATCGGGATTGTAGATCCACTGGCTGTATCCGGTTTCCAGCAGCAACCGCCAATTGGGTATGCCGTTGTAATCGTGTTCCTCTTCCTGGTTGAAATCGTCTCCCAGCACGCTCCCCGCGCGGAGCGGCGAAAAAGCGAGTGAGGCGAACAGGATGGACAGGGCAAGAACACGGCCGGAGATGGGATGGGACATCGGTCCTGATTATAAACCAGAGTGGGATGGGAATCCACCTGCGATTCCGGCGGGAATTCCGGACGGAATCAGGGTTAGGGAAGCGTTTTAGGGGGGAAAGGCCTTTTTGTCGCAAAGGCGGAGGCTGCGCTAGGTGGCGAGGGCTTTCAACGCGTTCCGGTAGGCCTCCGGATCGTTGGCGTTGAGCAGGGAACGGAGGTCCGGGGCCGGCAGGATGCGGCTGGAGGAATTCAGAATGACCTTGCGCGGGCAGGAGATGCCCTGTCCCATGAGTTGCAGGGCGCGGGGGTAACACCTGGGTTCATAGATGGCGCACAGGGGTTCCGGAAGACCGTTCTGCGGGCCGGCGAAGGCGGTGGCGATCTTGAAGGGATCGCGGCCGGCCACCAGGGCGGCCAGGCTGTACGCGTCCAGAAAAGGAAGATCGCAGGCCACCACCAGAAAGGCCGCGTGGCGATGGGCCTTGAAGGCGCTCAGGATGCCGCCCAACGGGCCCATGTCCAGGAAGGCGTCGTGGATTTGCGGCAGGCCTTCGAAGCCGGGTTGACCGGCCTGGTCGGCGCGGCAGGAAAGGAAACTTTGCGCGCAGTGGGCGCTGAGAAGTTCCAGGCAATGGACGGTCTGGGGCTTGCCATGGTAAGCCAGAGAGGCTTTGTCGGTGCGCATGCGCGAGCTGCGGCCTCCGCCCAGCACCATGCCGTACAAGGGCGTCGCGAGCAACACTTCCTTCGCCCGCTCGACCATGAGTTCCGCCAGGGCGGACAGGCGATCC
>JALYSE010000252.1 GCA_030854955.1 Fibrobacterota bacterium | reverse complement strand
TGAACTGGGCACCCTGCATGCCAAAGTTATTGGCAAACTGGTTAGCGCTCATGCCAGCACCCCGGTCGCCTTCTAGTGCGCCCTGGCGGAAGCCGGCGAGGTTGGTTTCATTGGCATTCATACTCTGGTTATTCGCCATGCCGGCGTTGCGTCCGGAATTGAATTCCCCGGAGTTGAAGCCTGCCCCGGCCAGATTAAATTGGTTTTGCTCGCTGTTCTGGCCTGCGCCAAAACCCCTATCCTGTCCGAAATTCGTTTGCGCCATGTTGTTCGCACTGGCAAAGCGGTTGAAGGTATCCCCAATCTGGTTCGCATTGAAGTTGCGCTGATCCCGGAAGTCCCCCATGCCGGCGTTCTGGCTGTCCTGGAACTTCCCGAAGGCGTCGTTAAAGTTGTTCTGAGCGGCGCTCGATGCCCAGTCCCCGATTTGGTTTATGGTGCCGGAGGACTGTAGGAGACCTTTAGCGGCTGCGCTACCTTGTATCGCGTTCGTGCCCTTTTGGATGATCTGATCCAAGTAAGGGTTTGCAAACTTTTGGATATTCTCCGCTGTTGCTTCCTGGCGCTGGAACTGCTGCGGGACACCATAATCTTGCCCCTGAAGGCCGAATGCGCCTATCTCATTCGTCTTTCCCAGTCCAAGTTCCGGCCTCTGCTGGGCATTGAACGACTGGTATTGCGGCGCTTCAAGCCCGGAGAACATCGACCCTTGATAGTTCTGATATTGGGGGTCGTTCTGCCCAAAGGTGGACATCTGCCCGTTGTATTTATGAAACTCCGGTGCCTGGTTCCCGGAGGAAAGCGCGCCGCCGTACCCCTGCCAAGTCGGGGCCTGGTTCCCGGAGGACATTTGCCCATCGAAACGCTGCATTTCCGGTGCCTGGGCGCCACTCTGCATCGGCCCGCCGTACTGGCTGAATTGCGGAGCCTGGTTGCCGGAGGCAGTTTGCCCCATGAAGGGTCGGTAATTAGGGGTGTAAAAGCCTTTATTGACATTGCTCTGGAGGGTATTAAAGTTCTGCCCGGCGTTCTGCTGGTAGGGTGACAGCAAGCCCATACCCTGGGTGTACGCATCCCCGATGGATCCTTGGGCCTGGGCGCCGGCCTCCTGCTGGGCGTCAAAGGCTTTATCCGCCGCGGTCGCGCCTGAAGCGTCATCCAGGAGATTCCCGAACTGGTCGCGAGTCTGTTTTTTTGCGAGGTTTCCCAGGAGTCCGCTTCCGGCTACAAGTAAATTCCCCGCGGCGTCCATTGGATTTCGGACGGTGCTGCGGAGCGGGTCTACCAAATAATCGGACGTTGCGTTACCGGTTTTTCGTACGACGTCATCCCACCAACTCATTTAAAACCGTCCTTGTTCTAGGTCCAGATCGCACCCTTTAAGAATGAGCTTTGCAGCAGGACCGATAAATCTAAGCCTGTAGTACCGGCTCGCACTTGATCCAAGGCGGCTTGCGGTAAAAACGACACGCTGGCCAATGGTTGAGGCCGTTATAGCTTTCGTCAAGGTGCGCGCAGTGGAGTAAGTCCGCCCGTTATCGTCGGTCCAATCCAGGACGCAATCGACTGAGGTAATGATCGCGAAATCGCAATCTATGTCCGTCGTGAATCGGATTTCACGATGGAAGACTTTTTTTGTTCCCGATTCAATGGGTCCAAAAATCCGCTCTCTGCGGATATCAACCGTGCCTTCTTTGTTGACGGGCGTCGCGCGCGAGCCAACCACCCATAATGCCGTAAAACGGTTGTCAAATCCTTTTGGATTCCCGTCACTCGCATTTAAATAGGGAACCACAGTCCGAAGGCGGTCATAGGTATAAGTACCGCTTATATTAGATTCTTTTTGATGCCAGACACCCTCAGAAATATCATACACAAAGGTGTATGGGTTAGCGACGCCGGTGCAAGTAAGTTGATAAAATGCGTGCCCGTCAATCTGGTAGCAAAACGCGTAGCAATCGGCGTCAATAAAGTTGCGCACAATCGTTTCGATATACGGCGTAGATATCCTTTTAGATTCAGTGCCCGAAATCTGCCAAACAGCGCCGCCAAAGGCTCCAGTGGACCCGCGAAAGAAAAGACTCCCACTCATGTTGGCGATAGTGAGAGCAGAATACGCGCCGCAAGGCAGTGTCGTTCCGTTCACGCGTTCAAAAGGAAAGGAAGACGCTCCAGTGTTATAATGGATTTCGGTTGATATCTTTCCGACTAAGTAAAGGTACTGTCCATTGGAATAGACGCCGACGAGATCGTCCCCCCTTGACTCCGCAGTAGCAAATTTTAAAGGCGTCCAGCTAAGACCGTTTAATAGGGCTGATAAGTAATATCTACCTGTCCCCGCATCGCAGACAATGAAATACCCGTCTTGAAACGTACAGTGGGTAGCCGCTGGGAAATTAACATCCGTAATTTGAGTAAGCACGCCGGTCGCGAAGGTATAGATGTACCCGAGGCCGCTTGTCGCCTCAATAATAAGTACTTGTAACTCACTGTCAGCAAAATAGACGGGTCCAGTAGATCCGACCAGCGTCATCGATCCATTCAGGGACGTACCGTGAACATAAAACAAAGACCCATCCGGGGTCGAATAGGCGCCGCGGCAAGGGGCGCCACTAATGGCAAAGGGATAATCCAGCCCAGGAGTTGACACCAATACATACCCGTCAGCCGTTTTCTCCGGATATAGGTTGACGCATCGCTGGACCTCGTTCGCGGTGACAGCCACATAACTGGGTGCGGTGAACTGTGGGACCGAGACAAGCATTAGTTCGTCCACCTGTTCACATAATCGCCGCCGCATTCAAGGCCCGGCGCCATGTAATCCGGCATCATCTCTTGAGTGATGTCATTCAGCCGGGCGATTCGTACACGTGCATCCAGGGCTTCTTGCCGAAGGCCGGGGGAGATGTCCGCGGCAAACTCGCCATCCGCAAACCGTACCGCGAGGTTCGTTACAAAGGCGTCTTCGTACCCCGGTGGGAAGGCAAGCGTCCCGGCCCCGGTAATGTCCGCAATGGGCTTTAGGCTTGTCAGGAGGAGCGAGACAGCCCCCGAAGGGACCGGGTACAGGTAGAGCGTCCCGAAGGCGGTTGTAAAGGTCGGATTGTAGGCCAGATAAAACGGGATAGTTGAAGTCATCGTTTTACTCGAAATAGCCTGATAATCCCGGTTCGTGAGTAGGCTTAGGGGGTACTCGGTCCCTGAAATAGTGAGCGATGCCATTAAAATTTGCTGGGGCCGGGTGGTGCTTAGGTTCGCCCCCGTCCCGATCGTTCGCGAGGCGTTCCCCGAGGCCCAGGAAAGGGTTTCCGAGGTCTCGGCGTAGATAGGGCCCATATCCGCATTCCAGCTACCCAGCATGCGGTTAAACTCTAGCACGCCATCGGACCGCTCCGAGGTGGTGGCGGATTCGCCAGACCCCAGGCGGCCGATACGGCGCAGGGCAGCTTCTATAATGTCATGCCCAATAGCCACTTAGACGCCCGACCCCAAGAGGATGGAGACGGCACCGGCGCTGCCGTCCTGCAGAACGGCAAGCTTAGTTGCACCCTGCGGAACGCACATGCGGATGACCGCACCGGCCGGGACATGGAACCCGTTGGTGGAGTCAACCGTGGTGGCTTCGCCACCGAAGCGGATATAGCATGCGGATGTAAAAGTCGCGATGATCACCACATTTCCACCGATCATGGAAATCAGCTGGCTCGACGCGGAGGTGTTCAGGTTGATCGCCGTGGTTTCCTTGGTATTGACGTTGGAAATCGGCCTAAATGCTTCGTAACTCATACGTTCCTTTCAAAAGCCGGGGGCAGACGCCCACCCCCGGCCCGTTGTTTAGGCTGCCGCGTTACCCACGCGCAGTGCGTCGAACCGGACCATGAGACCTTGATAGGTCTCGGAGGCCGCATCCACGGATGCGGCAGTTGGGTTCACAAAGGTGACCGCCAGGGTATCCGCGGCGGACACTCGGCAATTCACAACCCCCACGCCCGCGGTATTGGTCGGCTTCGACAGGTACACCCAGTCGTTCACCCTGAGACCGGGAACGGTGAAGCTCTGCTCGGCCGTGGTAATGGTCGCCACGGCGGCAGGGTTGATGGTGATCGAGAAACCAATCATGGCAATGACGTTTCCGTACATGGCTTAGGCTCCCCAGACTACGGCGCAATGGTCCTGGCGCAGGATGCCCCAGCCATACACCAAGTCAACGCGAAGGATTTCCGTGTCATTCAGAGCATCCCAGCCACCGAAGCCCACGCGCACCTGGATGCCGTCATAGTCGGCATAGGAATGCGTGCCCTTGGTCTCGGCTGCCATGAGGGGCAGGGAAACCAGGGTGATGGCGTCTTCCTGATAAATCAGGTTCTGAGAACCGGCTTGGGAGTTGAACGCGCTACCCATGATGGTAATAGCGGCGTTATCCCCAGGGCCTGTCGACACGTTCTGGTTTCCGCCCGAAGTAACGATAGCGGGGGAAATGGCGAGCGTTCCGGCACCACTGGCAAGCGTGAGGGCTGCCGTGGTGGTGAATTCCCGGAGGAAGCTCAGGGTCGTTTTGGTTTCCGGGTCAACGGCAAAGACGCCGGCGATGGTGAACTTCGTTCCCGCGGTGATGGTCGAGGAACCCGTGCCAGTGTCCACAATCAGCGACGCGCCGATCTGGGCTGCGCCGTTGACCAGCAGGACGTTGGTCGCCTGCGTTCCGCCGGTATGGCGGAATACGCTGGGGGACTCAAAGAAGTTGATGCCGGCCATCTTCTTCACACGGCCCTTGACGTACTGGTTTCCCACGTCATCGGCGGGGTTCTGGAGGCCCTTCAGGGAATCCGACATAGCGGCCATGCCCATAGGGGTAACGGCGCCGTACACACCACGGTCGGGGGAGAGGAAGGTACGCGCCTTGGCGTATCCGTCCGCCCAGTTGCGATAGTTGGCGGGCTCGGTACCCGAGGTGCCGACGTTCAAGGCAACACCGGAGGCCAGGGCCAGACCGTCGGTCTCCATCTTACGAAGGATGCGGCGGCCGAGGTTCTGGGCGTACTTCTGCACCTGGGGCATGCTGAAGCTTTTTTCCATCGACGTCCACTGGATAGCGGCGTTGAACTGGTTCACGGAAATCGCTACGCTCGAGTGCGTCGCGTCCTGGACCGTGGCCACGCGGCCGGAGGTAACGGAAAACTGGGGCTCAATGTCCACCGTAACGGTGGTTCCGCCGCGGTAACTACGTCCCTCAAGATCCTTTGCGCGGGTCTTGTCCACGGTGTTGATCATGTTCCCTTCGGAACTGAGGGTCGCGACGACCTCTTTTGCAATCAAACTGGATACGTTAAATGCATTTGCCATGACTACTAACTCCTAATGGGGTGTCTCATCGCCAGGTATTCCGCTTCCGACATGTCATCCCGGTAAGCGCTGGGAGAGGTGGTTTTGCCGCTGCCGACTGGAGAAATTGGCTTTGGCGCTTTTGACACACTTGGTTTAGGCGGTGTCGTTGACCCTGCCAGCTTTCCTTCCATTCTTCCGAGTTCCATCACAGCATCGAACGGGTGCATTCCATTCAAGCGCCCGATAAGGTCGGGGTTGCTTGCCAGGTGGTAGGCGAGGTCGCCGGCCGCCGGGGACGCCTTCAGGACCTGCAAAGCATGCGGGGCCAGGGGCGGACAGGTGGAAATCTTCGTATCGAAATCCGCATACTTGACGGAGGCATCTGAAGATTTTTGGCTCCAGTTGGTCTCCACCGTTTGCGTGCGGGCGTGCTCTGACTGTGCCTGAGCGGCTTGCTGCTGCTTCTGTTGCAAGGCGTTCCAGCGGTCTTCTACGGACTTTTCAGCCGTGAATCTCGCATCGGCCCGGATATATTCCTCGTACGTCGAGAAATCATCCTGCCTGGGTGCCTGTGGGGCCGGCTTCGGCTGCTCGGGCTGCTGTCTCTGTTGGAGCAATGAAACAAGATGAGAGTTTTCCGCTCTTAAATGGTTCCGCTCTACAATGACCTCATTAAATCGGGTTTTTGGAATAGGATCACGGCCCTGCTGAATCTCCGGTGCAGGGTTCGGATTCGCTTCTCCGCTGGGTTGCGTACCCTCGGACGAAGTTTCAACAGCCTCTTGCGAGACGGCCTCAACTTGCGGTTGTTCGTTTCCAGTATTTTCGTTGGTATCAATTGACATGTGATAGCCCCATGGAGTACGTCAAGTTTCCGCCCGTGACGATGGCTTTTTGCCCGGATTGGCTCCGGTGGGCCCATTCCCAGACTGGGAATCCCTGAAGGCATTGTCGAGGCTCATCTTTTGCCCCGCCATGCCGAATTTCTTTTCGTCCTGATCTCGGCTGTGCGTATGCGAGTGCGCGTCTTGCACAAGTTTTGCGTTTTCAATGACCTGGTCATGCTTCTGGTCGTCCGCCTTGAGGAGCATGGCGCCTTGCTTGACCTTCATGTCCTCTTGGGCCTTCATCCGATCGGTATCGGCCTTGAAC
>JALYSE010000251.1:3732-6494 GCA_030854955.1 Fibrobacterota bacterium | reverse complement strand
GTCTATTCCCCGCTCTCGGTGCGTCAGCCGAATTCGCGTGAAGTTTATGAAATGGCCCGCGGGCATGGCATCGAAAGCCACCACGGAGACGGCAACGATGTCGCCCAGGTTCTCACGCTGGGCGCAGCCGCGGTGGCAAAGGCCCGGGCAGGCGGCGGACCCACCTTTCTGGAGTTCAAGACTTACCGTTGGCGGGAACATTGCGGTCCCAATTATGACAATAAGCTCGGTTACCGCGAGGAGCGGGAATACCTGGAGTGGAAGGATAAGTGCCCCATCGTCAAATTGCAGGCGATTCTGAGGGACAAAGGTTGGCTCGGGGAAACGCACGATCGGGTATTGAATGAAAAGATCGGCAAGGAAATCGATGCCGCCGTCCGGTTCGCCAAGGAAAGCCCGTTTCCTCCGGCCTCCGAATTGAAGGCGAATATTTTCATGGATAATAGGGAGCATTCGGCAAAATGATCAGGCAATTGACCTACGCCCAATCCGTCAACGAAGCCATCGATCTGTCCATGGCCAAGGATAAGACCGTGTATATGATGGGTCTGGGCGTTCCAGATCCCAAAGGCGTTTTCGGAACCACCTTGGGCCTTCAGGAAAAGTACGGCGATTCCAGGGTCATGGATATGCCTATCGCGGAAAACGGCATGACCGGCATCGCCGTCGGATCCGCCTTGGCGGGAATGCGGCCGATTCTCGTCCATCAGCGCGTCGATTTCGCGGTTTTGGCGATGGAACAGATGGCCAACCAGGCCGCAAATTGGCATTACATGTTCGGCGGGAAGAAATCGGTCCCTATGGTTGTCCGCGTCATGGTGGGCAGGGGATGGGGGCAGGGCCCTCAGCATTCACAGAGTCTGCAATCCTGGTTCGCCCATGTTCCGGGATTGAAAGTGGTGATGCCTGCTACCCCTTATGATGCCAAGGGTCTTCTGATCTCCAGCATCGAGGACAATAATCCCGTCGTCTTCCTGGAGCATCGCTGGTTGCATGGCGTCTCCGATAATGTACCCGAGGGTTTGTACAACGTCCCGCTCGGAAAAGCCAAAATTCTCCGGGAAGGCAAGGACGTGACCATAGTCGCCGCATCCTATATGGTCCTGGAGGCCAATCGGGCCGCTCAGTTCCTGGCTGCCCATGGAGTCGATGTCGAGGTCATTGATCTCCGGACCATCAAGCCGCTCGACACAGCCACGGTACTCGCCTCGGTCCGAAAAACCGGCCGTCTCATTGCCGCCGATACCGGATGGAAAACCTGCGGCGTCGCCGGTGAGATTGTAGCCTTGGCGAGCGAAGAAGCCTTCTCTTCCCTGAAATGCGCGCCTATGCGCGTTACCCTGCCCGACTGCCCCACGCCCACGACTCCCGTCCTGGCCAATCTCTATTACCCCGGGACCGCGACCCTCGTCGACGCCGCCGTGCGCATGCTAGGCTTGAATCCCAAAATAACAGAAGAAGCCGAGGGCAAATATAAGGTCCTGGACGTGCCCGATACGAGCTTCAAGGGTCCGTTCTAGAATCAATCAAACCTTACCTGCGACAGGTGGATCCGGCCCATGAGTGAAAAGTTTCTGGTCATAGGCAGCAGCTCCTTTTCCGGTGCCCATTTTACCGACCTGGCCCTTGAAGAGGGCGCCGAGGTAATCGGCATAAGTCGTTCGCCCGAGCCAAGTCCCGTGTTCCTGCCCTATAGCCATAGAAGAAGCGACCGTTTCCGTTTTGTCCAGGCGGATCTCAACCTGCATCTCAACCAGATCGTGAGCCTGGTCCATGAATTCCGGCCGGACTATGTCGTCAATTTCGCAGCACAGGGCATGGTGGCCCAAAGCTGGGACAATCCCAGGGATTGGATGATGACCAATGCCCTGGCGCATATTTCCTTACACGACAGGCTAAAGCAATTGGACTTCATCAAAAAATACGTACATGCCTCTACTCCTGAGGTCTATGGGAGTTGTGCGGGTATAATCGACGAGCGGGCCCCCTTCAATCCCAGCACCCCTTATGCGGTTTCCAAGGCCGCAGCTGATATGAGCCTGCTGGCTTACCAGAAGGCCTATGGTTTTCCGGTCGTGCTTTCACGGTCGGCCAATGTTTTTGGACCCGGCCAGCAACTCTACCGCATCGTCCCTCGCACGGCCTTTTTCATCCGGACCGGCAGGAAATTACAGCTTCATGGAGGCGGCACCTCGGTCCGGTCCTTCATCCATATCCGCGATGTCGCCGAAGGCACCATGCTACTGGCCAGGAAGGCATTGCCTTCCAACGTTTTCCACTTTTCCACTCCAGAATACTTTTCCATCCGGGAAATCGTGGAGGAGGTCTGCCGCCAGATGGGCGTGGATTTCGGAAAACATGTGGAGGTGGTGGGGGATCGCCTGGGAAAGGACGCGGCCTATACCCTGGATAGTTCCAGGGCCAAGGCGGACCTGGGCTGGGTTCCCAAGCGCAGTTTCAAGGACGGCGTAGCCGATACGGTACGGTGGATCGACGATAATCTTGATGACTTGAAACTCCAGGAATGCGAATATATCCACAAACCGTAACCGCCTCGATGGGAATAATCGGGCAGCAAACAGAAGGTCCTGGACATGAGCAAAAAGACGATTCTAATTACAGGCGGCATGGGCTACGTAGGCAGCCGCCTGACCCCGCATCTCCTGGCCCAAGGCCATTCCGTCAAAGTCATCGACCTATGCCTTTACGGCGAATACGGACTGCAAGCCATGCAAAAGGATCCCCGGTTTCCGGAATGGAAG
>JALYSE010000251.1:0-3722 GCA_030854955.1 Fibrobacterota bacterium | reverse complement strand
TTGCTGAAAGAAGACATCCGCAATCCCGAAGCCGTACATTCCGCCATGTCCGATGTGGATACGGTCATCCACCTCGCCGCCATATCCAACGATCCTACCGGTGAAGTGGACGAAGTATTGACCCGCCAGGTCAATTTCGACGCGGTGGGCCTCTTAATCACGGCCGCGAAAAAAACCGGCGTGAAAAGATTCATCAACGCTTCTTCTAGCAGCGTTTTCGGGGCCCGGGACGAATCGAATATCACCGAAGATCTTGAGCCTAAGCCGATCACGCACTATTCCAGGTACAAGATGCTGGCGGAATGGATCGTCAGGGCCGCCGCAGACGATCGCTTTTGCACCGTCAGCATCAGGCCTGCCACGGTTTGCGGCTATTCCCCCCGGCAGCGTTTCGATTTGACCGTGAATAAGCTGACTGCAGATGCCGTCCGCAAGGGTGTCATCACCGTCCATGGCGGCAACCAGCGCCGTCCGAACATCTCCATGACCGACATGATCAACCTGTATGCGAACCTCATCGGGACGGAGTCGCGCTTGATCAACGGCCAAGTGTTCAATTTCGGATTCGAGAACCACAAGGTCATCGATATCGCGAAGTTGATCAAGGCCGAACTGAAGGACATTCCCGTGGAAATCAAGGTTACTGATGTCCTGGATCAAAGGGATTACCATATCTCCTCGGAGAAAATCGTCAAGGATTTGAACTATACCCAGGTTTCTTCAATCGCCAAATCGGTCCTGGAGCTGCGAGAGCGGTTGGACAGGCCGGATGAATTCAAGGATATCGATTCCAGCGAATACTACAATATGAAAGTCATGGCCCTCGCCAGGGACTCCCGCCCGTATCAATTCCTGAGCAAAGCCTAGGTCGAAGGTTACCGGTTATGGAAATAGACCTGCTTCGAAATTATCCCCGTTCGAAAAGGAACGTCAAGGAGCGTGGCGCGACCAAGACCGAAGCCATCCACGCCTTGGCCCGTCAGTTCGGAAAGGACTTCTTCGACGGGGAACGCGATTGCGGCTATGGCGGTTTCAATTATTCGCCGCGATTCTGGCAGCCCGTCATTCCTGATTTTTCCGCGCACTTCGGCCTGACCCCGCAAAGTTCGTTATTGGACGTAGGTTGCGCCAAGGGCTTCATGCTCTTTGATCTGTCGCAAGCCTTTCCCGGCATCAAGTTGAGCGGGGTGGATGTCTCCTCATACGCGGTTTCCAATTGTATTGATAGCATGAAACCGAATCTGCAAGTGGCCGATGCGAGATCGCTTCCCTTCGCGGACGATTCCTTCGACATCGTCACTTCCATCAATACCGTGCATAACCTAGATCGCGATGAATGCGGCCGGTCCTTGCAGGAAATCGAACGGGTCAGCCGCGGCAAGAGTTTCATTACCGTCGACGCCTACCGGTCCGAAGATGAAAAGGAGGCGATGTACGCCTGGAACCTGACCGCCAAGACCATCATGCACGCGGACGAATGGGTCGAATTTTTCCGTGAAGTGGGATATACGGGCGATTATTACTGGTTCATTCCTTGAATCGGGTCGGCATTTTCGGGAGGCTATGATCTTCAAAAGGAATGGTCCAACATGAGCGCGAAACCGCTAATATATCTTGCCGACTTGACCCATACGGGCCAAATCGTGGCTTCGAACGTCGCTCCGCTCGGGATCGGCCTGCTCGCTTCTTACTTGCTCAAGTTCCATAAAGATAATGTGGAAATCGAATTGTTCAAGTACCCTGCCGATTTGAACAAGGCCTTGGAAAAGAGGCCACCGAATCTGATCGGTTTCGCCAACTATTCATGGAACTTGGATCTATCCTATCGGTTTGCGGAAAGAATAAAGGAAATGATGCCGGAAACCATAGTGGTTTTCGGCGGTCCCAATTATGGATTGACCCTTGAAGAAATGGCGGACTTTTGGAACAGATTCCCGCTCATCGATTTCTATGTGGCTAAGGAAGGGGAAATTGCCTTCGAAAAACTGTATAGCCTACTTGCCCAAAACGGGTTCTCGGCGCAAAAGATAAAGTCGGGCGATTTCGTTCCGCCCAATTGCCATTTTCCAAAGGACGGAGAAATCAAGACGGGCGAAACGCTTTCCCGCATCATGAATCTAGCTGAAATCGGATCCCCATATCTTGATGGGATGATGGACAAATTTTTCGATGGCGTTCTCATTCCCATGATCCATACTACTAGAGGATGTCCCTTCACTTGCACATTCTGTTCGGAAGGGAGCAAATATTATTCTAAAGTGGCGAAGAGGATCGACCTCAAGGACGAACTCGTCTATATAGCCGAGAGGAAAGGCTCAATCCAGGATCTCGTCATAACCGACGCTAATTTCGGGATGTTCAATGAGGACAAGGCCAAGGCGGAAACGATCAAGGCGATTCAGGAAAAATACCAATGGCCGAGAAGAGTAATCGTTTCCACCGGAAAGAACCAGAAGGAAAAAATTATAGAGGTGGCGGGCGTCCTTAAGGGCGCGTTGAGCATAGCGGCTTCGCTCCAATCCACAGATGCCACGGTGCTCGCTAATATCAACCGGTCCAATATTTCCATCGAGGGTTTGAACGCGATCGTCAAACAGAGCCAGGATGTTGATGCGACCACTTATACCGAGATCATCCTAGGATTGCCGGGGGATACGGTGGAAACCCATACCCAAAGCCTAAGGGACGTCTCCAATGCCGGACTTGGGGTGGTCAGAATGTACCAATTGATCCTGCTTCCCCAGACGGAATTGAATACCCCGGCTACCCGGGAAAAATTCGGAATGAAAACCAAATTCCGGATCAATCCCAGGTCTTTCGGGAAGTACACTGTCCTCGGCAAAGAGATTGTTTCCATTGAACATGAAGAGATTTTGATATCCAACAATACATTGTCTTTCCAGGATTACCTCCATTGCAGAGAATTGGATCTGACGATTGAAATGATGCACAATTCGGGTATCTTCATCGAATTGCAAGGTCTTTGCCGTTGGTTAAACCTTTCCTGGTTCGATTTCCTGCTCCGGTATTTCGTAAAGCGCAGGGGGTGCGGAAATGGGATTGGCCGCTTGTACGACAATTTCGTCAAGGATAGTCAGGTGGGACTCTGGGATAGCCGCGAAGAGCTCGAAAATCAGGTGTCCCAGAATATCGACGCTTATCTGGGTAATACCGACGGGACCAATGAAATGGCCAAGTCGAAAGCCATCGCATTCTTCCACTACCTTAAACAGCTTCACGATGCGCTTTACTGCGAAATGGAATCCATCCTGGCCGACCGGGGTCTCAGCGATCTCATGCTCCGGTCCTACTTGTCCGAGCTGAAGGTATTCAGTATCATGCGGAAGGAAAACTTCATCGATACATCTCTGGAATTCAAGAGCATTTTCCATTTCAATTTTTTTTCGCTGGAAAAAATCAGTTACAATGCGGACCCTCGTACCCATTATCATGAAGCTGGAGTTGAATACCAATTCCGACACAACCAAATCCAAATCGACATGATGAAGGCCTATGTGGGTCAATACGGGGCGAATACCATTGATAGCTTGGGACGAATCCTGATGAGGGCGCCGGCTAAAAGAATGTTCAGGGACTTCTCCACGGATAATGATCAATACACGAATGGAAATAACAGGCATAGCAGCCTTAACGTCTATGGAGGTTTTTCTGTCTGATTCACTGGCCGGAAAAAGAATCGTCCTAATTGGGTGCGTCCAAGG
>JALYSE010000250.1 GCA_030854955.1 Fibrobacterota bacterium | reverse complement strand
CGGAGATTGGTATCCCAAGGATTGGCGCCTTCACCTGTTTATCGGCCTCACTGATTCCTCCTGGGAAGGCAAGGTGGAAAGCCTCCGCCTGGCCGACAGCCTGCATCCGGGCGAGCCCCTGATCGCCTACCACCTCTGCCTGGCCTACCTGGAGCGGGATCGGCCCGAAGAGGAAAGGCAGGCCCGGCCATGGCTCGACAAGGCCCTGGCTGCGGATCCCGGCAACGGAGTTCTCAGGGTCATTGAGGCGTACATACTGCTGAAAGAGAATCGCGTGGCCCAGGCCCGCGCCCTATTTCTGGATCCGCGCCGCCTGCCCGGGGGGGATTTCTACTACTCGCGCCTGGAGGAGGCGCTGATGGGACTTTTCAGCAGCACGCGTCATCTCAATCCCTATACCCTCACCGAGGCGGTCGAGCTTTACCGGCGCGTTCCCTTCCCACCCTTCGAAAAGCTGATCGATATCCTCTATTCGGTTTTTCTTTCCCCGCTTCCGGAGCATCCCTATGACATCCGCATCCGCGGTCGCGATGCGGCGAAAGGGCTTTTTCATCTCGGGCGCAACCTGCGCGTCCAGTCCTACGCTGGCTCCAAGGCCTTTTCGGGAGGATACGAGCAACGGTCCCTGGGATTCATGTTCCAGCTCAAATCCTCCGAATTCCTGACCCTGTTCTACCGCACTTTCGAGGACACATCGGGGACCCTGGAGGCTTTCAACACTATGGTGGACGTGCAGAAGGAATATGAGGCGTTCATGGCCTCCCAGCCCTGGCAGGATTCGTCGGTGACGGCTTACCTGGATAATTGGAGCGCCTTGATCTCGAAAAATCCCGCCATGACCCTTACGGAAGCGGTCGGGAGGGCGCGGGAGTGGCGTTTATGGAAGAAAGCCAAGTCCCAGAGGTACCCCCGGGAGGATGATCCTTGATCTTCAGGGCCGGAAAGGTTTCCGCACTCTTGCTTGTCATGGTTGCCGGATGCCTAACAAACTGCGCTCCCTCCTTGGCCCGCTACCGCGAACTAGGCGCCGAAGGCCGCATCGACTCCAGCGCAACGGTCATCGCCAAGGCTTCCATCGAGATCAATGCCACCTCAATCGAGGCCTGGGACATCCTCGCCAATGCGAGTGCCTGGCCGGAGTGGAACAAGGAAATCAAATCGGTGGAGGTGTCCGGAACCCTGGACTCGGGGACGGCTTTCGTCTGGGGTCCTTCCTCTCCCCGGATCCGGTCCCAGGTGGTGCGCGCGGATACCGGGAGGGAACTGGTCTGGATAGGCAGCATGATGCACATCAAGGCCATCCACCGCTGGCGGATCCGGCAGCAACGGGAACGCATCATCGTAGAAACGGAAGAGTCGCTGGAGGGATTCGGCGTGTCGCTCCTCTATGGGAGGAAGAAGCTGCGCAGGAACCTGGAATCCTGGCTAGGCAGCTTCAAGAAAAGGGCGGAACGCCTGGAGTTCAAGCAGGCCACCTGACCGCCTGGACCCGGGGAATCCGGGGTTGGATCTGCAGGGGGAATCATTCACAGGGAGGCAAGGGTTGCGATGACCTTGATGAGGGTTACGGGGGGAATGGGTGAAACGGGTTAAATGGTGGACATGACCTTGGAAATGCAGTGTAACCGGCAGGTACTGAATTTATTGGCGAAGGGGAGGCCTATCCCGACATTTTCCGGAGTTTTGAGTCAGCGGTAAGCCGGATCCGGCTACTTGAGACAAACAGCCAGAAAACGGCTATTTTGAATCCCATCCTTATGCAGAACCAACCTTCGACTCCAAGCCTCCTTACCTATACGACGGACCGCTTCGCCCCCCGCCGCCGCCAGACCTTGAAGGTCCGGGTGGGCAACCGCTATATCGGCGGGGACGCGCCGATTCTGATACAGTCGATGACCACGACCAATACCAAGGACATCGACGCCACCGTATTCCAGACCCTGGAATTGGCCAAGGCCGGTTGCGAACTCGTGCGCATCACCGCCCCCACTCAAAAGGATTCCGAGTGCCTGCAGGAGATCATGAAAAAGGTTAGGGCTGCGGGATGCGATGTGCCCGTTTCTGCGGACATCCATTTCCAGCCCCGCGCGGCCATGGAAGCGGTCAAATGGGTCGAAAAGGTCCGCATCAATCCCGGCAACTTTGTGGATTCGAAATCCCCGACCCCCCGTGATTACGATGATGCTTCTTTTTCCACGGGCGTGCAAAAGGTCTTCGACGCATTCTCACCCCTGGTCCGGATCGCCAAGGACCGGGGCGTCTGTCTGCGTATCGGCACAAACCATGGTTCCCTTTCCGATCGAATCATGTGGAAGTTCGGAGACACTATCGAAGGTATGGTGGAGTCGGCCCTGGAATACCTGCGCGTCTGCGAGACCGAGAATTTCGATCAGATCGTGTTCAGCATGAAGTCGTCCAACCCGCGCGTGGTGGTCCAAGCCTACCGTCTCCTGGCCGCACGCCTGGACAAGGAACATCGGCCTTATCCCTTCCATGTGGGCGTCACCGAGGCCGGCGACGGCGAGGACGGACGGCTCAAATCCTCGGTCGGAATCGGTGCCTTGCTGCTGGACGGCATAGGCGATACCATTCGCGTCTCTTTGACCGAGGATCCGGTGCACGAGATCCCAGTTGCGATTTCCCTGGTGAAGTTGTGCGATACCACCAAGGTGGATCCCACCATGGCTTTGCCCGAAAGCCTCGACTTCTACGCCTTCCATCGGCGCGATGTACCCATGATCCTCCTGGGCGGTTTGGCCGTGGGGGCGCGCGAGAAAATCGCCGTAGGCACCGCGGACCCGGGATCGGAGGCGGTCCCCAAGGGTGAGCGCCGCATCGAATGGATTTCCACCTTCGACTCTCATGCCATCCGCGCGGACATCCCCACCGCCTGGGAGCCGCGCACGGTCGATTTCGCCATGGCGACCAAGCATCCGTTGGTAGCCCTGACCAGTTCGCGCCTGCTTTCCGACATAAGCGATCTGCCCGACAACCTGGAAATCCAGGTGGAGGATCCCGCTCATCTCGATCGGCTTCCCGCGGACATTTTCAAGCTGCCTCACCTTTTCTGGTCCTGCGCCCTGGTCGCGCCGGGCGGCAACGGTTCCGGCGGCAACCCCATTGGAAGCTACCGCTATCTTGCCGCATGGCTGGCCCGCAAGGGCCGTCCCGATCCCATCATCCTGCGGGGCGCCAGCGACGGCACTCCGGAAGCCAATATGCTCCTGGCCGCTCGGATCGGCTCCTTGCTGGTGGACGGCATGGGGGACATGCTGCACGTCGCCGGTCCCGCCGGTGTGAAGCGGAACATGCACTTGGCCTACGACATCCTCCAGGCTGCGGGCGTGCGACGCACCAAACCGGAATACGTGGCTTGCCCCAGCTGCGGTCGGACGTTATTCGATCTTCAGACCACGACCCAGAAGATCCGGCTCCGTACCGCCCATCTCAAGAATATTTCCATCGCCATCATGGGCTGCATCGTCAACGGCCCCGGTGAAATGGCGGACGCGGATTTCGGCTACGTGGGCGGAGCCCCCAACAAGGTCAACCTCTACGTGGGCCGGGACTGCGTCAAGAAGAACATCCCCGAGATCGAGGCCCCCGAGGCATTGGTGAGCCTGATCAAGGAACACGGGCGCTGGTCCGAACCGGAAGCCTGAGGCTTCCGCATCCCGGCGGTCCATTTTCATGCCTTCCGCCATTTGCGTGGTCCTGGTAGGACCCGAACAGGCCGCCAATGTCGGCTTCGTGGCGCGCACCATGGCGTGCTACTCCTTGACTGATCTCCGCATCGTCGGCAGCCCGGGCATCGCGGCCGACAGCGCGGCGCGCAAGACCGGCAAGGCGGTTCCGGAACTGCTTGAAGGCGTCCGTTATTTTCCTTCCCTTGAGGGCGCAATCGCCGATTGCGCCTCCGCCTACGGTTTCACCCGCCGCGCCCGGGATCCTGCCCAGTCCATCGAAGAAGTCCAAGGCGCCGCCCTTGCCTGGCGCTCGAGGTCCCCCTCCTCCTCGGCTCCGGCTACGGCCCTGGTTTTCGGTCGGGAGTCGCAGGGACTCTTCCGCGAAGAAACGCTCTTGCTTTCGCACCTGGTCCGCATTCCGACTCCTTCCGAGACCATCAGCCTTAACCTCTCCCATGCGGTGGCCATCGCGCTCCACGAATTTTCAGGCGCTGGTTCTGCGCGCGGCATGGCCCCGGTAGGCTCTTTTGCCTTATCCGGCGATGCCGGTGATTACGGTGAGGCCGGTGAGGCAGGTGAGGCAGGTGAGGCAGGTGAGGCAGGTGATACCCCCGGGGCCGAGGCGACCGACGCCGATCCGACCCGGGCGGAAGCAACCCGGGCCCTGGAAGGCCTATTGGAAAAGCTCGAGACGGGAGGCTTTTTCAAGGGCGGAAAAGAGGCGGCCCAGCGGGAATATGTGCGGCTGCTTTGGCAGCGATTGCGACCCAACCGCCGCGAAACGGACTTCCTCTCCGGCCTGCTCAGGAATCTGGGTCGGAACCCCCGGTAACGCCCGCATTTCCTAATTTATACCCATGTTCCATCTCGACAGCGCCGGCCTGCGCGTATCCATTTTGGATCCCGTAGCCGATAGGAAGCATATCGGTTCCCGCTATTGCGCGGGCGGATATATCTGGCAGGTCACCGATGCCGCCAAGGGCCCCTTGTTTTCCGGGCCGGAATTTCCCAATCCCGATCCACGGCCCTTCGACGGCCAAGGCGTTCCCGAGGTCTTCGAAATCGCCTTGGGTGCGGCCACCGCCAAGGTTGGGGAGGATGTCTGGGTGATCGGAGTGGGCCGGGTCCGGCGGGAAAGCCCCTTAAAGCCTTTCCATGTCCGCAATAATTTCACCATCATGGAACTCGCTCCCTGGAAAACCGTCCATGCTGGCGCCATGCTCACAATGACCTCGCGCCAGAATTTCAAGGACTGGGATTTCAGCCTCGAAAGGCGTGTGGTGCTGAAGGGACGCACCCTCATCTCCACCACCGTGATCAAGAACCAAGGCAAGGCTGATGTGCCCATCCGCTGGTTCGCCCATCCCTTCTTCCCCCATGCGGGGTTCGAGTGTGGCAAGCTTTCCGTCGAGTGCGATTTTCCCTCCTGGGTTCCGGTGGCGGGCGGCTTCCGTTTCAATGCCAAGGGCGCCTTGGAGCGCAATCCCGAGCACGATTGGAAGTCCGGTTGCTACCAATTGCTCAACCTACCCTTCGGCGCGCCCATGGACATCATCCAGAAGCATCCCGCCCTGGGCGAAGTGAAAATAGAATGCAAGTTCCCGGTAGCCTGGATGCCCCTCTGGGCGAATGAGAACACGGTTTCCTTCGAACCCTATTACCATACCGTCTTGCATCCCGGTTCCCAAACGGAGTGGTCGATCAGGTACGGATTCTGATCCGTTCCCGTAACTGATTCGGCCGCTAGCCGCGAAAAGGAGACCCGGTCCATGGCTTCGGTGAAATCCCCCGGCCTCATCCTGAAAAAAATCCCTTTTTCGGACAGCAGCCTCATCCTCAAGGTCTTCACGCGGGAATCCGGGCTCATCACCTTGATGGCCAAGGGAGCCAAACGCCAGAAGTCCAAGTTCCATGGACTGCTGGACTTCTTCACCCTGGACCAATTCATTTATCCCGAGAAATCAAAAACGGACATCCACATTCTCATGGAAGCGGGACTGATCCGGGATTTTCCCAGGCTCAAGGCCGACCCTGCCCGACAGTCCCTGGGCCACGTGTTCATGGAGCTTTTTCTCAAGTACATGTCCGAACCCGAGCAATCCCATCCCCATTACGAGCTGTTGGTGGAGCGTCTTGAGCAGTTGGACGAGGCATCCGGTCCGGGCTTCGATCCGGTGCTGCACCTGTGTGATTTCCTGCTCGGATTGTGTGCGCTTTCGGGATTCAGCCCGCAATTCACCGAGTGCGTGCAGTGTGGACGCAAGGCGGAGGGTTTCCGCGTGCGCCTGGACCCGGACCTGGGCGGCCCGGTCTGCGCGGCGTGCGGAGGCGCCGGGGCCGGCGGTGTCGCCTTTCCCGGCCGGTTGCTTCGCTGGCTCGGCCGGGTGCAGGAATTCGGCGTTCGTGCGGGGCGTCTCCCGCGCGAGGAGGAAGTGCTGGCCGAGGCTTTTCTGCTTTCCTACTTGGGCAAGCATGCGGGCGGGGCTAGGCCTATGAAGACCCTGGATTTCTATCACCAAATGCTGGGCGCTTCTTAACGATGCTCTACGCTCCGCGCACTCGCTTGGCACCCACTCCCAGCGGCTATCTGCATCCGGGCAATGCCTGGTCCTTCCTAATCACCTGGCTCATCGCCCGCAGCCAGGGCGGGACCCTCCATCTGCGCATCGACGATCTGGACACCGCCCGGTTTCGCGATGTATATACGGAGGATATCTTCGCATCGCTGGAGTGGATGGGTCTGGATTGGGACACCGGCCCCCGCAACCTCGCCGATTTCAAAGCCGCGCACAGCCAGCGTCACCGCATCGGGAAATACCGCGCGGCCCTGGAC
>JALYSE010000401.1 GCA_030854955.1 Fibrobacterota bacterium | reverse complement strand
GACATGGCCCCAGAGCCCACTTCTCCATGGGCCAACGTTAAATGCAAATTGCTGGTATTCTTCCCCCTCGAATTCCTGCGCCCGGTCAGTGAATGCCTCCCTGGTTTCCTGGAGGCCTATCCGTGCTTCGCGGCCTATAATGCCCTCTTCGGTTAGACCCCGATGGGGTTGGCCACCGCTTGCATTCACAGTTCTAAAGTGTGATTTCGCTGCGGGGCCCTTCCCACAGCGAAACCATCGGATCAAGGCGGGCGCCTCGTCTCAGCTTCGAAAGAATGCTTCGCCCAGCTGTTGCCGGGCAGTCAAAATAGGCCACCTCCGGGCACTTCAAAATAGGCCACCCCAGAACGATTAAAATCCACCTTTTCCCTTCCTACCAGAGAAGGGATGAGCTGAATGGGGAACGTTCTGAGGATGGACAAAAAGCACGTTATTGAGGGAATGATCGGTCTGGGCTGGTCCGACAGGCGGATCCAGCGGGAAACCGGGATCCATCGCATCACCGTCGCCAAGTACCGGAAAGCCTTCCAAAATAGGCCACAAGTGCCCGCCGGCTTTTTAGTAGAAAAAGGGCAAAATGATCCACAAGTGCCCGCCGGTCAAGGACCGGTCGCCGGTCAAGGACCGGTCGCCGGTGAAGCATTGGTCGCCGGCCAGGTACCGGTCGCCGGCGATAGGGTGGCCGCCGACGCCGAGGCGACCGGCACCGAGGAGGTTTCCGACACCCATAGCCCCATTGAACAACCCCTGCCGCCGCCTCGCAACGCCCTGCTCCTGCCCCATCTTCCCGCCATCAAAATCGCCCTTGCACAAGGACTTTCCGCCCAGCGCATCTACCAGGATCTCGTTGAGGACGCATCGTATCACGGAAGTTACGACAGCATTAAGCGCTATCTCCGCAAGGTCAAGAAGAAAGCCCCGCACTTTTTTGAGCGGCTCCCGGTCTTTCCCGGACGGGAGGCTCAAGTGGATTTCAGCCACGGCCCTTTAATCGGAGACGGTCCCAAGAAGCGCCGGAGCTGGCTGTTCAAGATGACCCTTTCCTACAGCCGCCATGCCTACGAGGAGATGGTATATGCCCAGGACGTGGAGACGTTCCTGCGCTGTCATGAGCACGCTTTCGCCTCCTTCGGCGGCGTGGCGGAGACGACAAAAATAGACAACCTCAAGTCCGGAGTATTGCGCGCGCATCTGTACGAGCCCACTTTGAATCCGGTCTACCTGGCTTTCGCGCGATGGATGGGCTTCGTGATCAACCCCTGCGATGCCTATCAGCCGCAGCAGAAAGGGCGCGTGGAAAGGGACATCGCCTACACTCAGAACAATGCTCTCAAGGGCCGGAAGATAGCCTCCCTGGAGGAGGGTAACCAACTCCTTTACCATTGGAACAAGCGCTGGGCGAGCCTGCGCATTCACGGCACCACCAAGCGCCAGGTGTTGCCCCATTTCAACGAATGCGAGAAGCCCTGCTTGCGTCCGCTTCCGCCCTCGCCGTTCCCCTTTTTCAAAGTGGGGCGGCGCAAGGTAGACGTGCAAGGGCATATCGAAGTCGCCGGGAGTTTCTACAGCGCGCCCTATCGCCTCATCGGCACCTACGTCAGCGTCCATTTCAATTCGAAGGAGGTTATCCTCCTTTCCGGCGGGGAGGTACTGTGCCGGCACCCCACACGCGCCGGTAAAGCCCAGGCTTCCAGCTTGCCCGAGCATCGGCCGCCGCACAAACCCGTGAGCTTGGAAGCCGAGGAACACATGCACCTGGTGCGGGCCAAGTCCATCGGCCCCAATCTCCATCGCCTCGTCGACAAACTGCTGGCGCAACAGGAGGTGTCCTCCATCAAGAAGATCCGCGGTCTCATGAGCTTGAGAAAGAGCTTCTCCGCCGCGCACTTGGAGGACGCCGCCGGTATCGCGCTCGCGCGACACAACCTCAGCTACCACTTCGTGAAAGCCCTTTGTGAATCTCTTCGCAGCAACGAGAGTAACACACCAGATACTCTGACC
>JALYSE010000249.1:4774-6574 GCA_030854955.1 Fibrobacterota bacterium | reverse complement strand
CGGAACGCGATCTGCGCCATGTCGTTATCGGTCGCAAGAACTGGAACTTCGCCGGTTCATACGAGGGAGCCGAGCGCTTAGCGACATTTTTCACCTTGATGCAAAGCTGCAGGCGAGCCAAGCTGAATCCGTGGGTGTATCTGACTCATGTCTTCTCCATCATCGAAGACTACTCCATCCACCGCTTGGATGAATTGACGCCCTCCCGGGTGAAGGCTGCGCTCCACCCGTACGCTTAAGCCGCCGTGCGGCGGACAATACCTGCCGCATTCCACAATTTCCACTGTTTAGACCAATTTAGCCGACCTGTAAAGTCCGTTGCGAGAACGGATACAGATATTGAACCGCTCGCACTTGGCTCGGAGGCTCTAGTGCTCCGTTTGCCAAGCGCTCAAAGCATTTTCGACATCGACCGGAATGATACCTTGATTTCCAATCACAACTCGCCCCCTGAAGAAACGAATCAGGATTGGTAGGGGGCCACCAAAATCAAAGAGGGGGTCGTGGAACGGTTACCATAGATAAGCAAATTAACTGGTATGACTAAAGGCTAGAAGGCTTTTCCATCGCACGTCCCGGAACCGCCATCCTCCTTAAATATCTGATTGCAGTCGAAATTTACACCCTTTTCAATAGTTAATTTTCCAACCCGAGATACTTTCATTTGGACAAAAGACCCGGGAGTCTTATTTCCATTGATTACAAGGCTGCCTTTGAAAGTAGCGGTTCCGCCTATCGAAAATGCAACCGATCCATCCAAGGGTATATTTCCAATCAAGGATCCCCCATCAATGGTTAAATAAGAATCTCCATCTACATAAACTAGGCCATATCCACCGCTTAACCCAGTGGCCAAGATATTGTTGGCATTCAAGGTTCCTCTGTTCGTGGCTGCCAAGGTCCCAGCTCCAATAATCTGGCAGTTTTTCAAGTTCACTGTCCCGGTGCTTGCATTTACTCTTCCACTAAAAACAAAGCCATCCAGAGTGCCTCCATTAACACCGAATTGTGCCCCTTCCACAAATGTATTGAAGTAAGACCTGCTATCCGAGCTAACAGGAAAGGTCGCTGCGTCAAATCCACCCAGTGCAGTTGTAGTGGATGGTGTATAAAGGTCTGCCCCATATTGCCCAGAAGCAACCCATAATTCCTTTCCGCCACTTTTAGCATCACCAAATACGCCAACTAGATCATTACTGGCTTCTTGCCAACTTGAGCCGTCACCTGTCCCACCCTTATTGATGAAAATAACGGCATCCCTTTTCCAGATATTGCGTGTGATCTTGGTTTTATTGCCCAATGCATCCGATCTTTCAATTGTGCAAGTGTTCGTGCTATCGTTCAGAGGGAGATTGCAGGTAGTATCCTTATTGGCGTTGTCCAATTCGAATGTTATTGAAATCAATGATTTATTGGTTATAAACCCCTCTCGCAATTGATAATTTCCGATACCCCTCTTTACCATCAAATTCTTAATGGAGGGACCGGTCCTGTCGAGTTGGATGGTAAAGCTCCCCTCGTTGCCCCAGCGGCCCATGATATCCTGTTCCGAAACCCTGACGGTTACAGTACCGTCCGGCCAGGAATCAGATAGGCTCCAAGTGGTCTGGCTATTGAGGGGCTGCTGGGGATGCACCTGGTAGGGCACATCGTTGTTCAACCGGACCTGATAGATACCATTGCCACCGCCGCCGGAGGTCCAGGTGAACTTGGGGCTGCTCGTCGCGCCGTTATTGCTCACGTTGGACTCGTTCTTGACCGTAGGCGCGCCGGCGGGCTTGGTATCGAGAGTCACGTTAT
>JALYSE010000249.1:0-4764 GCA_030854955.1 Fibrobacterota bacterium | reverse complement strand
CCTTGTCCGCCTTCCAGGTGACAGCACTCAAGGTGAGGGTAGTGGACCCATCCGGCCCATCCAGGGTCAGGTCATATTTGCCTATTCCAGGATTGACAGTGGAAGATTTCCAGGTCCAAGTCGGTTGAGTGCTCCTTGTGAACAAATTGTCCGTACCCGTAAAATTAACCGCATCGGGAGCCTTAGTATCGAGAGTCACGTTATTATTGGCCGAAGGGGACCAGTTGCCGGCACGGTCCTGCTCCTGGACGGAGAAAGTGTTGGAACCTTCCGTCAGTGTTTCCAGCACCGAGGTCAAGGATGTGGTGATCCAGGCACCGCCATTCAGATTAAAGCGGTATTGGCCGTTAAGACCGCTGCCATTAGGACCGTCTGAACCTGCGGACCAAGTCCAAGTGGCTTTCAAGACGTCCGTCGGAGTAGCGGGAGAGGACAGCGAGGCAGGGGCCAGCGGAAAGGCGCTGTCCCTGAAGAGGGACAACGTCGCTTCGCCCGTATTTCCGAGCACGTCGGTGGCGACGAGTTTGACTTGCACCGTCTTCTCGTCAACCAGCGAGATGCTGTCGGTGGACCAGGCGCCGTTCAATCCCATAATTGCATTCGTCACGACCCCGCCGACCTCATAGGTCACCTTGGTGATGGCGTTTTCTCCACCTGAAGTACCCATCAATTTGACCTTCGCCTTGGGGGTGATGAAGGTACCGGATTCCAGGGGCGAAGTGATGGCGACGCTGGGCTTGGTAAGATCGTATTTGATGGGCAGGTTGGCGATGATGGACCAATTGCCCGCGGAATCCCGCTCCTGAACATAGAGAACGTAGGTGTTCACCGAGGATGCCGAAGCCAAGGCGTGCTCAAGCAAGCGGGTTTCCGCGCCGCCGATGGCCGGGTTGCCGTCTCCTCCGAGTTTGTACCGGAAATCACCGGAACCGCCGCCGCCGCCCGTAGACCAGACCCATCTCGGCATCAAACTCGTGGGTGAGGTGCCGACGACATTGGGTTGAAGAGGGGCGATGGAGTCCAAATAGACCGTGACGGAGGTGGAAAATGCCGTTCCGGCGGAATCCCGCGCGGTGCGTGTGATGAGATTCGCCCCGTCCTTCGTAAGGACTTCGGTTTTCAGGGAATCCTGCGCCACGCCGTTGATGCTCCAGGCCACGGAAATACTCCGGTTCCTGGAATAGCTGTTGTTTGCGGGAGAGGTGATGAGTACTACCGAGCCCTTAACCGCCCTGACCTTCTTGGTCGCAATGGTCACGTTGCCTTCGCTGTCCCGCACGTAGAATCGAACGAGAGTCTCCTTCTCCATGGCGAAGGTCGCCGAAACGGATTTGACCGTCTCCGAAGAGTCATCCCAAACCAGGTTGCCGTCCAAGTCCCACTTGTATTCGACCACCAGTCCGTATTCCTGGGTCGCAACCACGGGCAAAAAGGCCATGATCTTACCTAAGGAAACGACGGTATCCTGGCCGACAGACACAACGGGGGCGTCACGTTTGACACTCACATCCACACTGTCCCGCTTGGTGCTGTCCGCGAGACTGATGGCATAGACCTTAATGGTTCCCGGCGCGACGGGGCTAACCTTGCCCCCTTCATCCACCTTGGCGATGTCTTCATTAGAAGATTTCCACTGAATCCTAGGGGATGCCGAAGCGGGATGGACCTTGCCCGTCAAGGTGAAGCTTTCGCCGCCCGTAAACAGTTTCACCAGTTGAGGCGTAATCCGGACGCTGTCCACGTTTTGGCTAGGCAGGACACGCACCTTCAAAGTTGCAACCTTCAACGGGTTTTCTTTGGAGGTCGCCGTGACCGTGGTAGAGCCTTCTATCAAGGGGGTAATGGCGCCGTTCTTGAGGGAAACAATCAAGGGATCAGCCACCGTAAACTCGACTTCGGGATTGGCTTTCGAAGGCAGCACCTCGACTGTGAGGATTTCCGCAGCGCCACGAACGAACAGGAAGGTGGAATCTTTGGGGAAGCGGATGCTTTCCACGGGTACGGGTTCGGACACAACGACAAAGGCCGAATCCGTGACCGAAGCCTTGACGGCGGACTGGACGCGCAGTTTGGTGACGCCGGCCTTGAGGCCTTTAACATAGCCGTCGGGGGTAACCGTCGCGGTCAGGGAATCATCCATGTGCCAAAGAACAGCGCTGGTTGCCGTGGAGGGGACGGCCAGAACCGAGAGGCGGGACAGGGAGCCGTTAATCGCCACATACAGGGTTTCCGCGGAGAGGGAGAGGGTTTCCGGAAGCTTGCCGTCAGCTTCGATGGTGACGGTTATCGTAAAGGTTTTGGTAGGGTCGGAGTTTAGATTGATGATGACCTGAGAGGTTCCCGGCCTAAGGGCCTTTAGGAAGCCATCGGCGACCAAGAGGACCTCCGGGTGCGAAGAAGTCCAGGTCACGGCTTTGTCGGCCAGGGTCACCGGTTCCACGGAGAGGGGCGGCAGCTTGAGGGAATCCCCTTCCGCCATTATCAGCTTATCGGTAGGGGAGGAAACGGAGGAGCCATTGTATTTGAATACGATGACGCTGTCCTTGGAATTGGTGGCGCCATCGAAACGGGAGTCGACGTGATAGACGACCTCGTTATCCTTGTATCCGGTTATGGAAACGATGACCTTGCCACCGTTCCAATGCGGGGCTGGAAGATTTTCGACGTCGGATGCCTTTTCGACCTTGTTGTTGAAAACGGTGTCGATGGGATTCCCGCTCATGTCCTTTAGGACAATGACGACCTTGTCGTACTGCTTCAGAGAGTCGACAATCTTATTGAAGGAGATGTTGGATTCGACTTTTTCTTCCTGGCCCAGATGGCATGCGATCAGCATCAGCACCGGTAAGGCGAGGAGCAGGAAAAACTGCTTGAAGAATGAAAATTTCGGGTTGCTCATGGTAATGTTTGCCACCTTGTATCCGGATTATTCGAAAGAAGAGTTCTGCGTTACCGTCTTCGGCTCATCGCTCAGCATGAAATAGGCTCCCATGCCGGCGGCGACAACCGCCGTGGTCGCTCCTAACCAGACCCAGCCCTTGCCGTGGGATGAAGGCGAGACCTTGGCGGGTTCGGCGTTAGTGATAGGCTTCGGTTCCGGAAGAGCGTTCTCACGCAAATGGGTTTCCGCCCGGACTAGCCTGCCGCGAGTGGATTCGAACTCATCCTGGATGTTTTTGAAAATCATGTAGATCATGTCGCTGGCATACATATCCATGATTTTCGCGGTCGGCTCGGTCATCAGCAATTGATGCATGAAGTATTTGCCTTTTTCGCGGGTTTCGTATTTGGCCGCGTACATGACGCCTAGATGCTTGTAGATGAAGACGCTGTCGTCATGTTTGAAAGCCCGCTTATCCCTGAGGCCGGCTTCCAATATTTTGATCGCATCTTCGAATTCTCCATCCAGGTAATATTTGCGCACTGTCACGGTGTCCAGCAGTGCATTTGGCTTGGAGGGACTGGTAATAAGAGTCTGGGCAGGAGCGGACTTTGTTGTTCCTGCGCCGGACTTGGAATCCGATTTCGAAGACGCCTTTGAAGGAGTCGCGTGAGTAACTAATGCCGAAACGAGAACCAAAAGAAACCAACTTAGCATCGAGTTACGGAACATGGATTTTTTCCCCAAAATGAACTCCTAATGGGTGCCATGCACCCTGGTAGAGGCTGGAATGCCAAAGGCAACCAGCTGCGCGCCCCACTTACGGAAGAGGGCGTCAAATAAACACTTTTTCGCGCAATGGATGTCGGAATCTCGGATTCCGAACCCACAACTGGAAATAAAGTAACCCCTCAGTCCTAATTCAAGGTTGATGGCAATCACATCTAATCGCCAGTCCATCCGATATTGTCAATTTCCCCAATTTACAGGGGTTGGAGAGGCGCTTTGCTTTGACAGGATTCTTGAACATCGGTTAGACGACTTCAATCCCCAAAAAAGTGACTCGGGTGGCTGCCGGACGCGAAAGGCACCTACGTGCCTGATTTCAGGCGGAAATTGACAACTATATACACCCTTTGGTATAACTGTACGTATATTAGACGTACAGGGGACCTTCCATGCCGACCAAACTCCCAGCCAAGAAAATCCGACCTATTCGCTCCTCCAGACTTGGGATCCGCGCGACCCCGGAACAGGAACGCGTCTTGCGGCGCGCTGCGGAAGCCAGCCATAAATCCATGACGGAATTCATTCTCGACAGCGCTTGCCGTGCTGCTGAGGATACCTTGCTCGATCAAAGGCTATTCATGGTCTCGCCCCCCCAATATCAAACCCTGCTGGATTTATTGGACAGCCCTCCTCGGAAAAACGCGGGCCTCAATGCCCTCTTCTCGAAACCGGCGCCTTGGAATAAACGTTGAGTCTTTCACCTCCGGTCCCCCTGGAGCCCCGCCACCCTGTTTCCCAGTTTGATTGCGGAAAACCATCCCTCAACGAATGGCTGATTCGCCATGCCCACCTGGCGCAGACCAGCGGCTCGGCGAAAACCTATGTAGTCTTGGACCGAAACCGGTTGGCGGGTTATTTCAGTCTGACCGTCGGACAAATCGATGCCGGAGAAGCACCAGAACGGGTACGCAAGGGGATGGGGCGATTTCCGATTCCCGTGGTTATCGTGGCGCGGTTGGCGGTCTCCCGGGCGGATCAGGGAAGGGGTATCGGACGGGGTATGTTACAGGATGCGATTCGACGTACGGTTTTGATCGCGGAGCAGGCAGGTATCCGGGCGCTGCTGACCCATCCGATTGATGTGGAGGCGGAGC
>JALYSE010000248.1 GCA_030854955.1 Fibrobacterota bacterium | reverse complement strand
AGATTCAGGGCATCGGGGCCGGTTTCCTGCCCAAGGTTCTCAACCAGAAGATTTACGACGAGGTGATCCGGGTGACCAATGATGAAGCCCTGGACATGACCCGGAGATTGGCGCGGGAAGAAGGCATCCTGGGCGGCATTTCCACGGGCGCCAACATCAAGGCGCTGCTCGACGTGGGCAAGCGTCCGGAATTCGCCGGCAAGGTCCTGGTCACCCTGGCCTGCGATACGGGCGAGAGATATCTCAGCACGCCCTTGTACGCGGGCTAAGAGCGTTTCCCCCATGCCGATATTCTCTGAATCCCAGATGCGTCGCTACATGCGGCATCTCATTCTGAACGAGGTGGGTTTCAAGGGGCAGCAAAAGCTGTTGGCGTCCAAGGTGCTTTGCATCGGGGCGGGCGGGCTCGGCTCCCCTTCCCTGCTCTACCTGGCCGCCGCCGGCGTCGGCACCATCGGCATCGCAGAAGGCGACGTGGTGGACGACTCCAACCTTCAGCGCCAGATCGTCCATTTCACCGCGGACGTGGGCCGATCCAAACTGCAATCGGCCAAGGAGAAGATCGCCCAGATCAATCCGGACGTCCGGGTCGTGGAACATCACGGTTGGCTGGAAGCGACCAACGCCGTGGAGATCGTTTCCGGATACGATTTCGTCATCGACGGCAGCGACAATTTCGCCACCAAGTTTCTGGTCAACGATGCCTGCGTGATCGCAGGCAAGCCCTTCTCGCATGCCGGCATCCTGCGCTTCGAGGGTCAGACGATGACGGTGGTGCCGCGCAAAAGCCGGTGTTATCGTTGTCTGTTCCGCGAGCCTCCGCCCGCCGGCTCAGTCCCCAGTTGCGCCGAAGCGGGCATTCTGGGAGTGGTGGCGGGAACCCTGGGGACCATCCAGGCCACGGAGGCGTTGAAATCCATCCTGGGCAAAGGCGACCTGCTTACGGATCGCCTGATGATCTACGATGCCTTGGCGATGCGCTTCCGCGAAAGCCGCGGGGCGCGGGATCCGGAATGCGCCGTGTGCGGCGATAATCCCACCATCCTGGAACCCATCGATTATGGGCGGCCGGGCTGTACCGATCCGCTCTGATTCCAATTCCCCAGTTTATCCGCCCAAAAAAAGATAAGTGAAGGAAACCATTTTCGCCTCTTTCGAGGAGTGCCTTGTGTAGCACGCTGAACTGAGTCGCCGATTTGGAGGCTCCCCGGGCATACGCGATCCCGGACTTTTGGAAAGTGCCCTCGCCTACCAGACCCTCAATTCTAATGCTGCCATGACCCCGTAGATTGTCTGCTGAGGGTTCACGTTGCCGAACCCCTGGATTCCCACCCCGATGGTGCGGTTGAACATATAGGTCGCCCGGGCGTCCAGGGCCAATCCGAATTCACGGTACTTCTCATACTTCTGTTGGCCGCTGCCGTCGTATCGCTTAACTTTGCCGAATAGGTAGGCAGGGCCCGCGGATCCGCTGAGGCTGAGGCTTCCCTGGTCCAGGACGAATCCCGCCAGCAGGGAATATTCCGTCATACCGTTCAATCGCTTCTCGTTCCGGAAAATAATATCCTCGCACGGTTCGCAGGCCGTCTCCGATTCCCCGAGGATACGCAATGACAGCAGGGTCCGGGGCGCCGGTTTCATGGAAACGGTGAACGCCGTGGATAGGTCCGCGAAATCCGAGATCGGATAAGGGTTCAATGCGACGTTCATCCGGATGTTGCGGGGCTCTTCGGCGGAAAGGAGGCCGGCGGCAAGTGCGAAGCCGGCCGCGAATTTTGGCAGTAAGGTTTTCATACTTCATTATACGAAAACCAACCCATCCGATGTAACCGGATACCCGGAATACCTTCCCTAAACGCGCAGGCTCAGACCAGAACTTCCCTAATCTTCCCCACCAAGGCCGTCATCGAGAATGGCTTTTGGATGAACGCGCGTCCACCCTCGGCCACTTCCTGGCGGAAAGCCGCATCCTGGGTATAGCCCGACATGAACAGCACGCGCACGCTGGGCATGAACTTGCGCAGGGAATCGGCCAGCTCTTTGCCTCCCATGCCCGGCATCACCACATCGGTCAGAAGCAGGTGCACGGGCTGGGTGTAATTCTCGGCCAGCATCAGGGCTTCGCGCCCTTGGCGGGCCTCCAACACCATAAAACCCTGCCGACTCAGGAGGTCGCGGACGATACCGCGCACTTCATCGTCGTCCTCAACCACCAGAACGGTCTTGGGGACGATGGACGAGGAACGGAGGGCTTTTTTGATTTCCGTCTCTTCCTCCGCCTCTTCCTCGGTGAGGGGAAGGTAGATGGAGAAGGCGCTCCCCTTGTCGACCTCGGTCTCCACCAGCACGCAACCCTGGTTCTGGGTGATGATGCCGTATACCGTGGAAAGGCCAAGGCCAGAACCCTTGCCCCTGTCCTTGGTGGTGAAGAACGGATCGAAGATATGCGGCAGGTTCTCCCTGTCGATACCGCGTCCGGAGTCCGCTATCGAAATGCGGACGTGCGGTCCGGCATGCACCTTGCCGTAGGCGCCCGGGATGTCTCCGGAGAGCTCGACGTTTCCGGTGCTGACCAGCAGGTTTCCGCCCCCGGGCATGGCGTCCCTGGCGTTGAGCACCAGGTTCATCACCACCTGTTCGAGCTGCACGGGATCCATGCGCACACGCCCCGCATCCTCGTCCAGGCGGATGTCCAGTTCCACGTTCTCCTCCAGGAGGTGGTCCAGCATGCGTTCCATGGAAGTGATGATGAAGTTGGGATGGATGACCTTGGGCTGGGGGATCTCCTGGCGGCTGAAGGCCAGCAATTGGCGGATGAGACCGGCGGCCCTGTCACTGCCATTGAGAATCTCGCCCACCTCCTTGCGGCAGGGATGTTCCGGTTCCAGACGATAGAGCATGAGTTCGCAGTAGCCCATGATGGCGGCCAGCAAGTTGTTGAAGTCATGGGCGATTCCGCCGGCCAAGCGTCCCACCGCTTCCAGCTTCTGCGATTGCCGCAATTGTTCTTCCTTGATGCGCAACGCTTCTTCAGCGCGCCTCGCCTCGGTTACGTCCGAAGCGGTGCCGATCCATTTGTAGGCCACGCCTTCGGAATCCCACATGGCCGTTCCGCGGTCGGACCAGATCCGGTAGGAACCGTCCTTGCAGCGGATGCGGTATTCCCCCTGGAACGAATCCCGGCTGCGTAGATGCCTTTCGATTCCGGCAGCGACGGGCGCGCGATCCTCGGGATGGATGAGGCGTTCCCAGGCCTCTAGGGTCCGGGGAATGTCTCCGTGCCGGAACCCCAATCGTTCATCCACCGGACCGAACCATTCCAGGGTCCCCGTCCGGATGTCCCATTCATAGATCATATCGTTGCCGCACTCGGCGGCCACGCGTGAACGTTCCTCGGATCGCCGCAACAACTCTTCTTCCCGCTTGCGCTCGGTGATGTCTACGAAAGTGCCCATCAGGCTTTCGAGCTTGCCTTCCGGAGTGAGAATGGGCGCGCCGTACACGATCATGCGCGTGCGCCTCCCCCACTTGCCGAGCACCTCTACTTCGTAGTTGGATGCGGCTCCGGCGACGCGCAAACCTGTTTCCTTCGCGATGAGGTCCACGCTCTCGGGCGTGAAGAATTCTCGGTAGGTCGCGTCGGACCCCATCAAATCCCCCGGCCCGTCCAATTCCAGGATCGCGCTCATGGCCGGGTTCAGATAGATGGTTCGTCCGTCCGGGCGGATATGCCAGATACCCACGGGGCTGCTTTGGGCCAAGGTCCGATACCGGACCTCGCTCCGTTGCAGCTCCAGCTTGGCTTCCCGATGGACTCCTTCCAACTCGACCCGGGTCAACCGCAGGGTTTCAGCCAGGCTGCGCGCCATGTCGCCGTGCCCGGTCAGTTCCCTTTCCAACCTGGAAATCAGGAATGATCGCTTCCGCCAGCGCCAGGCGAAAACACCATTTACGGACAGGCTGATGACGATGACCGCCATCCAGAACTCCATGATGTAAATCCTTTCTCCCGGTATTCAACCGACCCGGGCCGCCGCCACATGCCCCATTCGGAACCACAATCGCGGCCTCGGCGAACGGAGGATACTTTTGGGATTGTATTATAAAAAGTCCGGCCGGGCCAACGCCATCAGTCTCCAAAAAGCGGGGAAGGTGGAGTTTGCTCAGCCAAAATCCATCGCGACCCCTGATTAATCATGGGTTGGTCAAGAGAGAAGCAAGTGGATGCCCGTGACAATCAAAAGCCCGTATACCAGCCATTCGAAAGCTTTTTGGGGAAGGGCGCGGTTGGCGACCCACCCCACGGCGACACCCAGGGGAATCAGAGGGAGATATCGCAAATCCTGGAGGAGGGTGGCTGGGGTGATCAGGCCCGAAATTGCATAGGGAGGAATCTTGATTAGGTTCAAAGTAGTGAAGAAAATTGCATTACTGGCGACGAAGGCGGTTTTATCAGTCTTTTGGGCCATCAGGTAAATGGCCATGATGGGACCCGCCCCATGGGAGATGGAGGACGAGAACCCGGCGGCGACCCCCACCAGAAGCGCTTCCCAGAACGAAGGCCGATAGGCCCTGGCCGGATACCAGATGTTCCGGATGATGAGGAGGGCGGTCAAGGCCAGGGCTGTGGCCCCGATGGAATTGCGTAGGAGCTGCTCCGAAATGACCTTCACGAAGCCCATTCCCAGGGCAATGCCACCCAAGGCCCCGTAAAAGGGAACGCGTATGAGGTCCAGATTCCATTTCTTCCAGAAGGCGGAAAGGGTGAGAAGATCGGCGAAACAAAGCAGGGGCAGAATGATGCCGATGGCCTCCCGGGCCGGTACCGCCGTGGTCACCAAAGGCGTGGTGAGCATGCCCAGACCCGTGGCGAACCCTGCCTTCGAAAGCCCGATGAGAAAAGCCCCCAGATAGGGATACATCCAGGGAGACATGGGTGGAAAGATAGACTAGCGGGCGACGATGCTGGAACGGACGTTTTCGGCGGCCGTGGACCCGAGAAGAATCATGACCAAACGCAAGGCGAACTCTTCGGCCGTCCCCGCCCCCCGGGAAGTGATAATGCTCCCGTCCTCGACTACGCGTTCTTCGGAGTAGTCCTTGACCCGGCCTTGCAGTTCTTTTTTCGATCCGGGAAAAGAGGTGATGGTCCGGCCGGACAGGATTCCGGCGTCCGCAAGTATAAGGGGCGCGGCGCAAATGGCCGCCAAAGGGACCCCATCGGCGTAGGCCTGCCGGACAAACTCCAGAACGCGCGTATCCTTACGCAATTCCCCGACACCCGGTCCTCCGGGCAAGATGACCATGTCAAACCGCTCGGAAAGGCAATCCCCCAGCATCCGATCGGCCTGGATTCGGATACCGCGACTCCCTTCCACCAGCAATTCGGGCCCGGCTGAGGCGGAAACCATTTCAATTCCCGCCCGTCGCATCAAATCCAAGGGGGCGACAGCCTCCAATTCTTCGAATCCGCGAGATAGGATTAATAAGACCCTTTTCATATTTTGTCCATAACCATAAGATAAATTGAGATGTCGGATAAAATCATAAGAGCCACGGGCGAAACCGCCGAGATCCGCTTCGTGCTGGTGGATGCCACCGATGCGGCCAATATCGTAGCCGGATATCACGGGGCCCATGCCTTCGCCCGCATCCTGCTGGGAGAAACCATCATTTCCTCCCTGCTGCTGGCATCCGGTCTCAAAACCAATGGCACCGTCCAGGTGAAATTCAAATTTTCGGGGGACTTCTCCCTGGTCACTGCCGATGCGACCCCCATGGGTCTGCTGCGCGGCATGCTCCCCGCAGAAGACGTAAGGACCATCGGGGACTTCGAACCCCTGCTTTCCCCCCAGACCATGACGGTCCGAAAACTGAGCGACCGCGGCGTTCCCACCTCCGAGGGCATCGTGGAAATGCCGTCCGAGCATATCGGACCCAGCACCGCTTACTTCCTGCTGCAAAGCGAGCAGACCAAATCGGCGGTGGGGATCAAGGCCAAGTGCAATTCAGAAGGATCCGGGCTCGAGTTCTGCGGCGGCTTTCTGGTGGAAGCCTTTCCCAAGGCGGACGAGAAGACCCTGGCCATCATGGAACAGGTGGTTCGCACCATGCCGCCCCTGGAAAAGTACCACGTGCCGGGCAAGGGCATGGACCTAGATGCCATGCTGTCCGATTTGGCGGGTCCGTTCAAATACGCCATCCACCGTGAAATCGCCGTCCAGCCTTTCTGCCCCTGTTCGGAAGCGGGGGTGATGAAGGCCATGACCGGGCTGCCCCGCGAGGAATTGGAAGAAATCTGCATCAAGAACGAAACCACGGAGCTTCATTGCGAGTATTGCCGCAAACGGTATGTGGCCTTACCAGAACAAGTGCGGGCCCTCTTGGAAAGAATGGACGGCAGTCCTAGCGAGGATGAGGCCTAAACGGCCCCAAACAGGCCCTGCACAGCCCCGGTATTTGGGCTGATTCAAAGCGTTCCTGTAGTCCGACGGGCCTTTCTAGACTAAATTACTGACCTATCATGCGGGAAATTGACCATGTTTGAGCAACGCGCTTTCTGCGCGAAAGAGCCGATT